>NZ_JAKRMN010000007.1:0-149803 GCF_022346365.1 Brevibacterium sp. ACRRH
GGCTTATAGAAGGACGACAAACCACGAACTGGAAACAAGCCCTGGCCCAACTCGCCACGGCCTACCCCGACCGAATCAACAAATACCTATAACACTCAGACACAAACAACTTGACAAGCCCTGTGATCGGGTTCGACCGGGTGTTGTATACCGCTGGCAGGGTTGGTCGTGCTGGGGTGTGTATCCCCGTGTTTGATGACATGCTCACCAGTAAACGGGTGGACGTGTCATGGAAAACCTTTAAACGGCATGTCACTGAAGTGCTTGCCATGCTCACGACCCCAGAAACCCGGGCGGAGAACGCGAAACGTAACCGGTCAGTGTCGTACTGGGTCAATGATGACGGTACAGCCACGTTGAGTCTGACTGGACCGGTGTTGGAGATGGAAGCGTTTTATCAGCGTGTACGCGGGACTGCCAGGGCAATCATGGCGAACCACGTAGAACCTTTCACTGCCACGTTGACGGATGAACAACAAGCCCTTTTCGTCACCGAAGACAACGGTGAAGTTTCTGAAGTGCGGGTTGGTGATCTAGGTCGGGTTGAGGTTGATGATGACCGGCTCATGGACCAACTCACCCTGGACTTGATCACAGGGGCTAAACCCTCAACCACGCTGCGTGTCCGAGTGACCCGGACAGGTAAACAAGCACCGATCAGAGTCACCTACACCGGGCCAGATAGCCCGAGTACGGATGGGGCTGAAGTGATCCTCCAAAACGGCACACAAGCTCAGGGCGGGAACGCTACTGCCAAGGGTACAAACAGTGCTTTCGAGGCGGGGATTCCCGCTGCTGACGCTAACGGTGCTGATGCAAACGGCGGTTCCGCAACTGACGGGCCTGGTGCTGATGGGCCCGGTCCGGGCGATGCGGACGGTTCTGTGTGGGCTGACAGGTGTGAAGCTAAGCAGGCTGAGCAGGTTTGTGAGCTTGAGTTGTGCGTGTCGATGCCTGAAAAAGAAGAATGGTTGAAATCCCAAGCCAGCATTACTCTCACAGTCCCGGTACTGCACTTCCTCATGAACAACCCACCACCAAACATTGGACAAGAGCGAAGTCCCGACGGAAACGAAGAACACAGACCAAGAGAATACGAAAACGAAAAGCACCGATTCGAGAAACGCAGACCGAAAAGACAAAGATCCGGAAAAGACCCCGGGCCAGGTGAACACAGACCCGAACAACAAGATTCTGGAAGACACGAAACCAAAGAACAAACATCCCAGAACCAGGGGAGTAGTGCGCCACTAGGGACTGATGTGCCACCGGGTGCCGGAGGCTCGCCAGGTGCTGATAGTGCTGCGGGCAGTGAGCTTGATTTTGGGCTACCGGTCAATGTGGACCCAGATGTGCGGGTTCCGGTGATGATGAATGGTCGGGTGCCGTTAGATGCTAAGACTGCTGATGAGGTGATTGCTCAGGCGAAGTGGGTGTACCGGATGTTCACCGACCCGCAAACCGGGGTAGTCCTGGAGTCTACGCCGACGAAGTACTACATACCAGCAGCTTTGAAACGCATGGTCGAAGCTAGGCACCCTGATTGCAGTGTCCCGTGGTGCGCGGTCCCTGCCAGGGTGTGTGAGAAGGACCATATCGAACCGTTCAACCATCAGGACCCCGAGAATGGTGGGTTGACTGTGATGGAGAATTTGCACCCGTTGTGTAAACGGCATCATCAAGAGAAAACCCAGAAACGACTCCGCGTCGACAAGATGGATGACGGTTCCCTGGCGTGGGTGCTGCCCAGGATTGGTGCCATGCTGGTCTACCCACCAGAATCGAGGATCAACCAACTTCACTATGAGCGGTTAATCGAGTACTTCGATACCGGTGACCAAGACATCAGCCACACCATCAACAACTACCTAGCAACAGAACAAACAAGCGCTCATAGCCAGGCGCCCAGCCGGAGAACACCCGTACAAACGGACAGGGGCACTGGTGGGCAAACTGCCGGGTCAGATGACGGAAGAACTGTCGGCCAGGCTGACGGGCGAACTGACGGGGCGGTGAGCGGGTATGACCGCGCGGTCGCTGACGAGTACGCAAACGCAGGGGAGGTGTTTAACGGCGACGCCCGACCATGGGAACCCAGCAAAGAACCACCACCATTCTGATTCGCCACCACCTTTCTGATTGAAGCTGATCTGGCAAACCCGGCCGGTGGTGGCTTAGTCGAGCGGCAGTGCTGGCTGTCACCCTTTAATCGAGGTCGTTCTAACCAGAGCCGTTCTAGCTCAGTCCTTCCGTCGGCGAGCTCCGATCGCGATCAGGAACAAGCCAGCGACAATCCAGGCTACGAGCACCCAAGGAGAGGCACCTAAGCCGCGACCGTCGAAATAGGCAGCCGAACGAAGGAAAGTGCCGGCCGCGCCGACTGGCATCCACTGCCCCAACGCACCCCAACCAGCAGGGAGCCAGTGGGGGCCAGCAGTAAAGCCTGACAGCGGATTGGAGACAAACAGCATGAGAACAGCACCAATGCCAACTCCTCCGAATCCCATGACCGAAAACAAGCCCAGCACGGTGCTCGAGATCGCAAGAATTCCAAGCGACAGCCCAGCCCAAAGCAACCAGAAGCTACCAGCTACGGCGTTAAACCACGGCTGCAAAATCGCGGCGGCGACGAGTCCACCTAGCACTGCCACGCCAACAGCGCCTAGAGTCCTCTTGCTTGCGGACTTCAGCTGCGTAGCGAGCAACACCGACGAAGCCATACCTCCGAAGATCAGTGGCAACAGCGCTGAAGCCAAGCCCATGCCCTGCGGATCTTGCTCCGTCATAGGCGCAACATCGTTGACAGTGACTTCCTGCCCGCCGGCTTTCATCTGTGACGCAACGCCTTTCAGCGCCGCCACATATGGTGCTCCAGCGCCGCTGGCGATGGTGACCTCAGTCCCAGTCGGGGTGGCAGAGATTGCGCCAACCGTCTCGCGGTTCTTCACCTTCTCTACGGCGTCCTCTGGGCCAGAAGCGTCAACAACCTTGAATGCGCCAGATGCCTCGATCTTTTGCGTCAATGCGGCCTTGGCAGGTTCCGGTGCTGACACGGCCAAAGGAATGTCGTGCGCGCCTGAGTGAATAGCTGGCGTAAGGAAGGCCAGCAACATAAGGGCGATGATGACACTTACAAGCCCGGTGATGGCGACCGGACCAAGTTGGCGACGCTTCCTCGTCTCCGATGTCTCTTTTGTCTTTTGTGCGGTTTCTGACATGACAACTCCTCACTAAACGGAACACGGCGCTCCGGATATAAAAGAAGCATAGCGCTCCGGTTATACTGGTGCAAACATGGGGTGCAAACACGGGAGGTCACATGAGGTCAGATGCTCAACAGAGCCGAGAGGCACTACTAAGCGTTGCCCGCACCTTGATCGCAGAACAAGGCGCGGGTGTTTCGTTGCGGGCCATTGCAGCGGAGGCCGGTGTTGGAATTGCGACACTTTATCGGCACTTCCCTACACGTGGCGATCTCTTCCTCGCCCTGGTTATGCAGATGAGCTCCGAGGGACTCGCCGCCATGGACCGCGCTTTAGAGCAGTGGGACGCTGGCCCGGAGGCGGCCTGGCGCACTTTCATCATCGAGCTCGCCCAGACGCATTTGAGCGCCCAGCTCGTTGCAGTGGCTGAAGAGGATCCAGAATTCGCGACCTCGGAAAGAGTGTCGTCCGCCCGCGCAGACCGCCTTGCGCGTTTCGACCCCATCCTCGTCCGAGCCCGTGAAGCGGGCCTGATCGGTGACATTGACGCCATGCGACTCATCGTCGGAGTCGCTGCCGCCACCCGTCCTCTTCCAGCGTTTGTAGAGCAACAAATCCCAGATCTCCACGAATGGCTCATCGACGCGTATATCCGTGGAATCCGCCCGTAGGTTATTCTCGTTCAAGAACCTCGGACCTCGAAAGGAAAAGTAATGACGCTCCCCACTTTCGACCAAGTCATGGAACTTCCCGCTCACGCAGACCTACGCGTGCCACCAGAGTGGATCGACCACAACGAACACATGAACATTCGCCACTACATCGACGTGGCGTCACTGGCCTCCCTGACCCTCATGGAGGAAGCCGGTTTCGACAGCACATACCGTGACGAACACCGCCTCTCGCTATTCACAGTCGAACATCACCTGCGCTACCTGGCGGAAATGACACTCGGTGAACGCCTCACGGGACACGTGTACCCGGTGAAGCTCGGTTCAAAAGGTGTCCACCTCGTAGTGCTCGTCCTGGACCGCGAACGCGACCAGCTCGCAATGATTTTCGAAACCGTGCTACTTCACGTGGACATGGACGCACGCAAAGCCGTCGAAATCCCCGCCCACGTACGCGAAAAAGCCCTCCCACTGTTTGAAAAGGCCCAGCAACTGGACTGGTCCGTGCCCCTATGTGGCGTGATGGGCATCAAATAGTGGCCCACGCCCCCGTGGCAGTCACCAAACGTTCAGAATCTCCCCTTTAAGATAATCGTTGTGAATACTACTCCTATCGCACTATGCCTCGCCGTCGTATCGGCCGTGGCTTTGGCGTTCGGGGCGGTATTCCAACACCGAGGTGTCAATGAGTCCCATGCCACCGGCACCAAGTTCGGTGTGAAGTCTTTCCTAGGGATGTTCTCAAACCGCACGTGGGTACTGGGAATGTCGATCACCGTTGTCGGGGTTATCTGCGGCACGCTGTCCCTGGCTCTTGCAGCCGTGATGGTTGTACAGCCAGTAGGTGCGATCTCACTCGTCATTTCAGTCCTCATCGCCCAACGAACTCGAAACCTCAAACTCACAAAACGCATCATCGCCTCTGTCGCGTGGTGCACCGTGGGTGTGGGGCTTTTCGTGTTTATGTCGGCCATGGTGGCGAAACCTCAAGTTCAGCAGGGTGCCGAGACGCTGCCCCTTGTGTGGGCCACCGGCGTATCTATCGCCGTTTTCACGTTAGTGAAGCTGATCATAAAAGCCCCACCACAGTTGGTATACGTCATTGCAGGCGGAATCTTGTTCGCGTGCGTTGCCACCAACACCCACGTGGTTTCCGTGCAGTTTCTGACCTACGGACTTGGTGGCATCACGTGGCTGAACGTCGCCGCCATCGTGTTGGCCGGACTAGCCGGATCCATTTTTGTTCAGTCCGCCTATGCGTCCGGTCCGCCAGAACTCGTCATCGCAGGACTAACCGTGATCGACCCTATCGTCGCTGTGTTTCTTGGTGCCGTGATCCTGGGAGAAGCAACAGACGCTCCCGTGTGGGTTGTGATCGTGATGAGCCTTATCGGTTTGAGCGCATGCGGCGCAGTCTTTATTCTGTCCAAGTACCATCCAGACGTACTGCGCAGAGCCGAACTCAAAGCACAAACCAGCACGTAAGAACACGTGCGTAACGACACGTCTGACACGTACATTGGACGAACCTCGACCCAAGTGCGGTAGATTGAAATCCGACCATGACGACCGAACTGGGAGTAACACTGAAAGAGCACCACGCCGCTTCAGAGCCCTTGACGATTTGTTTGGCCGCCGAAACCTACGCGCCCGAAGTGAATGGCGCAGCAGTTTTTGCGGAGCGACTCGCCAATGGTTTAGCGAGCAAAGGGCACTCAGTTCATGTCATTTGCCCGTCACCTTCGGGATACGAACGCAGTGAACGCGCAGGCGATGTGTGGGTTCACTACATCAGGTCCTGGCACTGGCCGTGGCACCCCACATGGATGATCTGCATGCCGTGGTGGGTCAAACCTGCCGTCAAGAACTTGATTGACACGATTAAGCCGGACGTTATTCACACGCAAGCTCACTTTGTGATTGGCCGGTATGCAATCGCTGAAGCAACCACCCGGAACATCCCGCTGGTGGCCACTAACCACTTCATGCCCAACAACGTGGAACCTTACATCCTTGCCCCTGGCCCGGTTCGTTCGGTCGGCACCCGCATGGCTTGGCGGGATTTGAAGAACCAGTTCGAGCAAGCGGACTATCTCACCGTTCCCACCCAGCTCGCCGCCGATCTCCTCACCGAAAACGGCTTCACACGCCACGTCCGCCCAGTGTCGTGCGGAATCGACTTGTCGGAGTTCGCGCCCAGCGACGAACCCGCGGGGGACAAGCCACCTTCAGTTCTGTTCGTGGGCCGCCTCTCAAGCGAAAAACACATCGAGGACCTGCTGGCAGCAGTTGCACGCACCTCACCAGAACTGAACCTCCACGCCACGATCATCGGGGCAGGTGAACAACTTCAGGCACTGAAACAACAGGCGCAGGACCTCGGCATTGCGGACCGCGTCAACATTCCCGGCAAAGTCAGCCAAGAACAACTTGTGCAGGCGTACAAAGACGCTACCTTCTTCTGTATGCCATCTACCGCGGAACTGCAGTCGATCGCCACACTTGAAGCGTTGGCATCCGGCAAGCCCGTTGTCCTCGCCGACGCCGTTGCCCTTCCCCACCTGGTCCGTCACGGCGAGAACGGCTACCTTTTCGAACCTCGCAACGTAGACGAACTCGCAACCGCGTTCACCCGCCTCGCGACGGCAGGGGAGGACGACCTCGGCCACATGAGTGAAGTTTCCCAGACGATTGCCCGCCAACACGACATCAGCCACACCGTGAGCACATTCGAAGACATATACCGGGCCGTCATCGCACAGAAGTCATGAGCTCAGGTGAGATGACACTTGAGCAGCGCAGACTCCTTGGAGTCGCGCTCGTGCCGTTGCTTTCGGCGTTGCTCAGCGTTTCGATCGTCAACGTGGTTCTGCCGTCTGTGCAGTCGACAATTGGTGCCACCAATTCAGCTCTTCAGTGGGTACTTGCGGGGTACACGCTGGCGTTCGGTGTTCTGCTGGTGCCGGCCGGTCGCGCAGGGGACGTCTACGGCCGAGGTCGTTTATTTATCGCCGGTCTGGTCCTGTTTGGTGCGGGATCGTTGGTCGCGGGGCTTGCCCCAAATACGTTGGTGTTGAACCTCGCGCGTGTGGGCATGGGGCTGGGCTCCGGCCTTCTGAACCCCCAAACAGTGGGGCTGATCCAACAGTTTTTCACCGGTAAGCAACGTGGCGTTGCTTTCGGTTTGTTTGGTGCGACAGTAGGTGTTTCGGTTGCCATTGGCCCGGTTCTGGGCGGTGTTTTGATCGCATTGTTGGGCCCTGAGTGGGGCTGGCGATCCTCGTTCTTGGTCAACGTTCCCATTGTTGTGTTCGCGATCATCTTGGCATTCCTGTGGTTCCCGCAAGGTGCGTGGCGTGCGCTCAAATCCGGCGTACCTGACATCGACCCCGTGGGGACAATTATTTTTACCCTGGCAATTCTGTTCGTCATGCTGCCATTCCTTCAGCACGAAAGCGGACTGGCGTATCTGCTCTTGCCAGTGGGACTCATGATGTTTGCTGCCTGGGCCCTGTGGGAACGCCACTACACCAAACGAGGTCGCCAACCCATGGTAGATTTGGCGCTTTTTCGTACTCCCAGTTTCGCGAACGGAACCTTACTCATCACGCTACAGTTCACCGGCGTGACAAGCGTGTGGGTGATCGTTGCGGTATTCCTTCAGCAGGGGCACGACTTCACTGCCTTCGAGGCTGGCATGATCGGACTCCCTGCCGCCGTGTTGTCAATTTTTACCTCTCGCTGGTCGGGCACCCGGGTTTTTACGTACGGTCGCAAGCTGGTCGTCATGGGTATCGTGGTGGTGCTTGTGGGACTGATTGGCACGGCTAGCGTCGCCCTCCTCAACCGGTCGTTTGATGTGAGCGTGTGGTGGATGATGATTCCGCTGACATTTGTCGGTGGCGCTCAAGGCGTCGTGATTAGCCCCAATCAAACACTTTCCTTAAACGACGTGCCCGTGGCGTACGCGGGTTCAGCCGGAGGTGTCATCCAGGCCGGGCAACGTTTGGGAACCGCAGTTGGTATTGCCAGTATCACGGGCGTCTTCTTTGGGTTTGAACAAGCGGTGGGCTGGGATGGAACCTTTGCGCTGTCATTTGCCATCATTTCGGTCATTGTTGCTCTGGCCGGGTGTGTGGGCGTTTATGACATGGTGAAGGGACGTCGCACGCGTTAGCAACTAAGCTGTGGAAGAATAAGAACGGTTCCCATGGAGAGTTTCTTTGGGAGCCCTGCGCCACAACCTGCGCAAGTCCTACACACTTAAGCAATACTGTGAGGAGACGTTCGGTGGATTCTGACGACCTCGAACATGTGATCCGGCACGGGCTCATTGGCACCAAATTTGAACCCGTCCACGACAACGTAACGGGATCTCCTGCAGGCTATGTGGTTACACCGTTCCGTCGCGATATCGACGATTGTGACAGCGACCGCTTACGTGAATCGATCCAGTTGTCTGACCACACCGGTGACTACGACTCATCGATCCGTGGCATCGCGTTGCGGGATGCCGAGAATACGGGCATTACACAAAACACGCGCCTCTTCTTCTCAGCCGAACCTGAATCCCTCGTCACGCTAGAAGAACGCCCTGACTCCCACGCGCGCTCCATGATCCTGAAACTCGATCACACAAGCGTGCGCGACAATCCGGCTGCCGTATTGCGCTCAATCCGCTCGGCCCGTCAGATGGGCTGGGGGATCGGAATCCGCAACGTGGGTCTGGACCTGGAGTCGCTTTCCTTCATCCCGCTCATCAACCCGTCAATTGTGGGACTCCACCCGGATGTCTTGCGCATCGAAGACCGCGCATACCTCTCCAAACTCACGTGGCTCCTTCAATCCCACATCGAACGCACCTCGGGCGTAATCTTTGCACGCGGCGTCCGCGACGAACGCGACGTTGACCTTGCCGAGCAAATGGGAGTCCGCCTCATCAGCGGACCATTCTTCGGGCCGGGAACCGAAACTCCCGAACCCCTCGAAATGGCCGCCGAAGACTACCTGGCAGACCACTACACGCGCAACAAGCAAGTGCAGGGAACCCCGTACTCCATCAGCCAGTCACTGGGGCGCGACCCACTGATTACCTCCCAAGACCTTCTGCTCGAAGAGATCCGGTCTCTGCTTGAACGAGCTAAACACGCAGGACCGTCCGCGGTTGTCGTGGTAGTTCACTCTTCTGACGAGTGCCTGGATCCGACCATTGGTGACCTCATCCGTAGTATCGCTCCCGCGGTGGGAGTCCTGGCGTCCGTGTCAGGGGAGTCGGTCGCGACCACCCTGCCGAACATCATGACTGGGCCGTTGGACTCATCGGATCCGTTACGCAACGAATACGGAGTGGTCGTGGTGAGCTCAGATTGGTCTGCCATGATTACTGCGCACCGGCTTGCACGGCCTGGGGCAGAAAGGAGAACCGACTTTGAAACGTACTTCACCACCGACCGTTTTGCGTGCGTGGACGGTGCCCGTGCCGTTCTGAGCCGGCTTGCTTCACGCAGAAACGTTTAGGCATCAAAAGTGCCCCCGGTCGGACTTGAACCGACGACCAAAGGATTATGAGTCCTCTGCTCTAACCAGCTGAGCTACAGGGGCGCAAAGACAAGATTAGCAAAGCTTACGGCTCAGCCTGTTTTTGTTCGTGCGAGTCGTGCCGTAAACTATGAACTGACCTCCGTTGTGGATCGTAGGGGAAGACGTATTCACAAAGGAGGAAACAATGAATACTCAGGGCGTACTGTTCGTCCACTCTGCACCGCGTGCACTGTGCCCACACATCGAATGGGCAGCAGGCGGTGCTCTTGGCGCACAAGCTAAGTTTGACTGGTCCGACCAACCGGCGGCACCAGGACTTCTGCGTGCCGAAATCTGCTGGCGTGGCCCAGCTGGTTCAGGTGCCAAGATCGCCTCTGCGCTTCGTGGTTGGGACAACGTTCGCTACGAAGTCACCGAAGAACCGTCAGAAGGCCACGACGGTGGCCGGTGGAGCCATACGCCCGAACTGGGCATCTACCACGCCATCACCGATGCTTTCGGCAACATCGTCGTCCCCGAAGACCGCATCCGTTCAGTCATGGAAATTGCTTCCGGTCGCCCCGACCTGTTCGCGGAACGCATGGACGCACTCCTGGGCCAGGACTGGGACAACGAGCTGGAACCATTCCGCCACGCAGGCGAGGGCGCAGCAGTTCGCTGGCTGTCCAAGGTGGGCTAATCGTGTAACTGAGCTTATGATCGTGAGTCTCGTGCGCGGATTCGGGCCACCTGCTCTTGTGCGCCCTGAGCAATGAGCAGGACATCGGCACTGGTGACAACGAAGTCAGCACCCGCATCCAAAACCCGGTCCGCGTCACGTGGCGAAAATGCGTTCACGCCCACGGGAATTCCAGCCGCCACAGCGACACTCACCACATGATCGACAGCTGCGACGACCTCGGCGTGGGAAGAATCACCCACGTGCCCCATGTGAGCAGCCAAGTCTGCCGGACCAACAAACAGAGCGTCGACCCCTTCGGTCGCAATGATTTCCTCCACATTGCTTACACCCTGGGCCGTTTCAACCTGCACAGTCAGGCTGACTGTTGAGTCTGCGGACTCGCTGTAGTCGGTAACCGCACCCCACCGTGCGGACCGCGCTAACACCGCACCCATGCCTCGCCTTCCCGGACGGTGAGGCGCGGGATACCGGGTCGCTTCCACCGCTCGCTGCGCTTCGTTGGCACTTGACACCATAGGAACCACGAGGTTCTGCGCACCGAGGTCGAGAACCTGTTTGATCCTGACTTCGTCATTCCACGGAACACGGACAACAGCCGTCGCCGGATATGGCTCGCACGCCTGCAGAAGTGCCAAAATCTCACGCAATTCGATGGGCCCGTGCTCGCCGTCGATCACAATAAAATCCGCGCCGGACATGGCCAGAACTTCCATGGCCACTGGGCTTGCCGAAGAGTTCCACAGGCCAACGCACGGACGCGTTGAGTTGTCAAGGATCTGACGGAATGACGGCTTTAACATCGGTTCACCTTCCAGCGCGGGAGTCATCGCATAGACTATGTGACTGATATCACTCAGTCGCTCTATCTTAATGTCATTCTCGATGCCGTTGCAGGTCAAAGCGGAGGGCCACAACCGTTCGATATGAGATGATCAGACCCGGAAAACGCACCGTAAACACGGAGGACGCATGTCACATCCTGAGCACCAGCTCACTGAAGTAGCCACTCTCTACATATATGCCCTGGTGCACGACATCGAATCCGCTTCCGATGCTGGCATCGACGCGGACCTCCACGCGCAAATCACTGACCTGCTCACAAAGCAAAAGGCACACGAGCTTGACGCTACACCCATTCTGCAACTCGCCACCGCGGCGAAAGTCGTGGTGGGCCGCACAGGAGCAAAAACACTCAGCGCAGCGGCATACGACAAGGCGCGGTCGCAGATCGTCGCCTGCATGCCTCGAAGCGGAAACGCAGGCGTGCGCCTGTGGCCACCCACCAGCCAAACCGTGCGCGCTCACCTGGGCGGGGGCGCATGGAACGACGCACTCGACGCCGTTGGGATCCCTACCGCAAAAACCGGGCGAGCTCGGGGAAGTAGCAGGTTTAGTCACGACGATTTCCGCAAGGCCATGACCGACTTCAGCAAAGCCAGTGACAACCGTTCGTATAAGGCATACGAAGAATGGGTCAAAGCAGAGCGAGCCCAAGGGCGGGAACGCCCTGCAGGAGCTACAGTGCGCAACACGTTCGGCACGTGGAGTGAAGCCATGCGCCTGGCCGCGGAATGAACCTACGACCGCAATCGGCCCACCAGCGACTTGGGCGCATACCGGTGCAAATCAATCGCGGATTCATAAAAGCCCACTAAGGCCTCGGTTGCAGTTCGCCAACCCCACTCCTGAGCCTGCTCGCGACCAGCACGCGCCATCTTCTCCCGCAGTGAGCGGTTGTCCAACAGCAACGAAATCTTGTGGGCAGCCTCGGCGGAATTCCCCGGCTCAAACAGAAAGCCCGTACGCTCGTCAGCAACTGCGTACGGAATCCCCCCGGCACGTGCCCCCACCACCGGCACACCGGACGCCAACGACTCAAGTGCCACGAGCCCCAACGTCTCGGTTGTCGACGGGAACACAAACGCATCCGCACTCGCGTACGCCGCCGCCAGATCCTGGCCCGACATGTAGCCAGTGAAAACCGTGTTCGTCCCTGCGAACATCGCCTCCAACTGCGCCTTGTGCGGCCCTGACCCCACCATAGCTAGTCGCGTGTTCGCCGGCAGGTGTTCCAGCATGCCTCGGCACACGTCGAGGTCCTTTTCCTTGGACAGTCTTCCCACATACAACACCAGCGGGTCGTCAGGGTTGCCACCCGTGAGCCGCTCACGCATGCTCTGCGAATAATTCTCAGGCGAGTACGTCTGCGTGTCGACCGCCCGCGGCCACAACCCAACGTTGCGAATGCCCGCCTCTTGTGCGCGCTTCACCATGGGGCCGGACGTACATAGGTTCACCTCGGCACGGTTGTGCATGTACCGCACCCAGCGCGTAGACGTGTCGGTGATCCATTCGAGCCCCAAGCGGGTGGCGTACTCTGGAACATCAGTGTGGAACGACGCGAGCAGTGGCAGATTGCGTCGTGTGGCCGCCATGGTTCCCCACGCGGCCAGCCACACCGGATTCACCGCGTGAACCACGTGCGGTTCGAACCGTTCCATAGTGGTTGCGATCCGCTCGGTGGGCAATCCGAGCTTAAGCTCGGGATACCACGGCTTAAACGAAATCGACCGGACGGGTTCTACCCGGAACCCCGCATAACGTGCAGGCGGGTGTCCCGGAGCGAACACGACCGCCTCGTGCCCCATGTCGTGAAGCTGGTCCAAAGTGCCCAGCAACCGCGTGACTACACCGTCGATTTTTGGAAGAAAAACCTCGGTGAATATTGCGATCCGCATGACCCGTGACAGTTAGCCGACTACAGGAGCGTCGGTGGGCACTCCGGCGGACTGATTCTTGGTCCACAGCGACCGGGCTGGAATCTTCGACATATCAGCGCGGTCTGCGTAACGCTTGGCGGTTTCTTCAACCTCCAGCAGAAGGCCTTCTGACAACGTGGTGGGCTCCAGACCGAGGTCTAAGAACGTGTCGTTCTTGACGTGCAAGTCGTTCTCGGCGGACTCGTGGCGCGGGTTGTTCACGAGCTCCATGCGGGCGTCGGTGATCGAGCAAATGAGCTTGGCGAGGTCGCGCACGCGGTGCGTTTCGGTCATCTGGTTGAAGATCTTGACGCGATCGCCAGATGCCGGTGGGTTGTTGACTGCGATTTCAATGCAACGCACGGTGTCTTGGATGTGGATGAACGCGCGCGTCTGGCCCCCGGTTCCGTGGACCGTGAGCGGGTAGCCGACGGCCGCTTGCATGAGGAACCGGTTGAGGACGGTCCCGTAGTCTCCGTCGTAGTCGAACCGGTTGATGAGACGTTCGTCGCTACGCGTTTCTTCCGTATTGGTGCCCCACACAATTCCCTGGTGGAGGTCGGTGATACGCAGCGCGTCGTTCTTGGCGTAGTACGCGAACAAGTGCTGATCCAGAACCTTGGTCATGTGGTAGATGGAGCCAGGGTTCGTGGGGTAGAGGATCTGCTGGTGAACGTTCTCACCGGTTTCTTCGTTGGGTACCTCCACGTCGAGGTAACCTTCCGGGATCTTCATGCCGGCGGTTCCGTAACCGTACACGCCCATGGTTCCCAGGTGTACCAGGTGGATGTCCAGACCCGATTCGACAATCGCGGTGAGCAAGTTGTTGGTGGCGTTCACGTTGTTGTCCACCGTGTAACGCTTGTTTTCAGGCCGCTTCATGGAATAAGGGGCGGACCGCTGTTGTGCAAAGTGAATGACCGTGTCCGGCGCAAACTCAACCAGCGTCTCCAGCAGCTGATCCGGCTGGGTTGCTACGTTGAAGTTGCGGAACTGAAGCTTGTTGCCAGAGATTTCTTCCCACGCGTCGATGCGTTCGTCAATCGAAGCAATAGGGGTGAGGGACTGTGCTCCGAGTTCATCGTCAATTCTGCGACGAGACAGATTGTCGACAATCATGACGTCGTGGCCACGCTGAGACAGGTGCAAAACGGTGGGCCAGCCACAGAAGCCGTCTCCACCGAAAACGATAATCTTCACTCGGATTCTCCTTTGGCAAAATACGCGTTCTTTCAGCTTAGCGTTTGCGCGCTTGTGTCATCGCTGGTGACAGGTGAACTGGGGTGAAGAGAACATGAAGTTTGTTCAAACCACGAACACATCAACGTGTTTGGCGTTACGCTCCTACACTGATTTGGGGAAAGGAGTTTTTATGAGCGCGTTAGACAAAGTGTGCGATGAGGCGGCGTCAGAGGTCGTGCAGCTGTGCCAGGACCTGATCCGTTTTGACACCCAGAACTGGGGCGAAGGAAAGGCGAACCCTGAACGCATTGCCGCGGACTATATTGCCGAAAAGCTCGCCGAGGTGGGCGTCGAGTCCCAGATTTTCGAGTCCGCTCGGGGGCGGGCCAACCTGTTTGCGAGAATCCCGGGGAAGAACCCGGACCGCCCGGCGTTGGTTGTCCACGGCCACACAGACGTTGTTCCTGCTGACGCGTCCGAATGGAGCGTCGACCCGTTCGAAGCGGTCATTAAAGACGGGTGCGTGTGGGGTCGCGGTGCGGTTGACATGAAGGATATGGACGCCATGATCGTTGCCGGTGTTCGCGCTCTGGTGCGTAACAACGTTCAGCCGGACCGCGATCTGATCATCGCGTTCTTCGCTGATGAAGAAGCTGGTTCCACTTACGGTTCGCACTGGGTTGTGAAGAACCACCCCGAGGTGTTTGAAGGTGCCTCTGAAGCCATCTCCGAGGTGGGTGGATACTCGGTTGATATTCGCGGGCAGCGTGCGTACTTAGTACAAACTGCCGAGAAGGGAATGGAGTGGGTCCGCCTGACAGCCCACGGTAATGCGGGGCACGGTTCGCAGATTAACAACGACAACCCGGTGGTGAAGTTGGCGGCCGCGGTTGCCCGTATCGGTGAGCACGAGTGGCCTACCGAACCCCCTGCCGCAACCCGTGAACTTCTTGCTGGTGTATCCGAACTGACAGGCATTGAGAACACGGAAGCTAACCGCGACAAGCTTCTTGCAGAGCTGGGCTCAGCTTTGAAGTTCGTTGGGGCGACCTTTCAGACCACAGCAAACCCTACTGCGCTTGACGCTGGGTACAAGCACAACGTGATTCCTGGTCAGGCATCGGCACTCATCGACTGCCGTCCTTTGCCCGGGCGCAATGAAGACGCACTTTTGACCTTGAAGGAACTGGCTGGACCCGATGTTGTGGTCGAGCAAGTCATTTCGGGTGTGTCGCTTGAAACGCCGTTTGAGGGTGACTTGGTCGATCGGATGAAAGAGGCGATTGAAGCCGAAGATCCTGGCGCCACGGTTTTGCCGTACACGCTGTCTGGTGGAACCGACAACAAGGCATTGTCCGAACTTGGCATTACGGGCTATGGCTTTGCTCCGCTCAAACTGACAGGCGACTTGGACTTCCCAGCTATGTTCCACGGTGTCGACGAGCGCGTTCCCCTGGAAGCCTTGGACTTCGGCGCACGTACTCTTGTGAGGTTTATGGTTTCGGCTTAGTCCGTGCAGTAGACACGACCAGACTGCCGGTAGTCACTAAACCCAGCGACAGCAGGGTAAGCGGGCTTAAGGCAGTTTGGGCGTGTCCCGTCGCAATATCGATGACAACCGATGCCGTCATATTCCCAAGAAGGGTAATGATGGTCATGGTGAGCACACCTAAACCCTGGACCACAAACGCCGACATTCCGATCACAAAAACACCCAGGATCCCGCCGGTGAGCATCCACATTTCGTGCGTCTGCGGCAGAGCAGTCCACGAATAACCAATCGACACTAGCGCGATTGAAAACAGGCCCAAGTACGACGTACCCACCGCGAAGTTAATAAACGTCGCCGCCAGGGTGGATCCACTAATGACTCGGATGCGCCCGTTGACGGCCTGCTGAAGCGCAACCAGGGTGCCCACTCCAAAGGGAAAGAGGGGCCACCACCACGCGAACCCCAACGATGCGGAACCGGTCGCCGAGGCAGCGACTCCG
Organism: Brevibacterium sp. ACRRH; assembly: GCF_022346365.1. Classification (NCBI taxonomy): domain Bacteria; kingdom Bacillati; phylum Actinomycetota; class Actinomycetes; order Micrococcales; family Brevibacteriaceae; genus Brevibacterium; species Brevibacterium sp. ACRRH. The sequence goes on from NZ_JAKRMN010000007.1 coordinate 16,031, forward strand.
GCCATGACAATGAGTACGCCTGCAACTCGTTGGACGGTAATCTTCTTCTTCCCGCCAGGGGGAACCCGGGTGGCATCGACCAGCAGACCACCCACCAACTGACCAGCAGTGATGGAAGTCGTAAAAATCGTCACCCCAATGACAGGGACCGAGACTGCTTGCGAGATGACCACGGTGCCACCTGCGACACCACCCAAGAACAACCAAAAGGGAATCAAACCCGAGAACAGGTAACCCACAACGGTGACGACACCTCGGCGGGCAGTACGACTACACGCCGTGATGATCGAGATCAAAACCAAGCCGATCGAGAACGACGCCGTAGCGGCCAGAACGCCGATTCCCACTTTCGAGGCCAAAGCACCGTTGACTAAGCCCTGCACAGCGATCGTTGCACCGACCATGAACGCGCCGCTCACAGCCAACCAACTGTTGCCCCTCACTGTGTAACCTCCGTAGTCTTAAGCCATGGTGACGATCATACTGTTGCGCCACGGTGAAAGCACAGCGAACGTGCAACGCGTTCTTGCTGGTCGCCTTGCGGGTGTTGAGCTCACTGACCGAGGTCGTGAGCAGGTGGCCAAGGTAGCTCAAGAGCTCCCGGGCATCGATGTGATCCGGCACTCTACGATCGACCGGTGCGTGGACACTGCGCGCATTGTTGCTTCAAACCGAATAATCGCCCAGAGCAGTGACGTCACTATTGAAGCAGACAGCCGGTTCGACGAAGTCGACTACGGCGAATGGTCCGGTCTAGCCCTCGATGATCTGCGCACACGCGCACACTGGGAGCGGGTCCAGCAGTCACCTCACACATTCGAGTTCCCTGGCGGTGAAGCGATGACCCACGTCCTTAACCGGGCAGTGGACGGACTCACGTCACTCATCAACGACCTCAGGCCGGGACAAACTGGACTCATCGTGTCCCACGGCGATGTCATAAAAGCGATGGTCGCTCATGCGGTTGGCGCGGGACTGAGTAACTTTCAACGCTTTGGGGTGCAGCCTGCCCAGTTTTGCGTGCTTCATGTACAGGGACAGACGATGACGCTGAGCCTGGGCGGAAGCAGAATATCTGGCACCACTTTGGGTGGCGAGTGCTAAAAGCACGGGCGTTTAAGCGCTCAGAACTCCTGTGCCCAACAGGACGAAGATCAGGATACCCAAGGCCACGCGGTACCACACGAACACTGCGAACGACTTGGTCTGAATGAACTTGAGGAATCCAACGATCACCGCGTAACCCACACCAAAGCTCACGATCGTCGCAACGGCCGTGGGGCCCCATCCCAAGGTGAGCGGTTCGTTGGCAGCCTTGGCCAGCGAGTACAGACCGGAGGCCATCACTGCTGGGATCGCAAGCAAGAACGAATAGCGAGCGGCAGCTTCACGCGTAAAGCCCATGAAACGCCCGGCCATGATCGTTCCACCCGAACGCGACACGCCGGGAATGAGCGCCAACGCTTGGGCGCCACCGTAGAGCAAACCTTGTCCCCAGGACATTTTGTCGAGCGTGTACTCCTTGCGACCCACGCGGTCGGCAAGGCCCAACAGCAGACCAAAGATGATGAGCATACTGCCCACGATCCACAGGCTTCGGAACGTCGTCTCGATCATGTCCTGGAACAGAAGGCCCAGCACGCCAATTGGGATCGACCCGATGATGACGAGCCAGCCCAGGCGAACGTCGGGGTCACGTCGGTCGTGCTTGCCCACCAGGGCTTTGAACCACTTGGAAATGATCCGAACGATGTCTTTCCAGAAGTACACCAGAACAGCGGTTTCAGTACCGATCTGGATGATCGCAGTGAAGAAGGCACCCGGTTCGCGACCCGGCATGAGGAACTCGCCCACTATACGCAAGTGCGCGGACGAGGAGATGGGTAGGAACTCCGTGAGTCCCTGCACAATTCCCATAATGATGGCGACGAGCCAGTCCATGAACACCCCTTTTCTTACACGACCAGGCGTTACACTACTCCGAAAATTCCGGTAACCTCAACACTTATGTTGCACAACCGTGTTGGTCAGTCTGGTTTCACTGTTTCGGACCTCACTCTTGGGACGTTTGAGTGGGGGAGCAGGGTCGATCAGGAAACGGCATTTGAGCTCATGTCAGCCTACGTTGATGCTGGTGGGACGCTGCTTGAACTGTCTGCGTGTACGTCGAGCGCCCACGCTCTTGTCGGTTCCATGAAAGTTCCCTCCACGTTGCGTGTGGCTGCTCGTGTCGGGATCGAGTCAATCGGTGGCGAACTGCAGATCAGCAACTCCCGCGCCGTCATCACGGAGCAGGTCGCACGGCTGCGCCAGACGCTGGGGCGTGACTGCGTGGACCTGGTGATCGTAGACGCCTTCGATCCGCACACACCGCTGACTGAAACCGCGCTGACCTTGCGTGACCTACAGGCCCGAGGTGAGATCGGCTATGTTGCTGTTGCTCACCACACAGCGTGGCAGGTTGCGCTCATGCGCGCCGAGGTGGACGTTGTGTGCGCGTTTACCGAACTTTCGTTGGTGAACCGTTCGGCTGAAGACGACATTGTGCCGGCGTGCGACTACATGGGTATGGGCGTTATCGCCGGGGCTGCCCTGGGGCGCGGTGTTCTCACGGGCCGGTACGCAACGGGAACGCCCGCAGATTCCCGCGCAGCCCACGATCTGCGACAGTACGTTGGCGCATACCTGGGACCGGATTACGAGCCGATTCTCAAAGGGGTGAGCAAAGCGGCCGAGGCGCTGGGCGTGCGACCCGTCGATATTGCGTTGGCGTGGAACCGTGGACTGGGCGTGTCCAGCTCGATCGTGGCCCCACGGGCGGTTCGACAGTTAACGGAGCTACTGGAGTCCGATCTAGTTCTGGAACCAGAAATTCGGGACGCGCTTTCGCAGATTTCGAGCTAAGCGACTACCGCCGAGCGACTACAGGTCAGCGGCGGTCGTCCTCGTCGTCATCCTCATCGTCTTCGTCGTAGTCGTCGTCATCATCGTCGAGGTCGTCATCGAAGTCGTCCATGTCGTACGCGTCGTCGTCATCGGCGATTGCGTCTTCTATGTCGTCGAACAGTTCAAGTGGAGTGACTTCGTCGAATGCGTTGTACAAGGCGTCTTCGTACACTTCAAAAGCGTCGGCGAGCGCCATGTACGTGGCCTCGACGCGGGCGTCGGTGTCAGAGGTGCGGTGCGCTGCGGCAGAGAAGTGTGCGCGGACTGCTGAGAGGAACTCTTCTAATGCAACTTCCGGTTCGAGGCTCATGGCTCCATCTTATACGCGAAAACGGTAGGCTAGGAATATGTCCGGCCACGTATTTGAGCACGATTCTCCCGACCGTTTCATTCCCGGCACAGTCGGCATGCCCGGGGGTCGTACTTTTTATCTCCAAGCGGTTTCCGACTCCACCATCACCTCGGTCTTGCTTGAAAAAGAGCAGGTGGAGATGCTCGGGGAGCGCATCAACGAACTTCTTGACACGGTGCGTTCCAAAAGCGTGGGCGAAAGTAACATCCCGGTCTCTGCGCTTCCGGACTACGTAGACAACTCGGGGCTGACCATGCCCGTTGACGCGGAATTCCGCGTCGGCACCATGAGCCTGGGGTGGGACACGCGCATTCACCGTCTGGTGGTCGAATGCTTCGAACTTTCGGAAGCAGACCGCGAAGCAGGGATTAGCGCGGAACCTCACGAAGACACCGAGCGTGACGTTCTGCGTGTCACCTTGGATGCTGTCCAGGCTCGTGAATTTGCCCGGCACGCCGAACTCGTTGTGAACGCCGGCCGTGCCGACTGCCCGTTCTGTTCACTTCCGTTGGATCCCGAGGGCCACGTGTGTCCGCGCGCAAACGGGGTCGCTCGCTGAGTGAGCGCCCAACAAGACATCGCCACGTGCCCGGCCACGGTTCTGGGTCTGATTCCCGAGGCGAGTAACGACACGTACCTCATCGTGCTCACCCCGCCCACGGGAGTGGCACTGAAAGCGGTCTATAAACCCAGCCAGGGTGAGGCGTTCTTGCAGGATTTTTCTGAGCTCGCCCGACGCGAAGTCGCCGCCTACCGGTTGAGCCACCTGAGCGGTCTTAGCTGTGTTCCCGAAACCATCATGCGCTCGGATCTGCCTCACGGCCCCGGATCGGTTCAGCTGTTTGTAGATTCGGCAGGGGATGATCCGGTTGTCGACGCGTGGCCCAGTGACCACGTGCCTGATAACGTTGCCCCGGTTTTTAGGGGGTACAACACTGACGGCGCCGAGGTCGTTGTGGGCCACGATTTACGCGACCGCCTTTTCGACATCGCTGTGTTCGATGTTATGGCCAATAACGCCGACCGTAAGGGAAGCCACGTGATAGACGGGTATCTGCCAGGTGAGCAGGAAGCGACTCTGTGGGCTATCGACAACGGTCTGAGCTTCCACCCCGAACCCAAACTCCGCACAGTCCTATGGGGTTTCGCTGGAACCCGGCTGGCACCTCGGCATCTTCAGGCGTGCGAACGCACGCTGGAACTTACCGCGGAAGACTTGGGAACAACCCAAACCGAAACACATGCGTTGCACGAACGAGCACGCGCTTTGTTGTCCGCCGGGACGTTTCCGTATCCGCCGGTTAACCGCACGCCGATTCCCTGGCCACCCCTCTAAAATCTCTAAAAAACTTGCGGGTGAGCACGGAGTTCGATCGAACGTTATGCTGGCTGTGTGAAATCTTGGACGCCACCACATGTTCCTGCCCTCGTGCGATCATGCGATCCACCTACCGTGTACTGCACAAGCGCGCGAGGACCACTACGCAAGTTGGTTCGTGGAGACGAAGCCAAACTGTACGTATGCGGTATTACCCCGTATGACGCCACCCACTTGGGCCACGCATCTACGTACGTCGCGTTCGACATTCTTCACCGAATGTGGATCGACGCGGGATACACTGTCACCTACGTGCAAAACATCACCGACGTTGACGACCCACTGTTGGAACGTGCCCAGGCAACGGGTGTTGACTGGCAAGAACTCGCACTCGAACAGATTGACCTCTTCCGCACAGACATGGAAGCATTGCGGGTTATTCCGCCCACGCACTACATCGGTGCAGTCGAAGCCATGGACTTGGTTGCGCGCAGTGTTGTGGAACTGCTTGACAAGGGTTTCGCATACAGCTTGGACAACGGAGACGTGTACTTCAGGGTCGATTCAAAGTACACGCCACCTTTCGGGTCAGTGTCGCATTATGACGAAGCCACCATGGCCAAATACTTCGCCGAACGCGGGGGAGACCCTGATGTTCCAGGAAAAGAAAACCCACTAGACCCACTGCTGTGGCGCGCAAAACGCGAAGGCGAACCGTCGTGGACCCCGGTCGGATTGCCAGCCGGACGCCCAGGGTGGCACATCGAATGTACCGCTATCGCTCAGGAGTACGCGGGCCTGCCGCTGCACGTTCAAGGTGGGGGCAACGACCTGGTGTTTCCGCACCACGAAATGGGTGCGGCTCACGCTGCCGCGTGGTTAGACACCCCACTTTCGCATTCGTACATGCACACCGGAATGGTGGGATACGAAGGCGAAAAAATGAGCAAGTCGCTGGGCAACCTGGTGCTGGTGTCACAGTTGCGCAAACAGGGTGTTGACCCCATGGCGATTCGACTCACGATTCTGGACCACCACTACCGGTCCGACTGGATGTACGACGACGCTGCCCTGGCTAAAGCGACCGAACGCTTAGAACAGTGGAAGCGCGCCGCCGAATGCGGTAGCCACGTGGTCTCGAAGGATGTCATCCGCGAGCTCCGCGAATGCCTGGCCGATGACCTAGACACCCCCACCGCGCTTTCCCTCATCGACGACTGGGCGGCGGCACGCGACCAGAACACGTCAGAAAGCGAATCGGAGGCCGTTGTGAAAGCGATCGATGCGTTGCTAGGAATCAAACTGGTATGAGCCTCAACTACGACGCTGTTCTGTGGGACATGGACGGAACGCTTGTCGACACAGAGCCGTACTGGATGGCTGCCGAGACTGAACTCATGGCGGCTCACGGACTCGAATGGACGCATGAACAAGCGATGCTCATGGTGGGCAATGAACTCACCACATCGGCCGACATCATGCGGTCATTCGGGTTGCCACTTGCCACCGACGAGGTCGTAAAGACGCTTTTGCGCGGTGTTATAGAACGGGTACGGGAAAGCATTCCGTTTCGGCCGGGAGCACAAGAACTGATCGGTTCACTTGCGGACGCGCACGTACCCATGGCACTTGTGACCATGTCGTACCGCCCGCTGGCTCAGGCGGTGGTCGACGGACTGCCGGAAGGCACTTTCCGAACGCTGATTACGGGCGACGAGGTCACCAAAGGGAAACCAGACCCGGAGCCTTATCTGACGGGTGCCTCGGCTCTCGACGTGGCACCCTCTGCGTGTATCGCGTTGGAAGATTCGGTACCGGGAATGGCCAGCGCCATCGCAGCGGGCACTTTGACTGTGGGCATCCCAAATCACGTGCCCTTGGAAGAACAGCCCGGAGCCGTTCTAGTGCAAACATTAAACGGGCTTAACGCGCAGTCCTTGGGAAATCTGGTTCAACCACTGCAACGTTCGTAATCTGGGGCGCTTCAGGTGCTTCATTGCCCCAGGCCGGGCACATGGTTTTGAAATAGCACCAGTTGCACAACGGTGACTTTTTGGGGCGCCAGTTGCCCGACTCAGCGCAGTTGGTGATGTCGTTCCAGACATCTGCAACTTGAAAAAACGTGCGCTCGATGTCCTGCATAGTGGGCTTGAGTTCTTTCACATGCCCGGAACCTAGATACATGAGTTGAAGTGTGTGAACGATCTCACCGGTGAGCATGTAGTGGACAAGCGCGTAGAAGCGCATTTGAAAATCGGCTTCCCCAGAGTACTGCGGTCTGGGAGCTTTGCCAGTCTTGTAGTCCACCAGACGTACCTCACCGCCAGACGCGCGGTCGACTCGGTCGATAAATCCGCGCAACTTCAAGCCACCCGGGAGTTCTGTTTGCACGAACTTTTCCCGAGCGTCAGGTTCGAGGTTTTGAGGGAGCTCTAGCGTGAAATAGGCGCGGACAAGCGACGCGGCCTCCGTAAAGAGCTTGTCGCGGTCAGTTTGCTGAGGGAAAAGATCTGAAACGTCGGAATTTTTCTGCGCAAGTGACGCATACGTGGGCTCGATGAGAGTGTTAGCGTGATCGAGCGTGCGTTCATGTGGCTGCACATCGAATAGCTGTTCAAGAACCGCGTGAACAAGGGTTCCTTTGAACGCGACTGCCGACGGCGGTTCTGGAATCTTGTCCACGCTTCGCAAGCGGAACTTCAGGGGACACGACACAAAATCGTTTGCCCGCGAGGGGGAAAGCGCAATGAGTTCAGCCATAAAACCACAATAACCACATCGAGCCACGCAGGTCTGAAATAGCACGCCCAGCGACCGTTGGGCCGTTAGGATAAAGCCATGCCACACGCCAAACAACAGGGAGCATCGAACGGCCTGATCATCGGCCGTTTTTTAGGCACCCCAATTATTCTGGCGTGGTCGTGGTTCGTTGCTGCAGCCGTCATCACCATGCTGTTCACGCCGTGGGTGCGTCACTTTAGCCCCGACTTGGGAATCGGTGCATGGTTTGTCGCGTTCACCTATGCGGTTCTGCTGTTTAGTTCAGTGTTCCTACACGAACTCGCACACGCGATTGCAGGAACGCTCACTGGGCAGAAGGTGGCTGCGATCGAACTCAACATTTGGGGTGGGTTCACGCGTTTTGAACCTCGTACAGACGACAACTCGTCCAGGGCTGCCACGCACAGTTTCATCATTTCGATCGTTGGCCCCTTTGTGAACATCGGGTTGGCTGCGCTGGGCTGGTGGGGAATGACTTCAACCCAGCAGGGCTCGGTCGTGTGGCTTTTGCTTTTAGCGTTTACGTTCGCAAACGCAGCACTCGGTTTCATCAACCTCCTCCCCGGAATCCCTTTGGACGGAGGTTGGGCCCTCCAAGCTCTCATCTGGCGCATCACGAGGTCCCAGTTCACCGGCACCATCATGGCCGCCCTCATCGGTCGGGTCATCGCAGTGCTCTTCATCGTGGGTGCGTTCGTGGGACCCCTGATCGCCGGCCGGAAACCGGACATCGTCACCATTATTTGGACCTCGGCGATTGCCATCATGCTGTGGTTCTCCGCTGCTGACGCTGCCAAACACGCGCAACGCGCACGGCGCATGGAAACCTACGACCTGAAGAAGGTCATCCAACCTGCAATCGCGGCTTCTTGGAACGCCAGCATCGATGCCACCCTGGAATATGCAGATTCGGTCGCCGGTCCGTCCACGATTGTGGTGATCCTCAACGAACGGGGACTGCCGTACGGACTGCTCGACCGTCACGCCGCAACGCAAGCGATCGTGACCAAGAACGCCTCCGATGACCTGGTACACAGCTACGCCCACCCGCTGGGCGGATGGATCGGTGTTCCGGGGGACATTACCGCTCCGCACTTGCTGGAGTCACTCACGCACCGCCCCAAAGCACAATTTTGCCTCGTCATGAAAGACAGCACACTTACCGGTGTTATTGACCTCCAGGAGTTCTTCGACGAATTGCTCCACGTATAGAACAGCTCAGCGGTCGCTTGCTAGGACACGCTAGAGTTGATGGGGTGACTTCAGAACAAGCGACAGGAGCCCAAGACCGCCGGGGAAACTTACGTGCCGGCGACAAAGTGCAATTGACCGACCCCAAAGGTCGGCTCCACACGATCATGTTGCAACCGGGCCATGTTTTCCACACTCATAAGGGGCAACTTTTTCACGACGACCTGATTGGCCAGCCAGAAGGCACGGTCATCGCCAACACGGCAGGCGTCGACTACCAAGTAGTCCGCCCTGTGTATGAGGACTTTGTGCTGTCGATGCCTCGCGGTGCAGCGGTGATCTACCCTAAAGACGCAGCACTCATTGTCACCCTTGGTGACATCTTCCCAGGTGCCACTGTGGTTGAAGCCGGAGTGGGCTCTGGTGCCCTCACGTTGGCTCTTTTGCGCGCTGTGGGAGACTCCGGCGTGGTTCACAGTTTTGAACGTCGCGAGGAGTTCGCTCAAATCGCCCGGGGAAATATCGAAGACTTTTTCGCCGGTCCCCACCCAGCATGGAAACTCAGCATTGGCGACCTCGCCCACGAATTGCCCAATGCTTACCAAACCGGAGAAGTCGACCGGATTGTCTTGGACATGCTCGCACCGTGGGAGTGTATCGACGCGGTTTCGCACGCTTTGCGCCCTGGAGGTGTAATCGTGTGTTACGTGGCCACGGTGCCACAGGTGTCGCGCACGGTGGAAGCTCTGAAAGAAAGCGGCCTCTACACCGAACCGCGAGCGCTCGAGAGCACAGTGCGTGATTGGCACGTAGAAGGGCTGGCCGTTCGCCCTGAGCACCGCATGATCGGGCACACAGGATTCCTGGTATTCGCGCGCCGTCTGGCACCTGGCACTACGCCGCTTGAAAAGAAGAAGCGCCCGCAGGGACAACAGCCGTCACAAGAAGACATTGACGCGTGGCAGTCTGGCGAAGTGACCGACGAGGCACTGGGAATCCCTAACACTACTGGTAAGAAGCTCCGCAGAGCCGCGCGAGAAGCGGGAAAGCGAGCCGGGATTATTGGTCAGGAGGAATCATGACAGAAGCTGAATTGCCCAAAGTGCGCAAGGAACTTGCGGGGCTGCGCCAGCAACTGTTCAACGCTGCGCAACGAAATGAAGCCCTGACGAAGACCCTGCGCCAAGCGCGTGACGAGCTTGAACGTATTCGCGCAGAAGCGAACGCTCTCACGGAACCGCCTAACTCATACGCCACGGTGATTCAGGCCGTCCCCGGTGAGAACCTCCGTTGTGACGTTCACTATGCCGGCCGCAAAATGCGGGTGGCGGTAGCGCCCGAGGTGGTTGCCGATGATCTGCAACCCGGGCGGACCGTGTTGCTGTCTGAAGGGCTCGTGGTTCTCAAAGCGCTGGATTTCCACGCCGCCGGAACCGTTGTCGCCGTACGCGAAGTTCTGGGCGACCGTGTCCTGGTGGGCGGGGTGAACGACGAAGAACAGATCTACACGCTGGCCACCCCGCTGCGCGAGATCACGATCCGTCCCGGCGACCACCTGCTGGTGGACTCAAAAACGCAATTCGCGTTCGAACAGATCGAAAAGCCTGAGTCGAACCAGTTGCTACTGGAAACCGTTCCGGATATTTCCTACAGCGACATTGGGGGATTGGACCACCAGATCGAAGAGATCCAGGACGCTGTTGAACTGCCGTTCGAACACCCGGAGCTCTACACGGAACACGGGCTCAAACCGCCTAAGGGAATTCTGCTGTACGGCCCTCCTGGGTGCGGTAAAACCCTCATTGCAAAGGCCGTGGCAAACTCCTTGGCCAAGCGCCGGAAAGATACCTCCACTCGCTCGTACTTCCTGAACATCAAGGGGCCAGAGCTCCTGGATAAGTTCGTGGGTGAAACCGAACGTCAGCTCCGCCAGATTTTTGCTCGGGCGCGAGAAAAAGCAACTGCGGGGTCGCCGGTCGTGGTGTTCTTCGACGAAATGGAATCGCTCTTCCGCACCCGCGGAACGGGTAAGTCCTCCGACGTCGAAACCACGGTTGTTCCTCAGCTGTTGGCCGAAATCGACGGTGTTGAAAAGCTCGAAAATGTCATCGTGGTGGGTGCGTCGAACCGCGAAGACCTCATCGACCCAGCGATCCTTCGTCCAGGGCGTCTCGACGTCAAAATCCGTATCGAGCGTCCTGACGAAAACGGCGCGAGGGATATTTTCAGCAAGTATCTGACTCCCGATCTGCCCATTCACACGGTAGACACGACGGCTCAGGACGCCGTGAACGATCTCATAGACCGGTGCGTAGAAACCATGTACGCGCGCACAGATGAAAACCGATTCGTCGAAGTGACCTACGTGTCTGGGAAGAAAGAGACGTTGTTCTTTGGTGACTTCATCTCCGGTGCCATGATTTCCAACGTGGTCGACCGCGCCAAGAAACACGCAATTAAGTCGCTGTTGTCAACGGGCGAACGCGGTATCACGTGGGAGCACCTCCACACGGCTATTCGCGAAGAATTCCGTGAACACGAAGACCTGCCCAACACGTCGAACCCCGACGAGTGGGCGCGGGTTTCCGGAAAGAAGGGTGAGCGGATCACTCACATGTCGATGTTCTGATACCTACCGGGCGCTTTTCCCCGCGAGTTGGCTGGCCAGCAAACGCCAGCCAACCAAGGTGAAAAGGTTGACGCCCGAGGCGACCAGAATGAACGGGCCGGCGGTGCCTTCGCCCAGAATGATCCGGATGATCATTCCCACCAAGACCGTTGTCGCCCAGATCCCTACGCCCGTGCGAAGTGGCGCAAGAGGAGCAGTCCACACAGCGTTGGCCAACCAAGCGATCGCGAGCGCTGCCATAAACGGCCACGCGGTGCGCAGAATCCCAGAGAACTCCAGGTTCTGGGCGTGTGTGTAGTAGCCCACGACGGCAAAAAGACACACGAGCACGGCATCGGTGACTAGGGTGATAAGAAGATGAGACGTTGATTTTCGTGACACGCTCATAGTGTAGTTGCGAGCCAGGGAGGTTCACGTGATTAGTGTTCGGCGTGTAATGGGTGCCGAGACCGAGTTCGGTGTCTGGCAACCGGGTAACCCCAAAGCCAACCCCATGCGCGATTCGGCGCGCGTGGTCGATGCGTACGCACAACCTCGGGGTTTGAAATCTAGCCAGAACTTCTGGGACTTCTCCGCCGAAAGCCCCCTTGCCGACGCCCGTGGCTTTCTCATGAGCGTCGACGACGCGCACATTTCCCAACTCACGCATCTGCCGGAGTCACAACCTGAAGCGCAGTACCTGGCAAATGTAGTGACTGAAAACGGGGCGCGACTCTATGTGGACCACGCGCACCCGGAGTATTCGAGCCCCGAAAGCCTGTATCCGCGTGACGTGGTGCTCTATGACCGGGCGGGTGACCTTGTAGCGCTTGAAGCGGTGCGCAATCTGGCCACCAGCGACCAGCCGGTGAACCTGTACAAGAACAACACCGACTCAAAGGGTGCCTCCTACGGCACCCACGAAAACTACCTGGTGGACCGGGCTGTTGAGTTCGACTCGATCGTCGAAGGGCTCACACCTTTCTTCGTCACCCGTCAGATTCTGTGCGGATCTGGCCGAGTGGGTATCGGGCAGTCTGCGTCCGTCCCCGGTTTCCAAATCTCTTCACGCGCCGACTTTTTCGAAGAGCGCGTGGGACTGGAGACGACCTTGCGCAGGCCCATTATTAACACGCGCGACGAACCACACGCTGAACCCGGGCTATATCGACGTCTGCACGTCATCATTGGTGATGCGACGCTGGCGGAACCCGCCACCCTGGTGCGCTTTGGTGCCACGTCTTTGGTACTTGCGCTGATCGAACGTGGCCTGGCACCTCAGATCTTGTTGAAAGACCCAGTTGAGGCGCTTTACACGGTCTCGCACGACCTCGGGCTGTCTGCCGGCCTTCCGCTGGAAGGCGGAGGAGAGATGACGGCGTTGGAAATCCAACGCGCGTACCTGGACGCGGTGAAGGCTCACATGGATCCTGACTGTGAGGCCACCGCCGAGGTCGTCGCTGAGTGGGAGCGGTTCCTTGAGGGCCTTGCGTCCGACCCGTTGTCCTTGGCTGATTCGATCGACTGGGTTGCGAAATACCAGTTGCTCCAGGGTTATGTGCGTAAACAGAACCTGCCGTGGGATCACCCCAAGCTCCAGCTCATCGACGTGCAGTACCACGATGTGCGCCCGGAGAAAGGGTTGTTTTACAAACTCGAAGCATCGGGCAGGATCCGTCGCCTAACCACGCCCGAGGCCGTTGAACGTGCGGTGACGAACCCGCCCGAAGATACCCGTGCATGGCTACGTGGAACCTTGGTGTCGCGTTTTGGTGACTTTGTTGAATCGGCAAGCTGGGACACGATCGTGCTCAACCTGGGGCATGACTACGTACGCATTCCCATGCGCTACCCAGAACTGGGTACGCGAGAGCTCGCGGAAAAGGCACTTGCTGACGTGACTGACGCCCAGTCGCTGTTCACAGCGCTCTCACTTATTAAACTGTCAGACAACGAAAGGGAATGAGATGAGCCAATTTCAGAAACACGCCGGTGGCGGAAAAGGTAACAACGACGATTCAGAAGAATTTGTTGAAGCCGGTCAGGCCCAGATCAACACGCAGGGTGTCGACGACATCCTGGACGACATCGACTCCATGTTGGAAACAAACGCCGAAGACTTTGTAAGGAACTTCGTGCAAAAGGGTGGCCAGTGAACTCAGGTTTCGACAAGCACTTTCTCGATGCGACCACTAACTCGTTTGTCGAGTTCGCGGCTCGCGTGCGTCCGCACGTGTTGCCACAAGCCCCGTCGCAGGTGGTCTCGCAGCAACTCGAAGCGCCAGTAGGCACGACGATTGTCGCTTTTAAAACGGAACGTGGAGTGCTCATGGCCGGTGACCGCCGGGCCACGATGGGCAATCTGATCGCCAGCCACACCATTGAGAAAGTCCACGCTGCCGACTCGGCATCGGTCATTGGAATCGCAGGAACTGCGGGGCTTGCGCTTGAACTGATTCGGCTGTTCCAGCTGGAACTCGAGCACTACGAAAAGATCGAAGGCACCCCGCTTTCGCTAGAAGGTAAAGCGAACCGGCTGGCCTCGATGTTGCGGGGCAACTTAGGCCTCGCACTGCAGGGTCTGGCAGTCGTGCCACTCTTTGCGGGCACTGTGCCAGGAACCACCTCGGGAGCGCTCTATTGCTTTGACGTCACAGGTGGGAAATACCAGGAACTCGATTTCCACTCGATCGGTTCGGGGGCCGGGTTCGCACGCGGCGCCCTGAAAAAACTGTGGAAACCACAGCTGGATGCTGAAGAAGCAGTGCGCGTCGCCGTGCAAACGCTCTACGACGCCGCCGATGACGACTCTGCCACGGGTGGCCCGGACCTGGTTCGGAAGATCGCGCCACAGGTGATGACCGTTGACGGGGACGGTGTAAAAGAAGTCCCTGCTGACCAGGTGCTTCAGATTGCTCGCTCAATTGTGACTGGACGGAACAACTCATGACTGCACCGTTTTACGTATCCCCTGAACAGCTGATGAAAGACCGCGCGGAGTTCGCGCGGAAGGGAATCGCCCGAGGTCGTTCGGTCATTGTGTGCCGGTATGAAGCTGGTATTGCGTTGGTTGCTCACAACCCGTCGTCCACGTTGCACAAGATTGCGGAAATCTACGACCGCATCGCTTTCGCAGCAGTGGGCAAGTACAACGAGTTCGAAACGCTACGCCAGGCAGGCGTGCGATACGCGGACTTGCGCGGATTCTCATATGACCGTGCCGATGTCACCGCCCGCGGACTCACCAACGCGTACGCGCAGACACTAGCAAGCGTGTTCACCACCGAGTCCAAACCCTTTGAGGTTGAACTGGTGGTCGCCGAGCTGGGCGAAACTCCTGCACAGGACCGCCTCTACCGTTTGTCCTATGACGGTTCGGTCGCCGACGAAAACGACTGCGTGGTGATCGGCGGGAACGCTGAAGCCACCGCGCAACGCATTCAAGTCGCGCCAGGGCTCAAAGACCTCGACTCCACAATCAACACAGCAGTACGAGCACTGTTTGGAGAAGAAGATCCCGTTGCAGCCCACGTTGAAGCCGCAATTTTGGACCGCAACGCGCCAGGACGCAGGACCTTTGTGCGGCTCACGGAAGAGCAGGTGCGCGGGGCACTCGAACACGGTCAGTCGGCACGCGGACAAGCAGACTCTACACATGGGGAAGAGACCGGCGAATGAAACGCATTTTCGGTTTAGAAACAGAGTTCGGGATTGCATACGCACCCATAGGTGGCCGTCGCCTGGGACCGGAAGAAGTGGCCCGGTACCTGTTTAAGCCAGTTGTGGCATGGGGACGATCCTCCAACGTGTTTCTCCCCAACGGCTCACGCCTGTACCTCGACGTGGGATCACACCCCGAATACGCCACCGCTGAATGCGACCGCCTCGATGACTTGATTGCGCAAGACAGCGCCGGAACGGTCATCATGCAGGACCTCTTGCGCCAGGCAAACCAGGCACTCAAAACCGACGGATACGACGGCGTTCCCCACCTGTTTAAGAACAACTCCGACTCCGCCGGAAACTCGTACGGAAGCCACGAAAACTTCCTCATCCGCAGGAACATGGACTTTGCGCACCTGACCAGTACGCTCCTGCCGTTCCTCGTGGTACGACAACTCATGGTGGGCGCAGGAGCGATCATCCCACGCCAGGTCTCCACGGCCATGCCCGCTGCCCAGACAAACCGCGCCAACCCCAACGCCACACAGACTTTGGCGACTCCCACCTCGGACGTGGTCTTTGGTCTATCAGGCCGATCCGATGTCATGTGGGAAGGTGTATCCAGCGCGACTACGCGGTCACGCCCCATCATCAACGCGCGCGACGAACCCCACGCGGATGCCGAAAAGTACCGCCGCTTGCACGTGATCGTGGGCGATTCGTCCATGGCACAACCCACCACACAGCTCAAGGTGGGATCGGCTGCGCTGATTCTGGACATGATCGAAACGGGTATGCCGTTGCGGGATCTGACGTTGTCGGACCCCATTCACGATATCCGTGTGATCGCACGCGACCTCACCGGTACAACGCCACTGGAACTCAAAGCCGGTGGCACGCTCACGGCTGTTGAACTGCTCGAAATCTACCTGCAGGCGGCTACCACAGTCGTGGACAGAGGGGACCACAGCGTGGGCGATGACCAGACTGCGCGTGCAGTGCTCGACCTGTGGAAGCGCATGCTCGAGGCGGTGCGCACGCAGGACTTCTCCCGCGTCGATACGGAGATCGACTGGGTGATCAAGAAGAAGATCCTTGACCGGTACATGTCCCGGTCTCAAGTGGAACTGAGTGACCCGCGAATTCGTAGGCTGGAGCTTGCGTATCACGACGTGACGCCGGGAGTTGGGCTGGTCCAGAAGATGGAGGCTGGCGGGCTGATTGCTCGAACCGTGGGCGACACCGAGGTTGCAACAGCGAAGGATGTGCCTCCTCAGACCACTCGTGCCAAGATTCGTGGCGCGTTTGTCGAGGCGGCCGTGGAACACCGCGTCGACTACACGGTCGATTGGGTTCACTTGCGACTCAATGCGCACGCTCAACGCGCGGTGACGCTGAGAGACCCGTTTGTTTCCACCAGCGAACACGCAGACGAACTCATCGCGTGTCTCAATGATTCTGAGCTAGCATAACTAGGGCAGAAGAGAGGAAACCAGTGAAAAAACTTGTGTGCGCGGTCGCCGTTTCGGCTCTAGTCCTGACCGGTTGTGGTGGCCAAGACGAGGACTCCAAATCACCCGATCAACAGGAACAGAAGCAGAACGGGGCGATTGACGACATCCAGGTTTCAGGCGACGCCAACAAGAAACCAGAAGTCAAAGTCACAACTCCGTTTGCTGCCGAGAACGCACACAAGACCCTGGAACAGGGCTCTGGGAAGAAGGTCGACAAAGGCCTTCAAGTCACCGCGAACTACACACTGATTTCCGGTGAGTCTGGCGAAGAGATCGAGTCGTCGTACGATTCCAAACCGTCTGGTTTCCCAATGGACGACCAGCAGATCAACAAGAGCCTCTTCGACGCTGTCATGGGTGTGCAAGAAGGTGGCCGTGTGCTCATGGTGCAAAACGCCAGCCCAGGTGGCAAATCGCCCAACCAGACTCTCATTTACGTGTGGGACATTGTGAAGGTCGAAGAGATGCCGGAAGTCCTGTCCAAGGCTGAAGGTACAGAGAAAGAGATTCCTGGGGATTTGCCTCAAGTGAAGCGCGACAAGGACGGTAAACCGTCGATCTCTAAACCAGAAGGTGACGCTCCTCAAAAACTCACGGTCGCGCCTGCGATTGAAGGTACAGGGCCCGAGGTCAAAGAAGGTCAGAAGGTTAGCGTTCACTACACCGGATGGTTGTGGGACGACCCCAGCAAGCCATTTGACTCAAGTTGGGATCGTGGACAACCGTTCTCCTTCACCCCAGGCGCCGGTGAAGTCATCGCCGGTTGGGACGAAGGCGCGAAGGGCCAGAAGGTCGGATCCCAGGTTCTGTTGATTGTCCCCGCCGACAAGGGATACGGCGACGCGGGATCACCTCCCAACATCCCTGGTGGGGCCACCCTGGTGTTCGTCGTCGACATCCTGTCTGCTGTGGGCTAATGGTCTCGGCTCCAGTTCGCAGGCAGTACGAAAGGCTTCTCAACCTTCTTTTCGCACTGCGCAATACGCGGACATGGATGAGTAAGGCTCAGATTCGTGAGCACGTTGAAGGCTACGAGAACTTAAGTGACGACGCGTTCAACCGTATGTTTGAACGCGACAAGGCCACCCTGCGCGGAATGGGGATCAATATCTCTAGTACCGACTGGGGCAACCGGCCAAATGAAGACGTGGTCTACGGCTACCGCATAACAGACGAGGACTACGCGCTCGATGAGATCTCCTTCACCCCTGCCGAGGTGGAGGTCCTGCGAGCCGCGTCGGTGTGGCTCCCGCAGACGGGACCAGCGGTGCGTGCGATGACCAAGCTCACGGGCTTAGGTGAAGATCTCATTCAGCACGACGTTCCTGTTCCCGCTATCGCAACGAACACGAAGCTCACTGGCCGTTTTATCGACGCGGTTGAGGACCGCCGGCCTCAAACGTTTACGTATCGCAAGGCAGGCGGTCAACCTGAAGTCCGCACACTGTTCCCTTATGGCGTGCTCAGCCGTGGTCCGCGCGTGTACGTGGTCGGCTATGACGTGGACCGCGAGGGCATCCGCGTATTCCGACTCAGTCGGATCGTTGGGAAGGTGAAACACCACCCAAAGTACCGTTCAAGCGCATATGACATTCCGTCCGACTTTTCCGCCAGCGACTATGTGCGTTCGGATCCCACAGTGCGCGTGTCTGCTGCCCTGGCCCATGGGCGTGGAGACAACCTGCGGAGTCGCGCGCATGCCGTGTCGCGCATTGACGACAGTTGGGATCGCGTGACTGTGGATGTCACAGACATGCACGAGTTCGTATCCGAAATGCTGAGTTTGGGGTCGTTCGTCACACCTCTCGAACCGCCCGAGGTCGTCCGAGCGTACGAGGATGGGTACCGCCAAACGGTGGATCGGTTAAAGGAGCTGGCTGGTGAGTAGTACGCCTCAAGTGGTGACAACGCTGATCAGCCTGGTCGCGTATATCACCAAAAAGGAAGAAGTGCCCATCGCCGAACTCGCCGCGGTTTTTGGGCTTAGCGAAAGCACGGTGCGCGACTACCTCGACGTCCTGCTTGTCAGTGGCATGCCCGACGATTATGGCGCCAAGATCGATGTGTGGGAAACCGACGGAATCGTATCCTTGAGCAATACCGAGGGCGTGGATGTTCCAGTTCGTTTATCTAGCCTGGAAGCGCACCTCTTGCTCATGGCGTTAGAGTCCGCAGGTTCGGACACCCCCGAGGTCGCCCAGACTGTCATTGAGAAGTTGCGTGGCGTTGTAGGGGAGGGTGAGTCGCGCGCGGTGAGTTTTGAACCCGCCGAGGTGTCCCCAGAGTTGCGCTCGGCAGTGGCCCACGCGCTGGAGACGGGCACTGCCCTCGCGATCGACTACTACGTCCGCAGCCGGGACGAAGTTACCACCCGCACCATCTCACCCATCGCGTTCAACCTGGACGGCCAGTGGTATTTAGACGCCTACTGTCACGACAAACAAGGACACCGGTCCTTCCGTGCCGACTACATTCGCAACTGGGAAACCACCTCGGAACCGGCCCAAACGGGCAACGACGAACACAACAACGGGCAGCCCTGCCGCATCACTTTTACACCCGAAGGTGCGTGGCTCGCCGACGAACTGACACCTCGGGACGTGAGTTTTGACACGCACGGGCCCGGAACGGTCACTGTTCACCTCACCGTGTTTTCCGCAGATTGGATCGTCCAACTGCTCATGATGCATGGGCGACACGTGTTAGCGATCGAGCCACGGGAGTATGCACGTGCCGCGCTTGAGCGTTTAGAATAGTGTGGATCGAAAATAAGGAGAATGCTTTATGCGCCCGGAGCCGTCCCACATCATCATACTTTTGGTCATCATTATCCTGCTGTTTGGAGCTTCCAAACTGCCATCCTTGGCGCGAAACCTGGGTAAGTCGGCCAAAATCTTCCGCGACGAAGTCAAGTCGATGAACGACGACTCGAACGAAACCCCGGCCGAACTTGAGTCCTCCCGTTCCGAAGACGCTACAGACAAGGCTTCACGCTCGCACGTCGATTCGACTCAGTCGGCCCGTGACACCGATAAGTGAAACGTTCCAAAAACCCTGACAGAACCATGCCCCTCATGGGGCATTTTAAAGAACTACGCAATCGAATGATCGTGTCGCTCATCGCGCTCCTCATTGGAGCTGCGGTGGGCTGGTTCTTATATGACCCTGTCATTGTGCTGCTGAAGAGTCCTTTGGACGAAGTCGCGCAGTCGCAGGGACGCACAGCTGAACTCAACTTCGCGGGTATCGCCTCGCCGTTTGACCTCAAACTCAAGGTGTCCGTGTTTATCGGGTTTATTGTGACGGCTCCTGTGTGGCTATACGAGCTGTGCGCATTTGTGGTTCCAGGGCTCACAAAAAAGGAACGGCAGTACGTCTTTGGGTTTTTAGGCGCTGCCCTTCCGCTGTTTTTCGCCGGTGCGGGGCTGGCGTTCTTCGCGCTTCCACGTGCGATCCACGCGCTCGGTTCGCTCATTCCACAAGGTGCGTCATACATCGTCCCGGCACAGGACTACTTGACGTTCACCATGTTGCTCATCGTGGTGTTCGGGGTGGCCTTCGTCTTGCCCGTGATCCTGGTGGGTCTGAACTTCATCGGGGTGCTCAGCGCACGAACAGTTCGCCACTCGTGGCGATGGGTCATCATGCTGGTCGCCACTTTCGCCGCCATTGCAACGCCGTCACCCGACGCTATTTCCATGTTCTACCTGATGGTGCCCATGCTGTTCATGTTCTTCCTGGCATGGGGCGTGTGCGCAATCAACGACAAGCGACGCAAACGCAAAATGATTGCCCAGGGCACGTGGGTCGAAGAGGACTAACGCCCTGTCGGTTAGAGTGAGCATATGGACCAGCCCACTCCAGCCCAAGCTTATGCGCAGTTCCAAGCTAAAAAAGGAACCATGACCGGTCCTCTCGCAGAGTTTCGTAACGAGCTGTCGTTTGAACTCGACGACTTTCAGCTCCAGGCCTGTTCCGCGCTCAGCGATGGGCGCTCTGTTTTGGTTGCAGCCCCAACCGGCGCCGGAAAAACCATTGTCGCCCAGTTTGCGGTCAAGCTGGCCGTAAGCCGTGGCGTGCGCGTTTTCTACACCGCACCCATTAAGGCGCTGTCGAATCAGAAGTTTAACGAATTGTGCGATGCGTACGGTGAAGAGTCAGTGGGCTTGCTGACCGGTGACGTGTCGATCCGGCGAGACGCCCAGATCATGGTGATGACCACCGAGGTCTTGCGCAACATGATCTATTCAGGCACCGATTTAAGCGACCTGGGGTTTGTGGTTTTGGACGAGGTCCACTACCTGGGCGACCGTTTCCGAGGGCCAGTGTGGGAAGAAGTGATTATCCACCTGCCTATCCACGTGCTGTTGGTGAGCTTGTCGGCAACTGTGTCCAACGCTGAAGAGTTTGGAGCGTGGCTGGCAGAAGTGCGCGGGTCCACAGACGTGATTGTGTCCGAACACCGGCCCGTGCCACTGCACAATCACGCGTGTGTGGGTACGGACATCTTCCCGTTGTTTGCGCCACGCGGTTTCAACGTGAATAAAGAGTTGGAGCGCTATGTGCGCCGGTTCCAGCCGTCCCCGGGAAACCGCCGCCGAGGTCGTTATTTCTCCCGCTTCCGTCGCCCCGCGAGAAGCAGCGTGATTGAAGCTTTGGGCAGTGAGAATTTGCTTCCCGCGATCTTCTTTATCTTTTCCCGCAACGGTTGTGACGATGCACTCGATCAGTGCTTAGCCGGGGGAGTGGACCTCACCTCGAGCCGGGAGAAGCAGGAGATTGCGCTACGGCTGGATGACTTGAGCGAAGAGCTCCCTGCGGAAGACTTAGGTGTTTTGGGATTTCACAACTTCTCCGCCGGCCTCATACAGGGCATTGGGGTTCACCACGCTGGATTGATTCCCCAGTTCAAAGAGGTTGTTGAAGAGCTATTTGTCCGCGGGCTTCTGCGGGTGGTGTTTGCCACCGAGACGCTTGCGTTGGGCATCAACATGCCTGCCCGCACAGTGGTGTTAGAGAAGCTCACAAAGTTCAACGGAGAATCCCATGTGCAGATCACCCCGGGGGAGTACACGCAGCTGACCGGGCGTGCGGGACGCCGGGGGATCGACGTTGAAGGACACGCAGTCACTGTGTGGAATCCGCAGATTGAGCTTGCCGATATCGCGGCTCTTGCGTCCAAGCGCACATACGCGCTCAAGAGCCAGTTCACCCCCACGTACAACATGGCCGCGAACCTGCTCGCACGCATGACAAGTGAAGATGCGAAAAAGGTTCTTGAGACGTCCTTTGCCCAGTACCAGGCCGACGCTGCAGTCGTGGGTCTGGCCCGGAAGGTGAGATCGAAAGAAGAAACGCTCGCTGGCTACGAGTCTGCAATGGAATGTTCCTACGGCGACTTCTCAGAATACGCGGGCTTGCGGAGAACGATTGCGCAGTTAGAGAAGCGTGCCAGCAACCAGCGCAGTAAGTTGCGTCAGCGCGATGTGATCGAATCGCTCTCGCACTTAAGTATGGGAGACACGATCTTCATTCCGAGCCGACGCGGTTTTGGCGCGTGCGTCGTTTTGCAAGCGCTCCGCAACGACGATCACGGGGTGCGCTTGCCTACAGTTCTCACGGAATCGGGGAAAGTGTGGCACCTGCGACCTCACGAGGTCACCGAACCGGCGGTCAAACTTGGTCGTATTAAGCTTCCCAAGAAGTTCAACCACAGGGTGGTCGCTCACCGAAGGCAAGTACAAGCCATCGTGGAAACGGCCCTGGACGAAGGACGCTTGAAGGACCCCGCAGCGGTTCCGCGATCCAAGCACAAAGCGCCCACAGTCGGTCAAGAAGAAATCCAGCTCGTGCGACAGCAGTTGCGAGATCACCCGTGCCACGAGTGCCCGGATCGTGAAACCCACGCACGGTGGGCAGAACGGGCGGCAAAGGTGGAAAAAGAGCTGTCTAGTCTCACCCACCAGATTGAGGGGCGCACATCGTCGATCGCCCACGTGTTTGACCGCGTGTGCAATGTTCTTGTCACGCTAAAGTTCCTGCCAGACGACTCGTGGATTCTGCGTAGAATCTATGGCGAGCGCGACCTCCTCACCGCAATGTCGGTACGTGCAGGCATATGGGACCGTCTCACCGAACCCGAGGTCGCCGCCCTGGCCTCGAGCTTGGTGTATCAGGCACGCCGCGAAGAGGGTGGAGTTCCGCGTCTGCCGTCAAAGCAGTTGCAAGAGGCGTTTGGTGAACTGCAACAGCTGTGGAGCCAACTGTTTCACATCGAAACTGATTCGCGTCTGCCCATTACGCCCGAACCCGATCCGGGAATGATGAAGGCCATCTTCGCGTGGACCGAAGGCAAAACACTCAGTAGCGCAATGGGAAGTGCCGAGTTTTCCGCTGGTGACTTTGTGCGGTGGGCAAAACAGACGTTGGACCTGTTGGGCCAAGTGGAAAACGTGGTCGAACCAGGCACTGCCAAAGTCATCAAACGCGCTGCCATGTCGATCCGACGCGGTGTCGTCCTCGACAGCTAAGTGAACAGCGCAGTTCTACTTGCGCACGCGCTTAACGATGTTTTCGACATCGGAACCGAACGTCGATTCGGCTGCCAAGTAGGTCCACGTGGACGACGGGCGCTTCAAACCGTACGTGTTCAGATCCACACCTTGTTTGGTGATCGTGACGTCGTTGAGAACCTCAACCGATCCGTCGACGACGTCGTCCCAGAACGACGAGAACACGCGCACGGATTCTGAGTTGAACGCTTCGTGAGGCTTTTCACGCGCCAGAGTGCGCAAGTGGATACCTTCACGTAGGTCATTCAGGTACGCCAAGTGGTCGACCCAACGCTCATCGATCTTAAACAGCAACACCGAGGTGATCGCTTGGTCCACAATGGCGTCATCGAGATCTGAATGGCGCTTCGTGAATTCCTCATCAAGGCATTCCTTCACTTCGTCAACACCGTGGCCTTCGCGAACCTTGACACGTCGCTGAAGAACGAGCTGGCGCTGTTTTGCCATGAGCTCGTTGAAACGCCACGTGTCACGGTGGATCGCGGTGTTCTCACCTTCGGCAATGCGCTGTGCGTGCTCGACCATTTGTGCTGCGCGCTTGGAGTCGATAAAACCAGTTTCATCACCGTCTTCTACGAACCTCTGAGCGTCCGGAACCCGGTCCAACAGGCTGTCCTCAAGGGAGGTGAAGAACACCGAGGTGCCGGGGTCACCCTGACGGCCGGCACGACCTCGGAGCTGGTCATCCAACCGCGAAGACGGATACCGGCCAGCACCGATCACCAAAAGCCCGCCAAGGTCAGCGACTTCTTCATCCGCCAAGCGAATATCGGTACCGCGCCCAGCCATCTGCGTAGACACGGTGACAGCGCCCTTGGCACCGGCGCGCGAAATGATTTCGGCTTCTCGCGAATCGTCCTTCGCGTTGAGGACTTCGCTGTCGATTCCGCGCGCCTTGAGGCGCGACGCCAAACTTTCGGATTCCGCAACCGACCGGGTACCGATCAAAATGGGGCGACCCCTCTTGTGCTGATCCAGAACCTCGTCAACGATGGCACGTTCCTTCGACTCTTGGAACGTGTACAGACGATCAGGCTCATCTTCACGCACCGTTGGAACGTTCGGCTCAATCGCTGCGATCTCTAAGTCGTAGAACTCGCGCAAATCATCGCCCACTGCAAGAGCCGTTCCCGTCATGCCACACACCGTGGGGTAGCCGTGAATCATCTCTTCAACAGTCATCTGGTCGAGGATCTCCCCGGACTCACTGGTCTCGAGTTTCTCCTTCGCCTCAACCGCGGCTTGCAGGCCATCGGGCCACCTTTGAAGCTGCGCAACACGACCTCGGGAATCCGAAATGAGTTTCACCGCCCCGTCGACAATCAGATAGTCGACGTCTCGGTGAACCAGAGCTTGTGCATACAGCGCCAGGTTGATCGCAGCGAGTGTGTCAGCATCTTCACCGAACAAATCAACGTCGAGTGTTCTTTCTGTAAGATCGACACCCTCATCGGTGAGTGAAACAGCCTTGTGGTCCGAGCTCACCTCAAAATGCACACCATCTTCAAGCTTCTCTACGAACCGAGCAATCTGGAAGTTCGCCTCCTCGACGTTCGTGGACCCGGCCAAAACCAGGGGAACTCGCGCTTCGTCGATGAGAACCGAATCGGCTTCGTCAACAATGACAACATCCCGAGGCGGTACCCGGGTATCCGCGTCATCTTCGACGAACCTGTCGCGCAACAGATCAAAGCCGATTTCTTGCACGGAACCGTAGACGACCTCGGCGCCGTACGCTTCCCTGCGGGTGGCGTCATCATCAGACTCCTGGATAGAGGAAACACTCACGCCCAAGAGTTCAAACAGTGGACGCATCCACTCAGCGTCACGGGCCGCCAGATAGTCATTCACACTCACCACGTGGACATAACGTCCCTGCAGGGCGTAACCCGCGGCCGCCATGGCACCCACCAAGGTCTTACCCTCACCGGTGACCATCTGGACCACCATGCCGTCAAGAAGCGCCACCAGACCACGGAGCTGCACATCGTAAGGACGCTGTTCGAGGGTCTTCTGGGCAGCCACCCGAACCAGGGCTGCGAACTTGGTGAACTGTTCGCGCTTGTCACCGGTTTCAAAGATCTTTGCAGCCGTGGACGGAAACTCTGAGTTTTCGAGGTCTTCGTAGTCCGCCTCGGGCAAATCCTTGAGGACCTTTTCAAACCAGCCAATACGCTTCTTGGCTTGCGAACCGGGTTTGTTGACGAGTTTGTCGAAAAGTCCCATCAGCGTTCTCCTCGGGTTAGAAAGGGCCACTCATGATCAACGACCGCGTTGGGGTCACGTCGAGTCCGAAGATATTCTTGCAGACGCGCCGCCTGTTCGCGTTTCCAGTCCTTTTGCGCGTGGTGAATCTGTTCCGCACTCAGTTGGGCGATATCGGGGAACGCGTCTGCGATCGCCAAAGCCACCAAGCCCGAGGCGCGGGCGTCGGCAGTTGCGTCGTGCGCGTTGTCTAAGGAAATGCCCCAGCGCTTACACACGGCGTCCAACGTTCGGGGTCCCTTGCGATACTGTTCGGCTTGTTTGTCGATGACCAGAGTGTCGATGACGAATAAGTCTGGGATGCGCAGGTCCTGCTGTGCGCATTCGCGGGCGAAGATAGTTAGGTCGTACGGCGCGTTGTGGGCAACAATGCACGCAGGTGTGCGTTCCGAGACGACAGCGTGCATGTGTGCAATTGCTTGGGCTCGTGGCGTGCCGTGGGCGCGGGCAAATTCGGTGGTGATCCCGTGGACGGCTGTTGCTTCAGCTGGAATGTCGTCTTCCGGGTAGACCAGCCATTCCCAGGTTTCGTTGGTGCGCATGTCGATGAGAGCCGCGCTGACGATGTGTGCCGTGTGGGGGTCGCGACCCGTGGTTTCTAAGTCGAACGCGAAAAGGGGTTCGTCTGCCCAGGACGTTGGCGGTGCCGTTTGCGGTGCGTGGGACGTGAAGGTTTCTGTGAGTCGGCTGATTGATCGTTCAACCCCGTAGCGCTGGGCGAATGCGTCAAGACCGGCAACGTTTGGGGTGATTGTGGCGGAGGACTCGATCAGGTTACTCACGTCTAGATCGGTGAGGACGGTCATGACCTGTACGTTCTTGCGCACCGCGTGTTCGGCTGCGAGCAGGTTGTCTCTGCGCTTAGGTGACAGGCCGTGGTCCTTGACTCCGCGTTTCGCGGCGTCAAAAACATTGTCAAGGCTGCCATACCCGGCCAGTAGTTTTGCAGCGGTTTTTTCGCCGATTCCTTTCGCTCCGGATAAACCATCGGACGGGTCGCCACGCAGAGCCGCAAGCTCCCGGTACCGTTCACCGGTGGGAATTCCGTAGAGGTCTGGGAGGTCGTGGACTGTGGTTTCTTCCCACTGCCCCCGCGGCCGAGGTCGTAGCAGGGTGATCTGCTTGTCAGGGCTGAGAAGTGATAAGAGGTCCCGGTCGGGGGAGACGACGGTGATGGGGCCGTCCCACTGGTGAACGACGGATCCGATCACGTCGTCGGCTTCCGTGTCCTCAATGTGCCCTACGGGGAGACCTAGGAGTGTGCAGGCTTCGTAGATGAGCGGAATTTGGGGAATGAGATCGTCGGGAGTCTCGGTGCCGGGTTTGTCTTCGCGTTCCCGGTGCGCCTTATATTCGGGAACGATTCTTGTGCGGAAGCTGGGTCTCCATGCGGCGTCACTCGCTGCGATGATCCGCGTTGTGCTGAGTCGACTTGCCAGTGTCGCAATGGCGTCGAGCGTGCCCCGGAGCGCATTCACGGGCGTTCCGTCGGCGCTCGTCAGTGAGCTGGGGACGGAATAGAACGCACGGTAGTAAAGCGCGGGCATGTCGATGATTACTAGGCCGGTCACGCACTAAACCCTACATGTGAACGCCTGAAAGTGCGTTAATGTGTGGCCCGTGAGTGAAACTTTATTTGGTGGAGACGTTTATTCGACTGCAGACCCGTTTGCAACAGCGATCACGTACGACGGTGACACTGTTGTGTGGGTGGGATCCGATGAGGCGGTGAGTTCCGGAACACCCCTTGATGGTGATTTCGTGGCTCCTGGCTTCGTCGACGCTGCTCTGGATCTACGCAGTGGAGACGGTTACGACTATCTGTCCTGTGGAGTTACGAGCGTCCACGTGATAGGAACACAGGAACAGTGCGACGCAGTGACGGGCCCACACGTCGTGGCCTATCCGACCGACGTGCGCGAAGGTCGTCGAGCCATCCAGGTCGATGAGGCTCGCGACGCCAACACTCTGACTGGTCCTGTTTTCATTCTGGTCGACACAGCCGATGAGCTCGCAGAGCTTGAAAAGTTGGTACGCAACCCCGTTTGGAAAACTGTCGCCCAACGCGCGGGGGTGCGCGTGCTGATCGCGTGTGACACCCAGGTGGACCCCGAGGTGTGGGGCACCTCTGGTCTTGCCCTGACAGTGAACCCGCATTACCCACGTGACTTGCACGCTCTGTTCAACGCAGGTGCTCAAGTGAGCTTTTCGCTGGCCGGGAAGCCGTGGGAGGCCGTGCGAGCAGGTGTTGAAAACGGCCTTTCGGCACGCGCGGCATTTAACGCGTCTACGCGGTTCGGGTTCCGGGCGCTGGGGCAGTTTGACGGTGGTGTTCTTGCGCCGGGAAGTGCTGTCGACATGGTTCGGTGGTCAGCAACCTCGCTTGTGGTCCAGGTGGCCGATCCCAGGGTAGCCGCGTGGAGCACGGACCCGCGGTCGGGAACGCCAGGCCTGCCTGATTTGGGGGCAACTTTGCCTCATGCGCGAACAACATGGGTAGGCGGCCGTTCTTACGACGCGACGCCTAAGTCCGTGTAGCATTGCAGGAGTGAAAACACTAGTCGTCATCCCCACGTACAACGAGCGTGAATCGTTACCCATCACCATTGAGGCGATCCGCAAGTACAACACCGTCGACATCCTGGTTGTCGACGACGGTTCTCCTGATGGCACAGGGGAGTGGGTGAAGCAGTCGCCTGACTATGGCTCGACCCTGTTTTTGCTCCAACGCGCAGAAAAGAACGGCCTGGGTCCGGCGTATATTGCGGGCTTCACATGGGCGCTAGAGCGCGACTATGACGTCATTTGTGAAATGGATGCCGACGGGTCACACCGCGGTCGTGATTTGCCACAGCTGTTGGCACAAGTGGAGCGTGGCGCAGACTTGGCTATCGGATCACGCTGGATCCCTGGGGGAGCGGTGGTCAATTGGCCACGTAACCGCCACTTCTTGTCGCGTGGCGCAAACGTTTATGTCAACGTTGCTTTGGGCCTGGGTGTTCACGACGCAACAGCAGGATTCCGTGCGTTCAAACGCGAGGTACTCGAAACAATCGATCTTTCGCAGGTTGAGTCGGCGGGTTACTGCTTCCAGATCGACATGACCATGCGCGTTGCACTGGCCGGCTTCTCGATCGTTGAAGTCCCGATCACCTTTGTCGAACGTGAGCTCGGCGAGTCGAAGATGGATGGAAACATCATAAAAGAAGCCTTCACCCGAGTAGCGGAATGGGGCGTCGCCCGTCGCACTTCTCAAGTGAAGGCTCTTGTCAGTCGTCTGTCGGCTAAATCTCCGGAGTAGCCTCACCGCGACGAATCGCCAAGCGTTCGTCCAGAAGAACCTGCAGTTCCTCGAAGCTACGGCGTTCCAGAAGCATGTCCCAGTGGGTACGTGCAGCCTTTTCTGGTTCTTCGTCTGGTTCTTCACCGCCACTGCGAACACCAATTCCGTGAGCGCCTGAGTCCCACGTAGCGGGTACTTCAGCATCGACTGAGAAGGGAACGGTGAACCTGTGCCCGTCCTCGCATACGTACTCGACGTGCTGGCGGGGTGCCGGCTCAACACCGACTTCAGACTCTAACGATCGAGATCCCAGCTGTGTACCGCGCAAGCTACGTTCGCTCATCGAGATCCTTTCAAAAGTAGCGGAAGGGAATGTAACCACAACATCGTACCGTGGCCATTTATTCCCTGTACATATTGACCCTGGCGGAGCCTGCACACAGAATAGAACTATGACGAATGCGACTCAGCCAGAAGTTCAGGACGCCACCTCGCGCACGCTACGTGAACGTGTAGCCAACACCGCGCACGCTACCCGTGTCCGCATGAGTAACGTACGGCCTGCCCAGGTTGTTGACAGTTCGGAAGAGCGCCTAAATGAAGGCGTGGAGTATGTGCGAGAAGCACTGCACAACGGTGTTGATTTCTTGTCTCACCTCACAACGACTGGCGTGACGAAAGGTGCCGACTTCACGCGCAGGGGAGTGGAGTTCTTCTCCCGTAAGTAGTGATTGAGGTCGCGCGCACGCGTATGTGTGTGGAACAGCCCACTGAAGTCAACGCATCGCACATCCCCGTAGCTTGATAAAGTAACGGTTCGTTATATATGCTTTACAACTGTCACGGAATGGTAACGGGATTGTAAAGGCATCACGTATGGGCAAGCACACTTCTTCGCGTACACAGGGATCTGTTCTTGACCTCTTTTCTCGTACCAAGAAAAAGGGTCGTCACGCACAATCTAAAAAGCTGTCAGCTTCGACGGTTCTGAGTTCGGGTCGACGCGCACCAGTCATGGCGGCAATCGCCGTGCCAACCGTCGCAATTATTGCGGTCGGTGTCGCTGGAGTTGTCGGAGCACCCCAAAGTGGAGACACCTCGGCAGAAGCCTTCACACAACCCGAAACCATCAGCGTTGAGCAACCAGAATCGGGTGTCAATCACCACGAGGATGACTTTCAGCAGGCCCAAGAGCAGGCGCGTAATGTCGCGGCTGTTGGCAACGCTTCAGTGACAATGCCTGAAACGTCGACGGACGAATCTTCTTCGTCCGAGTCGTCCTCCTCATCTTCATCCTCGTCAACCTCTGGTTCGTCATCGAGTGGTTCGAGCTCGTCAAAGAAGGGCTCAAAGAAGAAGAGCTCGTCGAAGTCGGGGGAGTCCTCCGATGCGAGCGCCGGTGACGCTAGTGGCGACTATTCTTCCCCAATGTCCACGGCAGAAATCAAAGCCATGCTGGGTGGGCCTGGGTCGCGCTGGTACAAAATTGCCAAGTGTGAGTCCACCTTCAACCCACGTGCAATCAACAAATCCAACCGTGCGCACTTTGGTCTGTTCCAGTTCAAGCTGGCGACCTGGCGCTCAGTTGGAGGCAAGGGCAACCCAATCGACGCCCACCCGCGCGAACAGTTCAAGCGCGCAAAAATTCTGCAAGCAAAAGCTGGCTGGGGCCAGTGGTCCTGCGCTTAATGTGAGCGCGGTATCAGGAGTATTAAGGAACGTTTATGGGTAAGCATTCTGCGTCAAAGCCAGCGACTCGCGGGTCGCTTAAGGATTTGTTTGGTCGCCGGAAAGCCTCGGCGGGACGCCACGGTGAACCTGTATCGGCTGCGGGAGTTCTTGCTTCCGGCCGTCGTGCGCCAGTGATGGCAGCTATTGCGATTCCTACCGCAGCGATCGCGACAATTGCGGTGGCCGGTGTTGTCAACAACGGTCAGGGGGAGTCGAACGCTGACGTCGAAGCACAGGCTAATGCTCATGACTACTATGAGCCTGATTTCGCTCTGCCACAGGGCGAATCGGAGCAGGTAGCCGAAGTCAAGAAGCACGAAGAAGAAGCCAAGAAGCAGAACAAGGCCTCGAAGGCATCGGTCAAGATGGACGCTCCAAAGGAAGAACCTGAGGAGTCGGCGTCGGGTTCGTCTAGCTCTGCGGGTTCATCAAGCTCGTCGAAGTCCTCGAAGTCTTCCGGTGGGAAGGGTACTTCGGCTGACGACTCGAATAAGCCGCACAACAAGAAGGCTTCTGGCCAAGGCGGAACGTGCAAGGCGTCCATGTACGGCAACGGAGATGGCACGCATGGCGGACCAACGGCGAGCGGTGAACGCTTCAATGCAAACGCTATGACCGCGGCGCACAAGACACTTCCCATGAATAGCCGTGTGAAGGTCACCAACAAGGCAAACGGCAAAACGGCCGTTGTTCGCATCAACGACCGCGGTCCGTACATCGGTGGACGTTGCCTGGACCTGTCCGTAGCGGCTATGAAGGCCGTGGGCGGATATAGCAGTGGTGTCATTTCAGTTTCGTACGAAGTTCTCTAAGGCGACTGACCACGCCTGGTTAAGCCCATCTATGGGTAATTAGCCGATAATATACATTATGTTAAGTAGAGTTGAGTGGGGCTCACCTTCGGGTGGGCCCCACTTAGCGTTGAGTCCCCTTCTAAGTGCGCTTCTGTGTGCTTCCTGATTTTGCATAGATTTAACGTGCGAACGGAATTTTTCTAAAGTTGAGTGCGTTAGGCTCAATGTACAGAGTTCATTACAAGGAAGGTGATCTTCTATGGCTACTCGTTTTGACCCTATCCGTGACATCGACCGCTTCATCTCTGAAGTCACTCGCTCCAACTCCACCACACTCCCCATGGACCTGTTCCGTGACGGAGAGAACTACGTGGCACGCATAGACATGCCAGGTGTTCGCCCAGAAAGCATCGACGTTGACGTTGAAGACCGCACCCTGACGGTCCGCGCTGAACGTGAAGTTGAAGCTGGTGAAGGTGTCGAGTGGCTCACTCGCGAACGTCCAACCGGCACCGCGGCACGTCAGCTGACGCTGGGCAACCGGATCGCCGTTGACCGCATTGTTGCTGACTTCAGCGACGGTGTTCTCACACTCACGATCCCAGTGTCAGAAGAAGCTAAACCACGCAAAATCTCGATCTCCCACGGCGGGAATACCACCTCGGCGCCCACCGAACCAAACAATTCGCCACTGGCAGGCTCCTCCAACGCTGAGGCCTAAAGAAAACCTGGCTCACATCTAAAGAGCCTTCAATAAAAGGTCAGGCAGGGACACTCTCCGTGCCTGACCTTTTATGCATTCAACATCGCCACATAGGTAAGGCACACGTACGGCAGCTGCAAGGTCTCCCCCATGGGATTTTCTGTGAACAGATAGTCGCGAAGGTTGTTCACGATTCTGTCTCGCTGGTGTTGCCCCGAACGCAACCAATACGAACGCGTCGACGCCAGCCCCACCAGATCGTCAAACGTGAGCTTCTGTGTAAACGTGCTCACATGCGCCTCAACCTCGCCGAACGGGTCACCCAAATTTGGACGCCACTCCGGCCGGTACACATCGCCAGCGTGAATGATGCGTGCGATCCGCATGACCCATTCGTGTGACACGTCTAGCTGGTTGATCAGAATTGCCACTACTCCCCCAGGTGTTAGAACCCTGGCGCATTCCGTGACGGTTACCTCTGCGTCGACCCAGTGCCATGACTGCGCAAACGTCACCAAATCGACGCTGCCCGCGGGTAAAGGAATGTTTTCGGCGGTCCCAACCAAAGAGCGGCACGGGTTATGTTCCAGGGCCGAGGTGTCAGGGTCTACCGCGGTGACGTCCAGTCCGCGGTCGCGCAAGGCGACGCTGAGTTTTCCAGTTCCCGCGCCGATATCGGCGACCCGTGGGCCAGGTGCGGCGTGTACACAGATATCCAACGCTTCTCTGGGGTATCCGGGCCGAAAACGCTCATACGCTTGCGGAGACTGACCAAAGTGACGCCCATGAAGGCGGTTACTGATCTTGGGTTCAACCATCAGCGTCCTGAAACGCGTACGAAAACTCGAGACCGCGGTGATCGCTCCCGTCGATCACGAACATTTCACCCTTGTACGGAGTGAGCAACTCGGGGTTATACAGGTGGTGATCGATGCGCGCACCAAGCATACTCGACCACTTTGATGGCCAACTCCCTCGGGAACCCATATTGAGTTCTTCGGCTGAGTCTGAGCACCTGCCAGTGCGCATCAGTGGCGAATCCGTTGTCGCGTTGAAGTCACCAGCAATCAAGGTTGCACGCTCACAGATATCACGCTCTGTCTTGACGCTGTGTGCCCAATTGCGCTGTTCGACCGCACTCTGGACAGGAGCATGAGCGTGGATGGAATAGAACTCGCCGAGTGAGGTGCGTACACCAGCCGTAGCAAACGGGAGCGAGTGCGCGTCGATGACCTCCGGCTCTAGGTCGTGCTTGACCATGACCAAAGAATCAGCGTCTGTGGGTGAGGCAGTGGGCGTCTCGGGTGTGACCAGATATGCATCCGACAGCCCGAACTTCTCAAGCTTGTCCTCAACTGTCGTGTGAGCGGCCTCTTGCAACGCGACGATATCTGCATCAGTATCGTGAATCCGCTTAAACAGCCTGTCGTACGAATCGTTACCGATCAGAACGTTCGCACTTACCACGGTGAGTTTGTCGCCAGAGGGGGCTGCCACCTCGGCGGAATTACGCAAACCTTTTGACGCCCACTGAACGCCAACGATGCCCGTAAACAGAGCTACGACAACCAACATGGCAAGTAGCATGGGCGATCGCCAGAACGCCAACACAAGAAGACCCAGCAGTGTAGCGCCACCCACAACGGCAAGCGCAAAAGGTCGCATGGCAGTAAAGTGAACGAATCCAGTGACGGTGTGAAGGCTGAAAACTTCGGGGAAGAAACAGAGCAAGCTGATCAGGACCCCAAAGCCAGCACCGAAAATCACTGAGGGGCGTCGTAACGCATCAAGCATGATGCTTAGGATAGTGAATACAGAGCATCACGAAAGTCAGGGTTTTTTCATGGAGAATCTCGCACAAGCCCAAAACGAGTACACGGCGTTCCAAGAACGTGGCCTGTCACTCGACATTACACGCGGAAAGCCATCGGTCGAACAGCTTGACCTCTCTGCTGATTTGCTGACGAACGTCACCAACGAAACTGCTACGGCTGCCGATGGCACCGACACGCGCAACTACGGTGGATTGAAGGGTTTGACCGAACTCCGTGAGATCTTCTCCCCCCTTCTACAGGTGCCCACACAACAGCTGTTCGCGCAGGGCAATTCGTCGCTGGTGCTCATGAGCCAAGTCCTGCAGTTCCACCTACTGCACGACTCACCAGACGGCACCGCATGGGCCGGGAAGAAGCGCGCGATCCTATGTCCTGTTCCGGGCTATGACCGTCACTTTGGTCTCGCTGAGAGCCTGGGATTTGAACTGATTCCCATTGAGATGGACGACGAAGGGCCTGTGCTCGAGCAGGTTGCTGAATACGCTTCCCGCGATGACGTGAAAGGCATGTGGGTCGTCCCCGCATATTCGAACCCCACCGGCATCAATGTGTCGCCTGAACGCGCTCAAGCGCTGGCTGAGATGCCAGCGTCGGCTGACTTCAAACTCTTCTGGGACAACGCTTACGCGCTCCACCACTTGGGTGATAACAACCAAGCGCCTGTTCTGGACATCCTGGATGTGTGCAGCAAGGCCGGCAACCCCAACCGCGTGTGGATCTTTGCCTCGACTTCTAAGGTCACTCAGGCAGGCGCGGGCGTGGCATTTATTGGCTCCTCACAGCAGAACATGGAGTGGTATGAATCGTGCCTCTCCCCCACATGCATTGGGCCCGATAAGATCAACCACCTTCGCCACGCACGGTTCTTCCGTAGCGCTGACGGTGTGCGCGCCCACATGCAGGCGCATGCGGCGATTCTCCAGCCCAAGTTTGAGCTGGTTGAAAAGGTGCTGGACCGTGATCTGGGCAGTGTTGAAGGGGTTTCGTGGACACAGCCCCACGGTGGCTACTTCATCACGCTCACGGTGCCGCAAGGCACGGCTAGCCGCGTTGTTGAACTCGCCGCGCAGGCTGGAGTCAAACTCACGCCAGCGGGGTCCACGCACCCATACGGTGAGGATCCCACTGACTCAATTATTCGCCTTGCGCCTTCGATGCCCACGCTCGAAGAGCTCGAAGTAGCCATTGAGGGGCTCGTTGCGTGCGTTCGGGTGGCTGTGGCAGAACGTACCGAAGGGTAGAGCGGGCTCGCTACTTCATAAACCAGTCTGACTGTCGAATCTGGCGCATGGCCTCTTTTCGACGGTCAGACGGTAAGGTCTGCACGTACACCACGCCGTTCAAGTGATCGGTTTCGTGTTGCAACATCTGTGCAAACACCCCGTCACCCGAAATCTCAACGGCCTGACCGTGTTCATCGACCCCGCGTACTGTCGCAAACTCGTAGCGAGGAGTTGGGAAGAATAGTCCCGGGACTGACAGGCAACCCTCGTCAATATCCCGAACCTCGCCACTTGTAACGACCTCGGGATTGAAAACCGCTCCCCTACGACCGTGCAAGTCATACCCAAAGGCGCGCACAGCGATACCGATCTGCGGGGCGGCAACGGCGGCGCGACCTTTCGGCGCTGCCGTGTCCAACAAATCCTGTGCCAGCGCGACGGTGGACTCTCCGAACTGGGTCACCGGCTCACACGTTGTACGCAGAACCGGATCCCCAAACGTACGAATCGCGCGATTAGCCATCGATCACAACGACTAGGTCGCCACCTTCAAGCTGCGCGACTGGGCCAATTGCCAAACGAGACACCGTTCCATCGATGTGGGAGGTGATCGAGGCTTCCATCTTCATCGCTTCGATCGTGGCAACCGTCTGGCCTGCCTTGACCTTGTCGCCTTCCTTCACCTGCAGAGTGACAACACCAGCGAACGGGCTGGCCACGTGACCAGGGTTTGAGGTGTCGGCACGTTCGGCCGCCGCAACGTCAACCTTGATGGATTCGTCGCGTACCGACAGCGGGCGCAGCTGACCATTTAGAGTACACATCACGGTGCGCATACCGCGGTCATCGGCCGCACCGATTGCCTGGATGCCCAGAAGAAGCGCCTTACCCTTGTCGATGACAACGGCGTGCTCTTCGCCCTCTTCCAGACCGTACAGGTAGTCGGTGGTGTTGAGGACCGAAAGATCGCCGTAGGTATCGCGCATGCTGAGGAACTCCTTGGCCGGCTGCGGGAAGAGCAGACGGTTCAGAGTGTCACGACGCACTTCACCCTGTTCGTCCAAAAGCTTGGAGTCGTTAGGCGAAAGTTCGCTTGCAGGGGCCTTGTGGGTGCGTCCTTCCAGCGCCTTGGTGCGGAAAGGCTCTGGCCAGCCACCCGGAGGGTCCCCGAGGTCGCCGCTGAGGAATCCGACAACAGAGTCTGGGATGTCGTAGTTCTGTGGGTTCTCAGCGAAGTCCTGTGGGTCCGCTCCCACTGCGACCATGTGCAGTGCGAGGTCACCCACGACCTTCGAAGAAGGAGTCACCTTGACGAGGTGGCCCAGAATCTTGTCGGCAGCCGCGTAGAAGTCTTCAATTTCTTCGAACTTTTCACCCAGTCCTAGAGCGTTTGCCTGCTGGCGCAAGTTGGACAGCTGACCGCCCGGAATTTCGTGCTTGTACACGCGTCCGGTTGGTCCAGGAAGCCCAGATTCGAATGGCTTGTAGACGTTGCGCACACTCTCCCAGTAAGGTTCGAGGTCCTCAACGTTGCGCAGGTTCAGCCCGGTGTCGCGTTCGGTGTTTTCAAACGCGGCGACCAGAGCTGAAAGCGACGGCTGGCTGGTGGTTCCTGCCATCGAAGCGCTTGCTGCGTCCACGACGTCTGCCCCTGCTTCAGCAGCGGCGATGAGTGTCGCCAACTGACCACCTGCAGTGTCGTGGGTGTGGACGTGAACCGGCAGGTCGAAGTTTGAACGAAGCGCAGAGACCAGCTTCTTGGCTGCTGCAGGGCGCAACAGGCCGGCCATGTCCTTAATTGCTAGGACATGGGCGCCAGACTCGACGATCTCTTCAGCAAGGTTGAGGTAGTAGTCGAGCGTGTAGAGCTTCTCGTTGGGGTTGTTGAGGTCCGAAGTGTAGCAGAGTGCTACTTCGGCAACCGCAGTTCCCGTGTTGCGAACGGCGTCGATAGCTGGGCGCATCTGGTTGACGTCGTTGAGTGCGTCGAAAATACGGAAGATGTCGACACCAGTGCGTGTTGCTTCGTCAACGAACGCGTCCGTGACCTTGGTGGGGTACGGGGTGTAACCCACGGTGTTACGACCACGCAGAAGCATCTGCAGGTTGAGGTTCGGCATGGCGTCGCGCAGCTTCTCGAGACGTTCCCACGGGTCTTCTGCAAGGAAGCGCAGAGCGACGTCGTACGTAGCGCCACCCCATGCTTCGACACTGAGAAGTTCAGGAGTCATGCGTGCGACGTACGGTGCGACATCGACGAGATCGCGGGTACGCACACGGGTTGCCAAAAGCGACTGGTGGGCATCGCGGAACGTAGTGTCGGTGACGCGCAGAGCGTTCTCTTGGCGCAGCGCCTGTGCCCACTTTTCAGGTCCCAGTTCCTGTAGCTTCTGGCGGTGACCTGCAGGTGCTTCACCTGAAATGTCGAATTGGGGAAGCTTCTCACGGGGCTGCAAGGCAACAGGAGACGATCCGTGTGGACGGTTCACGGTGACGTTCGCCAGATACTCAAGAAGCTTCGAACCACGGTCGGCACCGACCTTTGCTTCAAGCAGGTACGGGCGTTCATCAATAAACGTCGTGGCGAGGTCGCCAGCCTGGAAAGCAGGATCAGCCAGGACGGCACGCAGGAACCCAATGTTGGTAGCTACACCGCGAATACGGAACTCAGCCAACGCACGGTTGGCACGTGAAGCCGCCTGCTCAAAGGTGCGTCCGCGCGTGGTGCACTTCACCAGCATGGAGTCAAAGTGGGCCGACACCTCGGCGCCCGCATAGACGGTTCCGCCGTCAAGGCGGACACCGGCACCACCGGCGGAGCGGTAGGCGGTGATGGTTCCCGTGTCAGGTCGGAACGAGTTCGCCGGGTCCTCGGTGGTGATACGGCACTGGAGCGCAGCGCCCTTGATGTGGATGTTGTCTTGTGTAAGGCCAAGTTCATCGAGTGAAGCTCCGGCTGCGATCCGCATCTGCGACTGCACGAGGTCGACGTCGGTGATCTCTTCAGTCACCGTGTGTTCCACCTGGATGCGCGGATTCATCTCGATGAACGCGTGTTTGCCCTTACGTGGACCTTCCGTTTCGAGCAGGAATTCGACCGTTCCGGCGTTCTGGTAACCCAAGGCCCGGGAGAACTTCAGAGCATCTTCGTGAAGAGCCTGTGCGATTTCGGGGTCGAGGTGTGGAGCGGGAGCAATCTCGACGACTTTCTGGTGGCGACGCTGAATCGAGCAGTCGCGCTCAAAAAGGTGAACAGCATTGGAGTCGTTGTCAGCGAGAACCTGCACCTCAATGTGGCGTGGTCGCTGAACGGCCTGTTCAATGAAGACGGTCGGGTCGCCAAACGCACCTTCAGCTTCTCGCATAGCCGCCTTAAGCGCGTCGACAAGCTCAGTGCGCGAGTTGACGCGACGCATACCGCGTCCACCACCACCGGCGACTGCCTTGACGAAGAGCGGAAACTCCATTTCTTCGGATTCGGCGAGCAATTTGTCGAGGTCTGCCGAAGGGCGGGTCGAAGCAAGCGTTGGAATGCCAGCGCGACGGGCTGCGTCGAGAGCGTCGACTTTGTTTCCGGCCATTTGGAGAACTTCGGCTGCGGGCCCAATGAAGGTAATTCCATTAGCGTCACATGCGCGTGCCAGATCCGGGTTCTCGGAAAGGAAACCGTAACCGGGGTAGATCGCGTCGGCGCCGGATTCCTTTGCGACACGGATAATCTCTTCGACGCTCAAATAAGCGCGAACCGGGTGTCCCTTTTCGCCAATCAGGTACGCTTCGTCAGCTTTGAGGCGGTGCTCAGAGTTGCGGTCCTCATATGGGAAAACTGCGACGGTTGACGCTCCCAATTCGTATGCCGCACGGAATGCGCGAACCGCGATTTCACCGCGGTTGGCAACCAGAACCTTTTTGAACATGTAGGCCCTTCCTTGTTTCACGTAGGCAGATTCGCCCCACGCCATTTTCTACGCTTCTACTTTACAAAAGTACATGTGTTCTACACGACACCGGGCACCTTTGTGCGTGGTGTCGCGACGTGACTTTCTGTGTCAGTGCCTCTCGATACGCTTATGGCATGCGGTTTCTTCATACATCGGATTGGCATTTGGGGCGCTCGTTCCACGGCGTGGATCTCACTGATGCGCAAAGTCGCTTCGCTGACCATTTTGTCGAGTTGGCCCAAGACGGCTCGTACGATGCAGTAGTTGTGAGCGGTGATGTGTATGACCGCGCGGTGCCTCCTATCGATGCACTTCACCTGTTTGACCGCACGATCACCCGCTTGGCCGATGCCGGGATTCGTGTCATCGCATCGAGCGGCAACCACGACTCGTTTCATCGGCTGGGTTTTAGCCGTCACCAGTTGGACCGCGTAGGAATCCACTTACGTACACATGTGGAAGATATTCTATGGCCCATTGATATGGGCGACTGTGTCATTTATGCGATCCCCTACCTCGAACCCGCCCTCGTGCATCGGGCTCTGAACGTTCAACGGAATCACCAGTCCGTTATCTCCCATTGCGTACAAGAGATCCATGCGCATGCAGAGCAACATTTCCCAGGTCGTCCGGTAGTTGTCGTTGCTCATGCGTTTGTGACAGGTGCGACTCCTTCAGAGTCTGAACGCGAAATCGGAGTGGGCGGTGTAGGCAACGTTGGCAGTGGCGTTTTCACGAAAGTCGCGTATGCCGCTCTAGGGCACTTACACCGACCCCAAGAGATCACTCAAGGAGTTGTGTATTCCGGATCCCCCATCCCTTATTCATTTGAAGAAGCACGTATTCCGAAAACCGTGCAAGAGGTGCAGGTCGACGCCGACGGCGTGAAGTACCACGCGATTAAGCTTCCTCAATTCGTGCGAGCCCACAGCATTCGATGCAGTTTTGAGCAAGCCCTGACTCGCGACTGGTCTGATAAAGATGCTCTCGTTGAACTTGAACTCACTGACAGAAAACGGGTTCCACAAGCGCTTCAAAAGCTCAAAGTGAAAATTCCTAACCTCATTCACCTGCGCTGGGTGGACGAGCATCTTCAACGCTCACCCGCCGAACACGTCCACACAGAGCGCACGACTGATACTGCCGTGTTCAGTGCGTTCATGAAACATGTCACGCAACACGATCCCACGCCGGAAGAACTAGAACTCTTCCACGAAGCACTGCGAGGTGGACAACAATGAGAATTCTGCACCTCACGATCGAGGGATTTGGACCGTTCGCAAGTAAGGAAGAAATCGATTTCCAAACGCTGACATCAGACGGCCTTTTCCTGATTGCGGGACCCACAGGAGCAGGCAAAACGAGTATTCTCGACGCCATCTGCTTTGCGCTCTACGGAAAGGTTCCGGGAGGCCGGGGCCAGGTGAAACAGCTACGGTCACAGTTCGCGTCTCCGCATACGACAACTCGAGTAATCCTCGACTGCGAAGTACGGAGCAAACGCTTTAAGATCGAGCGATCGCCGTCCTATGAACGCACCAAACAGCGTGGCACTGGAATGACGACGCAGCCAGCAAGTGTCAGCTATCACGAATACATCGGGGGTGAATGGATCGGCCGGTCACGTAGGCACGAGGAAGTCGCTCAGATTGTTCACGAGAACGTAGGCCTGAACGGCGATCAGTTCACGCGCGTCATGATGTTGCCACAGGGAGACTTCTCTGCGTTCCTTCGAGCAAATGCCACGGAGCGGGAAGCCATCCTTGAACGACTTTTTGGAACCGAACGGTTCGGCATGGTGGCCGCAAACCTCAGTCGGATGCAAAGTGAGGCAAATAAAAGCACCTCGGAAATTCGAACGCGACGTGCTGAGAAGATCACGCGCTTTTTAGAAAACGCTCACGTGCCAGGCATTCGGCAGCTTTCAACACACCCATCCCTGACGAATGTCGGTGCTGCCGCGACAGTCGCGTACATCGAAGAGGAAAGTCGATACCAGACTGCTCAGCGCGTGAATGACATGGCCCAATCACGTAAAGATACGGCAGAGTCACGTGTGGAAGAGCTTCGCCAAAGACGCGATGACGCGGAACATTTTCTCAAGCACCGTGAAGTGGAAAGAAAGTACGACCCCGAAGGGCACTCGCAGTACGCGAAACGCGTCAAACGTATGAGGGAAGCCCACAGAATTGGGCCCGCATGGGACGAATATGAACGTGCCAGGCGACTGGCCAACAAGGTTCGAGCTGAACGCGATGAAGCGGCTTCGCCGTTCGACAACAGTGCCAGCGAATTAAAGGAACTGCTCGACGTCACGCGCAGATCACGTCGCGCCTTTAGTGAACTCGAAGCGCTCGATGCCCACAAGACACAACTCGAGCAGCAGCTGGGCGATTACTCGTCTCGTGTTGACACGCTGACTCAGCACGTTGAAGAAAAACGCGCCCAGTTTGAGGCACTTGATGATCCACACGTGATTACACACGCAGTCGACCAGGCACAGAATGCTTATGAAGATTCCACAGCGGTGCGTGACCGTGTGTACGCACTCGATTCCAAGCTACAGAAACTCACTCAGAATTGTGAACGTCTGAAGGACCAACTCGAAGAAGCACGTGTACGCGCACAGGAAGCGCGGAAGGCGTATGACTCCATTCGATCTCAACAATTAGCTGGTATTGCTGGGGAACTTGCCGCCAAACTACACAAGAACAAGTCGTGCCCAGTATGTGGTTCCACCGATCACCCCTCCCCCGCACACAAGCAGCCCCAGGCCCCGGGGCAAGCGGACGAAGACAACGCGTTCGACGCGATGTCACAAGCGAATGAACGGCACTCTGTGCTCAGCGGCGAGTATGTGAAAGAACGTGCCACATGGGAAGAGCTTTCAAAGCAACGGCAAGAATATGAACAGACGTCGGAAATTGAACAGCAGTGTGTACGTAAACAGGCCGAATACAGAAGACTTCAAGATGAGCATAAACGCTTGACGGAAACACACGCGAAGCTTCAGAAAGAGCTTGAGCAAGCGGAACACGCCATGGAAGCAATGCGTGTCAAACAGACCGACTGCGAAAAAGAACGCATCCGCGTGGACACCCAAATTGAGCACCTTGAGTCTGAAACCTCGGTACCCGAATCGTTGCTCAACGTTATCGATAGGTCTGCCCCTACGCGTGCAACTCAAGCGCAGGATCTCGAACGATATGTGGAGTCGCTTGTGCAACGGGTAGAGAAGAGCCTGGAGCTATCCCGAGAACTGCAATCCCGGATCACCGACCTCCATGAGCGGGAAAGTGAGTGGGCGACTGCGTTTGACACCTCGGTCTTTACCGAACATGACGAATTCAACGAACTGCGAAGCGCGGATCTCGAGGACGCTTCACACCGACTCAACTTGATGGAGCAACACGCGACCCTTCTGCGGGAAAATCGTGCATCTGATTGGTACGCGCGAGGTATCGACGAACCTCTCACATACGATCAACTGACTGAGCGTGTCATGGCGCAACAACGTGTACTAGAGAGCTACACAGCAGACCTTGATGTGGCCAGCAAACGGCTGTTTCACGCCATGAAGAGGCGAGATGCTGCCCACCACGCGCGGAGCACGGCCCTTGAACAGGAACGTTCCTGTGAAACGGAACTCGCGCACAACGAACGCATCGTAGAGCTGGCGCAGATCGTCAACGCGACTAGCCCGTCCAACGCTCCCCGCATCACACTCAAGTCTTTCGTGCTGGGTGAAATGTTTGCTCAAGTAACGCAAGCGGCGTCGGACAGGCTCGAGGTGATGTCTCGCCAGCGCTATCGCCTCGAACACGCGTATGAACGCCAAACTGGGCAAACAAAAGGTGGTTTGCTCCTGAAAGTTGTCGACACCTTCACATCGGAAGAGCGGGACCCGCGAACACTGTCAGGCGGCGAGTCCTTTATGGCTTCGCTCAGCTTGGCACTGGGCCTTGCCGACACTGTTTCTGCACACGCAGGTGGTATTCAATTGGACTCCCTGTTTATTGACGAAGGTTTTGGCAGTCTTGACCCTCAAGCGCTGGACGCAGTCATGACAGTGCTCGACGAGTTGCGTGCGCACGGTAGATCTGTTGGCGTCATTTCACACGTCGAAGAAATGCAGCAGTCAATCCCATGCAAACTTCAGGTGGCCCCGTCACCGACCGGCTCAACGAGCTCGATTGTCACCGGCAGTTCGTAGTGTGCAACACGCGTTGACGCCAGTCGTGTGTTCACAATTAGCGACCTTAAGACACCAAACGGGCAGAATCCGCTAACGTTAGAGTGTGCTTGTTCTTAGCGTTTCTAGTCTAAAAGGTGGGGTCGGTAAGACCTCCGTAACTCTGGGGCTCGCCTCAGCGGCGTTGAGCCGTGGCATTCCTACGCTCGTCGTGGATATGGATCCTCAGGCAGATGCTTCAACTGGGCTCGATGTTCCGGTCACTACCCCAGCTGACATTGCGGATGTTCTTTCTGCCCCCAAGAGCAAACTCGTCAACCAGGCGATCACCCCTTCTGGATGGGTTGAAGGGAAACACGGCGTACTCGACGTGATTCCCGGTTCGCCTCGGGCCGCGGAGTTCGATCGGCCCTCGCTGTCAGACCGGTACCTTAAACGTCTACGCGAAGCCATCAAGCGCAATGGCTCCAAGTACCGCCTGGTACTCATCGACTGCCCTCCATCGCTCAACGGGCTCACTCGAGCTGCGTGGACAGCGAGCCAGCGAGTCTTAATCGTGACGGAACCCGGCCTGTTCTCAGTGGCCGCTGCCGACCGCGCTTTGCGAGCCACCGATGAACTTCGTCGTAGGAGTGCCGCTAAGCTTCAACCTCTGGGTATCGTCGTTAACCGCGTGCGTCCCTCATCTCGCGAACAGAGTTTCCGGATTCAAGAGCTCAAAGATATGTTTGGGCCGCTTGTCCTCAACCCGCCACTATCGGAACGTACCGTACTTCAGCAGGCGCAGGGATCGGCACGCCCGATCCACGAATGGCCGGGTAAGCCAGCCGGTGAACTCGCGTCTGCATTTGATTCCATTCTTGACCGCGCATTGCGCAGTATGAATGTGCGCGGAAAAGGTGGAACACGCGATTCGTCTGGAACGAAGCCTCAAGAGCCGAACGCTGAAGCTCCTAAGGAAACGCCGAAGACGCCGTCGCCACAACCGAAGGCCGAGGCTCCAAAGAAACCCGTTGGGGCCCCACAAAAGCCTGCTGACGCCCCAAAGAAGTCAGCCGAAAAGAAAGCTACCAAAACGGGCAAGGACGTAAAAACAGACAAGGGTTCAAAACCAGACACCGACGCAAAGCTTGAAAAACCAAAGAAAAAGTCTAAGGAACCTACTCAGGCATCCGATCACAATGCGAACGCAGCGGGATTCGACGCCATGCTTTCGCGCAAGATTGAGTCGATGAAGGAAACCAAAGGACGCAAACCAAAGCACTAGTGCGATCAATCTGTAAAACACAGAGCACACAAAATGAGCGGGGAACCAACCGGTTCCCCGCTCAATGTTAATCCCCCAAAATAAAAGCTTTTAAGTAGCGCGACCTAGCCGATCTTCTTCTTAGCAGCGCGACGCAACGCAAGTTCGTCAACAGGTGCGACAGGAGCTTCAGGACGTTCGCTGGGCAGTTCAGCCAAAGTTCCTTCGACGTCGCGCCATACACGCCCAACCGAAATTCCAAAGACTCCCTGGCCTCCCTGAAGGAGGTCAATGACCTCGTCGGGAGAAGTGCATTCAAACACGGAAGAGCCGTCGCTCATGAGCGTGATGTTTGAAAGGTCATCGATACCGTGTTCACGCAGTGACCCCACAGCGACGCGGATCTGATTGAGTGAAACACCGGTGTCCAGCAGACGCTTGATGATCTTCAGCACCAGAATGTCGCGGAACGAGTAAAGACGCGTAGAACCCGAGCCGGATGCCGTCTGAATGGTCGGCTGGACCAGGTTGGTTCGTGCCCAGTAGTCGAGCTGACGGTACGTAATACCAATAACGTTGGCGACGACGGGTCCGCGATACCCAATTTCCTCGTTAAGTTCGGGTAGGTCGTCGTTAAATAGCAGTCCTTGCGCCTCGCGCGATTGGGACGCTGCTACTTCTGGGCTCTGGTTCACACCAATTACTCCTTACACCCCAGGGGGAAGTGGGGCTCAAGCGCTTGCGGAATTACTCCATTCTACATGCGCATGGCTTTCGGGATGATCTACGTAAACGAAACTATGTGCTTGGCGACCCTGACTCAACAACCGCGCA
The DNA here is from genome assembly GCF_022346365.1 of Brevibacterium sp. ACRRH. Lineage (NCBI taxonomy): Bacteria > Bacillati > Actinomycetota > Actinomycetes > Micrococcales > Brevibacteriaceae > Brevibacterium > Brevibacterium sp. ACRRH. The sequence goes on from NZ_JAKRMN010000007.1 coordinate 61,023, forward strand.
GATAACGATTTGGCGTGTCGCCGTTATCGAAATTATCGAACACTCACGCACCGCTTGCAGAAGGCAAAAGGGCCCTTACGAGCTAGGGTCAGAGTCCTTCTTTTCGGCCAGCAAACGTGTCTTCACTGTGGACGCATACGTGTCGACGTACTCCTGCCCCGACAGCCTCAGAATCTCGTACATGATTTCGTCGGTAATCGAGCGCAGGAGAAAACGGTCCTCGGGTACGTTCTCGTAGCGTGAAAAATCGATGGGCTTACCAAAAACAATTCCAACTCGGCGCAACTTTGGGACCATTTTTCCCTGAGGCTGAACCTTGTCCGTGCCGATAAGCGCCACCGGGACTACTGGACAACCAGACTCCAGCACCAGTCGCGCAACGCCGGTACGACCTCGGTAGAGGCGACCATCTGGGGAGCGCGTCCCTTCTGGGTAGATACCGAGCAACTTGCCGTCGTTGAGGACCTTTAAACCGGACTTGAGCGATGCCTCGGAAGCGGAGCCACCACCTCGGTCCATGGGCAACTGGTTCGTTGCCAAGAAGAACGACCGCACGAGCCGGCCCTTAATGCCAGGACCGGTGAAATAGTCCTTCTTCGCCAAGTACACGACCGGGCGGGGTGCGATGAGCGGAATGAAAATAGAGTCCATAAACGACAGGTGGTTACCCGCGATGATCGCGCCACCTTCTTCTGGAATGTTCTCAATCCCTCGGACCCATGGGCGGAAGAGGATCTTAAGCAACGGACCAACCAAGATCCGTTTGAGGACCCAATAAAACACTCGCTCACCTTTCGACGGTTCCGCATTCACTATATGGCACTGTGGCATGCTGGAAACATGACTGAGTTAACGACAACTGATTCTGTGTCGTCCCCGATTTCCTTGCGTGGCGAATCGTCTGCCGCAGTTGTGATGCTGCACGGTTTCACCGGCTCCCCGTATGTGTGGCGCGACATTGCGCACCGCGTGCATGCGTCGACGGGTGCGTCGGTGTCGGTTCCTCTTCTGCCTGGGCACGGCACGGTGTGGACAGATATGCTCGACTGCACGTGGGAAGACTGGGTTGACTGTGCGTTGGACGGAGTTGATTCGGCGCTTGCGGAACACGACCGCGTGGTTGTTACTGGGTTGTCGATGGGTGGCACGCTGGCGTTGGAGGCGTTGGTTTCTCGGCCCGAGGTTGCCGCCGGCGTGCTGGTTAACCCGGCTGTGTACGTTGATTCACCTCTTGCGCGTTTTGCGGGTGTGCTTTCGCCGTTCATTACAGATGTGAAGTCTATCGGTGGCGATATTGCACGGCCCGGCATGGATGAATACGCCTATCCACGCACCCCGTTGAGTGGAGTAGCCCAGTTGTACCGTGGATGTGAGCGCGTGCGTGCTCGGCTCTGGTCATTGCAAACGCCGGTGACACTGATGTCGTCTTCGACCGATAACGTGGTTGCTTCGCGGTCGAGTGATTTTATTGCCCGTACTGCACAAAACGTGAACCGTGTGATTATGCGTGAAAGTTTGCACGTGGCCACTCTGGATTATGATGCACCGATGATTATTCAGCAGATTGAACGTACCCTGGCACGTGACGAAGCATGAAAAATAGCGACAACGGTGACTCTGTTCCTGAATGGGAACGGCTGAGCGAAGACGAACGCGTCCGTGACGAAGATTGGGACGCGATTGTTGCCGATTTTGGACGTTCGACAGCGTACAACTCGGAAGTCTCGGCAGAAGAAGTCACCGAGTACCTTGAGCAACGCGAAGACTGGGAAGGTCCGGTCGTCGAAAAGGTGAATCTTAGTGATGCTCAGCCGGCGCGAGTCGTTTCGCTTGTCGCTTTGGTCGGTGGAATTCTTGCGATCATCGTGTTGGTGCTGTTTGTGCGGCCCGTGCCCATGTGGGCGTCCATCGTGTGCGTTGTGGCAGCCGCCGGAGGTGGCGTGGGGGCGATCTTCACCTTGCCTAAGGAAAGGCGCCACGACGATGACGGGGGCGCGCAAGTTTAGTGGTGTGCGAGGCGACGAGTTTCGTCATGCGTCCTGAACAGTCTGTGGCACCGTGTCAGTGCCATCTAGAACCATATGAGTTATGAACTATCGTTTTGACCGCTCCGCATCTCGCGGACCCATGACGTTTGCCGATCTGGGCACCGAACTCCACGATGTGACGTTCACTGTCGTCGACCTTGAAACCACGGGCGCCAATGCGGCCAACGGTGACATCACGGAGATCGGCGCGGTCAAAAGTCGTGGTGGAGAGATAATTGGTGAGTTTCAGACGCTTGTGAAACCCACCCGTTCCGTGATTTCGCCTTTTGTTGAGCGACTGACGGGCATTACTAACTCGATGGTGGCAACTGCGCCGGAATTATCTTCTGTGATCCCAATGTTTCTTGAGTTTGCACACGGAAGTACCTTGGTTGCGCACAACGCTGGCTTCGACATTGGATTTCTTCGCGAAGCGTGTGCACGTCTTGATTATCCGTGGCCATCGTATTCCGTGTTGGACACTGTGAAGTTGGCTAGGCTGTGCGTCACAAGGCAGGAAGTACGTAATCATAAACTTGGCACGCTCGCCACGTTCTTTAACGCGCCTACTCCCCCGGTACACCGGGCACTTGAGGACGCGCGTGCGACACACCATATTCTGCAGTGCATGTTCGAGCGCTTTGGTGCGCTGGGCGTGACCACTTTTGAAGAACTTGAGAGCCTCAAACCACAAGGGTGGAAAGTCCGGCAGTCAAAGAAACACCTAGCTAGAGATGTGCCACATGCACCCGGTGTGTACATGTTTGTCGACGGTTCCGACCGTGTTCTCTACGTGGGCAGTAGCCGAGACATGCGATCACGCGTCACGTCATACTTCAACGCTGCAGAGTCACGCGGACGAATGGCCGAAATGGTGACAGCGGCGCAGAGCATTCGAACAGTCGTATGTCCCACCGAGCTCGAAGCACGGGTGCGTGAAGTTCGCTTGATTGACGAACTTCAACCTCCGTATAACCGGCGTTCAAAAGGTGCATCGCGTGAGACGTGGCTCAAACTAACAACCGATAGATTCCCTCGTCTTTCGATAGCCCGGACGCCACCCGCACCGGGCATGCTGGCGTTGGGACCCTTCCGGAAGAACGCGTCAGCACGTGTCGCAAAAGATTTGCTGGAACGCATGTATCCGCTCAAGCGGTGTACTGCAAAACCAGAACGTGCCGATTTTCGACCATGCCCAGCCGGAGAAATGGGTAAATGCGGTGGTCCGTGCAACGGTGTCACGAATCCCCAGGAGTACCTGAACGGAATCAGCCCCGTAACCGCTCTCCTGGAGGGGCAACCTCAGGCGTTTGTCGACAACACGATGGACCATTTGAAACAGTTGGCAATTCATGAACGCTATGAAGAAGCGGCCCAAGCCCGAGACGTAGCCATCAGCGTCTTACGCGCGGGAGCACGCGGAGAACAAAACAGCAGCGTTGAAGAGTCGGGGCGACTCGCCGTCGCAGTAGCTACCGATCACGGGTTTGACGTAGCGGTTGTCCACCGCGGGCTCTTGGGGGCTTCAGAGCACGTCCCATGGGGAGCCGATCTGGGTAGCGTGTCTCACAGCTTGGCTCTCACCGCGGCACAGTTTCCAGAAAGCCACCGTGGGCTCGCCGAAGAGCGCTCACTGATCTACCACTGGGCCATGAACGACGGTGCCGTCCTTCTGGACTTAGAAGAGCCAATTGCTCAGCCCATCAACGGGTATCAGCAAGCTCTCAACGAGTCAGCCTTGGGCGCTCCGAAGATCCTGCGACGCACGGACCACCGAATCTAACTTGGCGCGCGCAGCCCCGGAGTCAACGACCTCGGCGACCGTGTCAAACTTCGCTGCCAACCGTTCCGTGAACGACCCCTCTGAGACGCAGTCAGCGGCAACCAACGCTGCCGCTGCGTTGAGGAGCACAACGTCACGCACCGGCGAATGTTCACCCGAGAGCGTACGCTGCATGACCGAGGCGTTGAACGCTGGATCTCCGCCGCGGAGGTCGTCTTTTGTTACACGTGGCAAACCCAAGGCTGCAGCGTCGAACTCCCAGTGCGTGATATTGCCGTCGCGGACTTCCCACACGTCGTTCACATCGGTGTTGCTGAGCTCGTCGAGCCCGTCGCGGGAACGAAACACGACTGCCTGGTCGCCACGGTTGTTAAGAACCCCAGTAACGAGGTCGATCATGGCAGGGTCAGCAACCCCAATAGCCGCCTTCTTAGTGCGCGCTGGGTTAGTAAGTGGCCCCAGGATGTTAAAAGCAGACGGAACAGCGATTTGCTTACGCACAGGTGCAATGAACCGCATCGACGGGTGATAGACGTTCGCGAAGAGGAACGCCATGTTCTCGCACTTGGCGAGCTCCGTGGCGGCTTCTGGGCCCAGTTCAAGCTGAAGGCCAAGGGTTTCGAGGACGTCAGCGGACCCGGACGCCGAGGACGTTGCCCGGTTTCCGTGTTTGAGGACCCGTTGCCCAGATGCGGCGATGATGAAAGAGGCGGTCGAGGAAATATTGACCGTCTTAGCACGGTCTCCCCCGGTTCCAACGATGTCCACCGAATCTTCGAGGCCGTCGATTCGCACAGCATGTTCATACATGGAGCGGACAAGGCCGTTGATCTCGTTAACCGTTTCGCCCTTTGCATGGTGCGCGACCAAGAACGATGCCATGGTGACGTCTGGGACAACACCGGACATAATTTGGTCCATCGCCCACGCCGAGGTGTCAGTATCCATGTGAACGCCGCGCATGAGACCAACAAGCAGGTCCGGCCAGTTGCGCACATCAGACATCGTGGCCGGTTGTGCAGTACTCATACGCTCTCCTCTGATCATTGTCTGTGTGAGATTTACTTCCGTGAAGCGAAGTAACGACTAAATGCTAGTGAGTCCTCGTTCATTTTTCGACACGCCCACCCGTTTTTCTCAAAAGTGCCTCTTTGCCACTATCCACGCGACTTTCCTGGTGGCACGCGAAGTAAACCGCACATCGTTCCTGAGTAAAAGATGAAATTACCCTGCCAACTGGGTAATAATAGGCCTGTGTCAACAGCAACTGCATCTCATTCAGCGCCAGTTCATCCAGTGATCAACCGGCCTAACACCTCAACCGTGGGGTTCATTGTTTGGCTTGGAAGTGAGCTGATGTTCTTTGCCGCGCTCTTCGCCATGTACTTCACCATTCGGTCTGTCGCGCCTGAAATGTGGCAGGAGGAAACGCCAAAACTGGCTGTTCCCTTCGCCTTGGCTAACACAACCGTCCTGGTGATCTCATCCATTACCTGTCAGTTCGGTGTTCACAAGGCCGAACACTTCAAGCCGGCACGTACCGGTGGCATCTTCGAGATTGGCAAGTGGGGAATGATCGAGTGGTACCTCCTCTCGTTCTTTCTCGGTGCAATCTTCATTGGTGGACAGGTCTTTGAGTACGCGACCCTCGTCAGTGAAGGTGTAGCCCTCAACTCGAACGCATACGGGTCGGTGTTCTACCTGACAACCGGTTTCCACGGTCTTCACGTGATCGGTGGGCTTATCGCCTTCTTGATGGTTGTCGGTCGTGCGTACGGTGCCAAGAAATTTGGTCACCGTGAAGCAACCTTTGCTGTCTGCGTGTCGTACTACTGGCACTTCGTGGACGTCGTGTGGGTTGCCCTGTTCGCAGTGATTTACCTCCTGCACTAATACTTATCGCCTAGCTCAGACAGAAAAGGACTCGTAACGTGAAGCTTCTAGCGCAACGCCGTCGCCACCCGCTGGCGCTGGTCGTCCTGTTGCTCGTGGGCCTGTTGGTGACCGGAGGTGCCTACGCACTCTTCACTAACAACTCAACCGCCACGGCACAGCAGGCTTCGGCCAAAGACATCGAAGCTGGTGAAAAGCTCTTCATTGCAAACTGCAAAACTTGCCACGGCGCAAATGCAGAAGGTAGCCCCAACGGACCAAGCCTCATTGGTGTAGGTGCGTCCGCTGTTGACTTCCAGGTGGGTACCGGACGTATGCCGCTTCAGATGCACGGGCCACAGGGCCAGGTGAAGAAGCCACAGTTCAGCCAGGACGAAATCGACCAGATGGCAGCGTATGTTGCTTCACTGGGCCCTGGACCTTCGCTTCCTGACGAAGAGTACCTGGACGCTTCCAAGGGTGACCCTGCTGCTGGTGGTGGACTCTTCCGCACAAACTGCGCAATGTGCCACAACGTTGTCGGTGCCGGTGGTGCGCTGACTCGTGGTAAGTACGCGCCAAACCTGTCTGAAGTGTCCGAGAAGCACCTCTACCAGGCAATGCAGACAGGGCCTCAGAACATGCCTATCTTCAACGATGCGAACCTCACACCTGAGCAGAAGCGCGACGTTATCGCCTACGTACGTACCGTGTCTGAACCGCCGTCACCAGGTGGTTTCAAGTTGGGCTCGATTGGGCCAGTCGCCGAAGGTCTGTTTATTTGGTTCTTCGGCCTTGGAGCAGTAGTTGGGATCACTGTGTGGCTGACCGCCCGCGCTAAGTGATCAAAGAAATCAGTATTGAGAACTAGACGAGGAAGCGAATGACCTCGAAGAATTTGACTGGCACAACAGGCCAGCTGGAGCAGGTGAATGGGTTTGTGAACCCAGGACTTCCTGAACACAAGCCGCGCCTTGTAGACAGTGACTCAGGTGCTGCGAAAGTAGCTGAACGGCAGATTGCCATGTGGTTCCTGGCCTCCATGGTTGGAACCATCTGGTTCATCGTGTCGTACTTCCTGTTCCCGCTCGACGGGACCATGGAGGCACTGCGACTGCAGAACACCATGCTTGGCTTGGGTGCGACACTCGCACTTGCCGGTATCGGTATTGGAATTGTTCTTTGGGCTAAGAACCTGATCACGGACGTTGAGGTGGTTGAAGACCGCCACCGCATCGCTGGGTCCGAAGAAGACCAGGCGATCGCACTGGAGATTCTCAACCAGGCCAAGGAAGAATCGGGCATCGCGCGTCGCCCACTTCTGCGCAACATGCTCATCACTGCGGTAGCGATCGCTCCCCTGCCTGCTGTGCTTGTTTTGCGCGACCTCGGTCCACTTCCAGGAAACAAACTGTTTGAAACGCTGTGGGGACCAGGCGTTCGTCTGATCCAGGACCCGGGCGGTATTCCTCACGAAGGTGCCGAGCGTCCGATCAAGCTTGCTGACGTCACCATCGGTTCGGCTTTCCACGTTCTGCCAGAAGGTATCGCAAAGTCCGGTCACCCGCTGAACGAGAAGGCTAAAGCAGCGGTTCTCCTGATGCGCGTTGACCCACGCGAACTCAAGACGGACCCAGCTAAGGAAGACTGGGGCATTGACGGAGTAGTCGCATACTCCAAGATTTGTACTCACGTGGGTTGCCCAGTTGCTCTGTACGAGCACCAGACACACCACCTGCTGTGCCCATGCCACCAGTCGACCTTCGACGTGACAAACCACTGCAAGGTGATCTTCGGCCCTGCAAAGCGCCCACTTCCACAGCTCCCGATTACGGTCGACAGCGAAGGGTACCTCGTTGCACAGCGCGACTTCCCTGAACCAGTCGGACCGACCTTCTGGGAGATCCACACGAGGGAGACTGAGACTGAATGAGTAACGTTCAAGTGACTGAGTCGAAAGCACTTCAGGATTCAGCAAAATGGATCGAAGCGCGTACGGGCGCTTCGGTTGCAGTGCGCGAGTTTGGTCGTAAGATCTTCCCAAGCCACTGGTCTTTCATGTTGGGTGAGGTTGCTCTTTACAGCTTCGTCATCCTGCTGATCTCGGGTACGTTCCTGACTCTTTGGTTCAAGCCAGCAATGGGCGAAACCATTTACAACGGCCCATTCGTGCCACTCAAGGGTGTCGAGATGTCAGAAGCATATGCTTCGACGCTCGCAATCTCATTTGAGATTCGCGGTGGACTCTTCATCCGCCAGATCCACCACTGGGCAGCACTGCTGTTCATGGCGGCGCTGAGCTTGCACGCACTGCGTATCTACTTCACCGGTGCATACCGCAAGCCTCGTGAGATCAACTGGATGATCGGTGTCGCCCTGATCGCAATGGGCATGGCAGCCGGGTTCACCGGTTACTCGCTCCCTGACGACCTGCTTTCGGGTAACGGTCTCCGAATCATCGACGGTCTGCTCAAGAGTATTCCGCTGGTAGGTACGTACATCTCGTTCTTCCTGTTTGGTGGAGAGTTCCCAGGTGTCGACATTGTGTCCCGTCTGTACATGTTCCACATCATGCTGGTTCCGGCCATTCTTATTGCGCTGATCGGTGTCCACCTGATGTTCGTTGTGATCCACAAGCACACGCAGTGGCCTGGCGCTGGACACACCAACAAGAATGTTGTTGGTGAACCAGTTCTGCCAACGTTCGCTGCGAAGGGTGGAGGATTCTTCTTCCTCATCACAGCGCTTCTGACACTGATCTCGGGTCTGTTCACGATTAACGCAGTGTGGAACTACGGTCCATATGACCCCTCCCCTGTTTCGGCTGGTACGCAGCCTGACTGGTACATCGGATGGATGGACGGTTACCTGCGTATTATTCCGGGCTGGTTCGAGTTCTACATTGCTGGATTCCCCATCAGCTTCAACATCTTCTCGGCCCTCTTGGCTGCGGGTGTGCTGTTCGGTGGAATGATTGCATGGCCATTCATTGAGCAGTGGGTGACCAAGGACTACCGTGAGCACCACATACTGGATCGTCCACGTAACACGCCTACCCGTACCGCTCTGGGTGTTGCAGTATCGATTTGGTACCTCAACATGTGGGCTGCTGCGTCTGGTGACCTTATCGCAGTGATGTTCCACATGTCGCTGAACGACATGATTTACATCTTCCGTGTCCTGTTCTTCGCTGGACCAGTGATCGGTTACATCATCACCAAACGTGTGTGCCTTGGACTGCAGCGTAAGGACCGCGAGATTGCGCTACACGGCCGGGAAACGGGTCAGATTATCCGTCTGCCACATGGTGAGTACCAGGAACGTCACGAACCACTGTCGCCTGAAAAGCTGTGGGTCTTGACTTCCTTCGAATCGCCTAAGTACATTCCGGCCCAGCCGAATGAAAAGGGCGTCATCACCAAGGCCGAGCGTAACCGTGCGAAGCTCTCGAAGTTCTTCTTCGAAGACCGCGTCGCACCGGTCACTAAGGCTGAACTTGACGCAGCACACCATGACCACGCTGTTGAAGGTAAGAGCGACCACGACCAGATTGAGAAGTGAGTCGATCGGCTAATACCTAGTTAAAGGAGCGGGTGGGAGTATTCCCACCCGCTCCTTTTGTGTCTAATGGCGCAAAGTGAGCGTGACGGCGCATTATATTGCGTAGTTATGCTCACTTTGCGCAGTTGTGCCTTACGCCCAGACACGGATACGCAAGACAGCGTTATCGGTTATACACGCAGTTGGCTAGACACTCTTATCAATCGGAACACTTTCGCTTGTACCCATTACTCGACGGGTTACTCATCCTGGGGGGTGTCCCTATGTTTCGAGTCTGGCCGCGGGAGCGGTTGGTTCGGTGATCGGGGGCTGGTAGTAGGTGCCGGATCTTCGTGTGACCGGTGCGATCCCGGCATGCTCATCAAGACCGAGGCGAGAGGGAATCCTCCAACATGCCCTCGACCTCCCGAGCCACGGTCCTGAAGCTCCGTGAAGAGGTCGCGCAATGTGGCCTCGTCCTGCGGGAGAGGCTTGTCGAACAGCTTCTCCCCGTCGAGGTAGAGGGCGCAGGCGTGATGGCTGCTCTTCGCGACGTCCAAGCCGATCACGACCGCAAAGCGTGTGTTCACGATGCTGTCCTTCCCTGGAGCATCATTGATGGCAGGGCAACAAAGTTATACCCGGCCGAGCGACCAGACCCCCGGGCCATCGTGGGCGCTCACAAGGTAACGGGCACGGGTGTGGGCGTGGACTCTTTGCGCAGTACCGAGTACACCCAGATACGCAAAGGGGCCACAGCGTAAAAACGCTGTGGCCCCCTTTGCGCTACTTAACGCTTAGTGGGCGTGATCACCACGATCGTACTCGTAGACAAGGCCAATCAGACCAACAAGAGAGATCACTGCTCCGAATGGCATGATCCAGAATCCAACCGCTACTCCGACGAACATAATCGCCGCACCGGTTGCAAGTACAAGTGGCCACCACGACCACGGGCTGTAGAAGCCGTACTCGTAGGCTTCATCCGAGATCTCGCCAGCCTCATTGTCCTGCGGCTGGGCTCCAATGCTCTTGTGGTGCAAGAGGATGTAGCCACCAACCATGATCGACATGAGGCCGGTCACGACGAGCGCTGGGAACCCAACCATCTCTTCGAAGTTGGTGAGGAACCCGTACACAATACCCACTGGAATGAAGAAGAACGCAGTGGTCAGCATGATCCATCCGGCTGATTTCACTTGGAAGCTCCTTCGTTCTTAGCTGGCAGTGAGTAGGAGTCGCGTGGGTGTCCCGCGAGTTCCAATAGTTCGGGGTGGTTCGCGTCAAATGCTGGACGTTCCGAACGGATACGTGGCAGTGACGTGAAGTTGTGGCGTGGAGGTGGACACGAAGTCGCCCATTCGAGTGATCCGCCGTAACCCCATGGGTCGTCGACAGTTACCTTAGGTGCGTTACGTGCGGTGATCCACACGTTCCAGAACCACGGAATCATGGAGAGAGCCAGAAGCAATGCACCCCATGTGGACACCTCGTTGAGGAACGTCCATCCGTCCTGTGGGAGGTAGTCTGCGTAACGACGTGGCATACCTTCCGCGCCCAACCAGTGCTGCACCAGGAAGGTGCCGTGGAAGCCGAAGAACAACAGCCAGAAGTGGATCTTACCCAGGGTCTCGTTGAGCATCTTTCCGGTCCACTTTGGCCACCAGAAGTAGAAGCCTGCGAACATTGCGAATACCACGGTTCCGAAGATCACGTAGTGGAAGTGAGCAACAACGAAGTACGAGTCAGCCAACTGCTGGTCGAGTGCAGGGCTCGCCAAGATAACACCGGTAAGTCCACCGAACACGAAGCTGACAAGGAACCCAAGCGACCAGAGCATCGGCGTTTCAAAAGTGAGGGATCCCTTGAACATGGTGAAGATCCAGTTAAAAATCTTCACACCTGTTGGAACAGCGATGAGCATGGTCATGAACGCGAAGAACGGCAACAGAACCGCGCCAGTCACGTACATGTGGTGAGCCCATACCGATACTGAGAGTGCCGCAATGGTGACCGTTGCATACACCAGCATCTTGTAACCGAAAATCGGCTTACGGCTAAAGACTGGGAAAATTTCAGAAACAATACCGAAGAACGGAAGCGCAATCACGTATACCTCTGGGTGACCGAAGAACCAGAAGAGGTGTTGCCAAAGGATTGGCCCACCGTTCTCGGGGCTGAAGATGTGTGCGCCAAAGATGCGGTCTGCACCCAAAGCGAACAGCGAAGCTGCAAGAGGTGGGAATGCCATCAGGATGAGGATACCGGTGATCAGGGTGTTCCACGTAAACACAGACATACGGAACATCGTCATACCAGGCGCACGCATCGTAATGATGGTGGTAATAAAGTTCACACCACCGAGGATGGTACCGAATCCTTGGAAACCAAGTCCCAAGACCCACAAGTGTCCACCAATACCCGGTGTGTATGTGGTGTTACTCAACGGGGCATACGCCGTCCACCCGAACGACGCCGCACCCTGAGGGGTCAAAAACCCTGAGCAAGCGATCAGTGAACCAAACAGGAACAGCCAGAAAGCAAATGCGTTCAGTCGAGGGAACGCAACGTCGGGAGCACCGATCTGCAAAGGCATGATCACGTTCGCAAATCCTGCGAAGAGAGGCGTTGCGAACATGAGCAACATAATCGTTCCGTGCATTGTGAACAGCTGGTTGTACTGTTCCTTTGTCTCAATGAACTGCATGCCCGGTGCGAAAAGCTCTGCGCGAAGCAATAGCGCCATCACACCACCGATGCAGAAGAACACGAACGACACAATCAGGTACATGTACCCGATGGTCTTGTGGTCAGTCGAGGTTATCCAGTTGACGATGATCTTGCCCAAGCTCTTGGGCACCTTAGGTTCGTCGACGACCGACTGCGTTTCATTCGCCACGGCAGTCATTACTTATCCCCTTCCTTGGTGTAAGGGTTCTTGTACCATTCGGTACGGTCCAGCTCAGGTCCGAGGCGACCCTCATTTCCTTCAGCCTTTAGTTTTTCGGTGTACGCCTTGTATTCGTCAAGGGAAACAACCTTGACGTTGAAAATCATTTCTGCGTGGAACTCACCACAGAGCTCAGCGCACTTACCGACGTACTCCCCTTCTTTGTCCATACGAAGGTGAAGCGTTTCAACACGCCCTGGAACCATGTCGCGCTTCTCAAGGAACGCAGGAATCCAGAACGAGTGGATGACGTCACGTGAGCGAAGCTCGATCTCAACGTCAGTGTTTGCCGGAAGGTACAGTGTTGGAGCGTCGATTCCGGGCTGCTCGGTACCGTCGAGGTTGACCTGCTTACCGCCGTAGTATGCGTTCTCGGTGAGATAGTTGAAGTCCCACGCCCACTGCTTACCGACAACCTCGACTTTCACCTCGCCAGGCGTGTCGTCGTACACGGTCTTGTCGAGGGTGTTGACGGTTGCGAAGAAGAAGCCCACAACCAAAATAATGGGAAGCACTGTGTACAAGATTTCCACCGGCATGTTGTATTGCACCTGCACAGGCAGTCCGCGGTCTTTCTTGCGACGGCGGAAGGCGATGATGCAGAACAGCATGAGTCCCCAGGTGATAGCACCTACGGCGAGCAATGCGATCCAGCTACCGTTCCACAGTGAGATGTAGTGGTCGGTGTGGCTCGTTGCACCCTTCGACTCTGGTGGGAGGAAACCAACCTCCCACTGTTCTTTTGTGCAACCTGCGAGAAGCACCGTGCTGGCTAGTCCGCCTAAAACACCAACTCGCTTAGCCCAGCGTGCGCCAGACTTGCGTACTGGCTGATTCGGAGAATCCACGTGCAGCCTTTCGAAACCTAGTCGGACCATCTTGTGTGACAAAAAGCCAGCCTAAATGGTCCGAACACAAACGTTGACGAATACACCTTACCGCTACATGCGGTAGAAATTCACGCTAACTGCCCGATTTATGGGAAATTCCTGAAAAATCTACATCCTGTAGCGCTAACGCGAGTTGTTGGCGGTACTTCCCAGCAACAATTTCCGACACGCCCAAGCTCTTGAGATGCGGTGTTTGCCACTGTGTATCGATGATCCATTCGTGCCCACACGCGTCAGAAAGGACTCGAACTAGCTCGACCAAAGCCGTCTTCGACGCATCGGTCACCCGGTGAAACATCGACTCGCCGGCGAACAATTTCCCCAACCACACGCCGTAGAGGCCACCTGCAAGCTCGCCGTCTTTCCAAACTTCCACCGAATGCGCAACACCTCGGTCGTGAAGTTCGCAGTAAAGGTCCCGTATCTGTGGTGTAATCCACGCGCCTGGCCGCTTTGGATCAGCACACGCGTCAACGACCTCGGGAAAGGCGGCGTCAAAAGAAAACTCAAACTTGCGCACCGACTTCCGCAGACTCTTACTCACACGCAAGTCCCCCGGAAACAAAACACCGCGCCACACGGGCGACCACCACCCAATCGGTCCACTCCCCTGCTCGCCTACCCCCATGGGAAACAGACCGCTGCGGTAAGCAGAAAGAACCCCAGGCACCGTGATTTCGTTGCTGACGCAACACAGGTCCCTGGGGTCCATCGCCGAGGTCGTTGAAGTTTTCGTTGAGCGGCGAGTTTTAACTGAAGGAGTCACCGCACGCGCAGGATCCCTGCGCGTTCGGGTTGTCGATGGTGAACCCTTGCTTTTCGATGGTGTCGGAGAAGTCGATGGTGGAGCCGTCGAGGTATGGAACGCTCATGCGGTCCACAATGACTTCAACGCCGTCGAAGTCACGGACCGCGTCACCGTCGAGCATGCGTTCATCGAAGTAGAGCTGGTAAATGAGACCAGAGCATCCACCGGGCTGTACCGCAATGCGCAGACGGAGGTCGTCGCGACCTTCCTGTTCAAGGAGGCTACGGACTTTGTCGGCGGCAACCGTCGAAAGTTCAACACCGTGGGTTGCAGGTGCGGTCATGTGTACTCCTTAATAACTGGTCAACTCGTCAATGACACGTCGTCTGTTTATGCCTAACGTACTGTACGCGTATTCTATTCCGCTTGTCTTACTCGGATTTTCCCAAACGGTGCAGGAATAGAGCTTCAGACACGATAGCCGATTTAAAGTCCGGCAAGAACAATGACTCGTTGGCGCTGTGAGCACGCGTGTCTGGGTCCTCGATGCCGGTGACCAAAATCGAAGCTTGAGGGAAAACCTCCAGGAGGTCGGCAATGAACGGAATCGACCCTCCGAGTCCCATTTCGACGACGTCTGCACCAAAACCGTCGGTGATCGCCTGTTTTGCAACGGCGACGCGAGGGTCGTCCAAGTTTGCCTGCCACGGTGCGCCCGACTCCTCTGGACCGAACTCAAGCGTGGCACCAAATGGAACGTTTTCCTTCAGGTGCTGCTTAAGCTTCGACAAAGCGTCCTGTGGGTCCTGGCCCGGAGCTAACCGCATGGAAACCTTGGCGCGCACCGATGACTGCAAAGTGTTCGACGAGTGGTCTACATCAGGAATGTCGATGCCGATCACAGTGAGCGCAGGCTTGGACCACACGCGGCTTGAGAACGGCCCGGAACCAATGAGTTCTGTGCTGTCGAGAACACCGGAGTCCCTACGAATGGTCGCTTCGTCATAGTCGCTTGCGACGTCTTCGTTCTGAACGAGTCCCTCAACCGCAACAGAGCCGTCTGCGTTGTGGAGCGTTCCCAACAGACGGATCATGGCCATACCTGCGTCAGGAACAACGCCTCCGTACATACCGGAGTGGACCGAGTGCTTGAGGGTGCTGAGTGAGAACTCGAGCGCCACCATTCCACGCAGGCTCACGGTCAGCGCAGGAACGCGTTCCGCCCAGTTACCCGAGTCGGCAACGACGATGACATCGCCTTCGAGCTTGTCGCGGTACGTGTGCAGGAAGTTGTTGAAACTTGGAGAGCCGGCCTCCTCTTCTCCCTCGATGAAAAGGACGACTCCCACATTGAGCTCATCACCCAACAGCTTGAGCGCGGTCAAGTGGACCATGGCACCGGCTTTGTCATCGGCTGCGCCACGCCCATACATACGGTCGCCCTTGACGGTTGCAACAAAAGGTTCGGTGTCCCACAGGGCAACGTCGCCGGTTGGTTGAACGTCGTGGTGCGCGTACAAAACGACAGTGGGGCGACCTTCTGGCGCTTCTTTCCGCGCAACAACAGCTGGGTAGCCGTCATCACCGTCGGGTGTTTGTGCCGTCAGAATCTCAACCGAGTCGAACGTAAGTTCGCGCGCCATCTGGGCAACGACCTCGGCGCTCTTTTCCACATTGCGACGGTCATAGGCCGGCCATGCGACGGATTCGATAGCCACGAGCTCGGAGAGCTGAGAAAGCACGCGGTCAAACTCAGCATCGAGAGCCGTGCGCAAGTTCTCTGGGGTCAAGGTGTCTGAAACATTGGAATCTGAAGGACCCGCCTGGGCGGGGTGAGAGTTGTTAGTCATACTTCCGATACTATGTTGGGCGTGTTTGGACGGAAAAAAGACAAAGCGACGGACGCTCAAGAAGTTGAGCAGAACACGGCTCCCCAGGAGCCGACCGTTCGCGATGCCGAAGCTAAAAAGAACAAGCCCACGCCCACCCGCAAAGAGCAGGAAGCGAAGCGGAAACGCTCCTTGGTGCCCGATGACCGGAAAGAGGCGAAGCGCAAGTACCGTGCGGAAATGGCTAAACAGCGTGACGAAGCCCGCCGAGGTGTCCTCGAGGGTGACGAGCGTTACCTGACTGCCCGTGACAAAGGGCCGCAGCGACGCTACGTTCGTGACTTTGTGGATGCCCGGTTCTCGATTGGTGAGTTGCTCATTCCAGTGGCGGTGCTGGTGTTGCTTATCGGTATTTTCAGCAACAGGCAGATTCAGTTGTACGCGACCATTGTGGTATACGGGCTGTTTGCTCTGATCATCCTGGACTCGATCTTCCTTAGCTATCAGCTCCGTGGGCGCATGGCCCAGAAGTTCGGTGGCAAGGAGAACCTGGAACGCGGGCTGGGCTTCTACGCGACGATGCGCGCGATCCAGCTACGTGTTCTGCGCACTCCGCGCGCCAAGGTTAAGCGTGGCGAATACCCTTCGTGATTTGTGACGCCCAGCCAGGGCCGCGGTAAATCATGCCCGTGTAGCCCTGCACCAGCGACGCACCTGCGGCCAGACGCTCGTGAGCGTGGGCCGCAGTTTCTATTCCGCCTACGGATACCAGCGTGAGCGCATCCGTGTGCGCGCGGATGAGCCGAAGGACTTCCACGGACCGGTCAGCAACGGGGCGACCGGAGATGCCACCGGCTTCTGATTGAGCAAGTTCCTTGTCTTGTCCGGAAAGGACGTCACGGTTAATGGTGGTGTTTGTGCAGATGAGTCCGTCTACCCCAGCGTCAATACACATGTCTGCGACTTCCAAGATGTCCTGGTCGTTCAGATCAGGTGCGATTTTCACTAGCAGCGGTACGTGGCCCAGGGTTGAGCGGGGGTTGGGCACAGCCGAATCTGCTTCATCGCGCACAGCGTCAACAATTGGACGTAACGTGTCGATTGCTTGTAGATCCCGCAATCCCGGGGTGTTGGGCGAACTGACATTAATAACAAGGTAGTCCGCAAGCGGGCTCAACAGCCGCGCCGATGTCGCATAATCACTCACCGCGTCATCTGCAGGAACTACTTTGGTCTTTCCAATGTTGATCCCAACGATGGGCCGGCGTGACTCAGGCAGAACCCGCAACTTCTTGAGTTCGGATTTGATGTTGAAGACTGCTTGCCGTGCCCCGTCGTTGTTAAAGCCCATGCGATTGAGGATCGCGTGGTGATCCGTGAGCCTAAACAGGCGTGGTTTGGGGTTGCCCGGCTGCGAGTGTGCGGTGATGGTGCCTACTTCGATGTGGCCAAATCCCAATCGGGACAACGCACGGATCGCGCTTCCGTTCTTGTCGAATCCTGCCGCCAGACCCACACGGTTGGGGAACTGGAGGCCAAGCACGTTCACCGGATCGGGAGCAGTCCCGTACATTTCGGCTAAATAGGAACCAAGTCCTGCCGTGTCCAGCGCCTTGAGCGTTGACATGCTCATGTGGTGTGCGCGCTCTGGGTCGACGTGAGTCAGGACGTTGCGAAACAAGAAGTCATACACACCCTCATCGTATCGGGCTGATTCGACTAGTATCGAAAAGAACCCAATAAACGGAAGGAATGTTACTTATGCCAACAGTCCCGCTTTCAGTGTCGGCTTCGAATGCGTCTGCTTCGAAGGTGAAGGCTGACATTTTGGTGGTTGCGAAGGCGCACAACGGCGCTGTTCTCGCTGAGTTGGACAAATCGGTCGTCAAAGAGCTCACGGGTGCGCTTGATGCGATCGACTTCGCCGGTAAAGCTGGTTCGTCAGTGCGTGTCGCCGCACCCAAAGGTGTGAGTGCTAAGAGCGTCGCGGTCATTGGCGTTGGTGAAGTTGAGAAGTTGGAAGATGACCTTGAAAAGCTCCGCCAGCACGTGGGGTCATTTACTCGCGGGTTGGACGCCGAGGTGTCGGTCGCCTTTGCGATCCCCACCCCCACCGCCGAGGTCGCAGCTGCGATCACGTTGGGCGCCATGTTGGGCGCGTACCGCTACAACGACTATGTGAGCGAAAAGAAGAGGACCGCGTCCGAGATCACCGTTATCACGGCTAAGAAGTTCAAGGACGCTGTCGAGGAAGCCCGCGTTATCGCTTCCGGTGTGATTGGTGCTCGCGACCTGGTGAACCAGCCTCCGCTGGACCTGTACCCAGAGACCTTTGCTAACCGCGTGAGCGAACTGTCCAAGGGCCGCAAGGTTAAGGCGACGGTGTATGACGCTAAGTATCTGGAAGAAAATGGTTACGGCGGTCTGCACGGTGTAGGCCGTGGTTCTGCGCGTGGTCCTCGCTTGGTCAAGCTCGAGTACTCGCCTAAGAAGGCTGAAAAGCACTTGGCGCTTGTGGGTAAGGGAATCACTTTCGACTCCGGTGGTCTGTCTCTCAAGCCTGCTCAGTCGATGGAGGAAATGAAGTCGGACATGGGTGGTGCAGCGGCAGCCGCACACACGCTGTTCGCCGTCGCCGACCTCGGTCTGACTGTCAAGGTCACCGCATGGCTGTGCCTGGCTGAAAACATGCCTGACGGCAACGCGCAGCGCCCGTCCGACGTTGTCACAATTCTTGGTGGCAAGACTGTTGAGATCACCAACACCGATGCTGAAGGTCGCCTGGTATTGGCAGACGGTCTGGTTGCCGCGCAGAAGGACAACCCGGACGTCGTTATCGACATTGCAACGCTCACCGGCGCTCAGATTGTGGCACTCGGTAAGCGCACGACGGGTGTCATGGGGACCGAGGTTGCCCGCGCTAACGTCTGTGTGGCGGCTGACGAGTCCGGAGAGCAGGTGTGGCCAATGCCGTTCCCTGAGGAGATCCGCGAACAGTTCCGCTCTGCGACTGCCGACCTGAAGAACTCTGGTACACGCGAAGGTGGAATGTTGGCAGCCGGTATCTTCTTGAAGGAATTCATTGAAGAAGGTACCGAATGGGCACACATCGACATTGCTGGGCCATCGTTCACGACCAGCCCTTGGGGTTACACGCCCGAAGGCGGGACCGGTGTTCCAGTGCGGACGCTTGTTGAGTTTGCCCGCTCAATGAGCAAATAATCCTGGTCTCGCGCACGATTGTGCGGATGTCAAGCATGGAATGTGGTGTGAACTCTACTGTTGTTCGCACCACATTCGGCTTTCTTCCCGCAACGTGTTGCCAAATCTTTCCCAGTTCGTGGAAAGATAAGAATAACCGCTGATACGGCAATTTGTTTTCACGAGTATGAGGAGCTCATCGTGGTTGAATCTAAGAACTCGTACGACTTGGTCATTCTGGGAGGCGGAACAGCTGGTTACGCGGCTGCAATCCGTGCGTCACAGCTTGACATGAAGGTCGCACTCATCGAACGCGACAAAGTAGGTGGAACATGCCTCCACCGCGGGTGTATTCCCACCAAGGCGCTGTTGCACGTAGCGGAAGTCGCTCACAGCGTCCGTGACTCCAAGAGCTTCGGTATCCTTTCCGAGTTCCAGGGCGTCGACATGGAAGCGGCCATCAAGTTCAAAGATGGAATTGTTGACCGCAACCACAAGGGCCTGTCCGGCATGATCAAGGCTGACGGCGTTGACCTCATCAGCGGTGAAGCCAAGCTGAAGGACCAGTCCACGGTGACCGTGTCCACTGATGAAGGTGAACTTGAACTGGACGCCAAGAACATCATTCTGGCTACCGGCTCCGAACCGAAGACGATCGGAATCGAAATTGGTGGTCGCGTTCTTACCAGCACTGAAGCGCTGAGCCACACCGAGGTGCCAGGCAGCGCGATCGTTCTGGGTGGCGGTGTGATCGGTTGTGAGTTCGCAAGCATCTGGTCCTCGCTTGGTTCGGAAGTCACGATTGTTGAAGGACTCCCCCGCCTCGTCGCTAACGAAGATGCCGACATTTCGAAGGAACTGGAAAAGGCATTCCGTCGTCGCAAGATCAAGTCCAAACTGGGCGTGAAGTTCAAGAGCGTCGAACAGGACGACAACGGTGTAAAGGTTCAGCTCGAAGACGGTTCAGAGCTCGAAGCTGACGTTCTCTTGGTCGCCGTTGGTCGTGGACCGGTCACAGCTGGCTTCGGCTACGAAGAAGCAGGCGTGAAGCTCGACCGTGGATTCGTTGTCACCAACGAACGCCTGCACACCGGCGTTGGCAACATTTGGGCAGTCGGTGACATCGTTCCTGGTCTGCAGCTGGCTCACCGTTCGTTTGGACACGGAATCTTCGTGGCAGAAGAAATTGCGGGACTTGAGCCAACTCCAGTTGATGAAAACGGTGTGCCACGTGCCACCTACTCAGAACCTGAAATCTTCTCCGTGGGACTCACCGAGGACCAGGCCAAGGAAAAGTACGGTGAAGACAAGATCGCCAGCGTGAAGTTCCCATTGGGCGGTAACGCTAAGTCTGCAATCCTCAAGACCAACGGTTTCGTCAAAGCCGTCCGTGTCAAGGAAGGCCCAGTTGTGGGTCTGTGCGGTATCGGAGCTCGTTTCTCTGAACAGGTTGGTGAAGCGCAGCTCATCATCAACTGGGAAGCATTCCCAGAAGAGGTCGCACACCTCATCCACGGGCACCCAACTCAGAACGAAGCAATCGGCGAAGCAATGCTCGCCCTTGCCGGTAAGCCACTCCACTTCCACAACTGATTCAGGGGAATACACATGTCTAACTCCGTACAGATGCCAGCCCTCGGTGAATCCGTCACCGAAGGTACCGTCACGCGCTGGCTCAAAGAAGTCGGCGAAGAAGTTGAAGTCGACGAACCGTTACTTGAGGTTTCGACCGACAAGGTCGACACCGAAATCCCCAGCCCATACGCAGGTGTCCTCGAGAAGATTCTTGCTGACGAGGACGACGTCGTAGAAGTCGGCGGAGATCTCGCAATCATTGGCGATGGCTCCGGTGGTGGCGACTCGTCTGAGGAGCCAGCTGAAGAAGAGGCTCAGGAAGAGGCTGAGGAGCCAGCTGAAGAAGCACCTGCTGAAGACGCCTCGGATGACAACGCTGAGGACGACTCGGCTGACGACGCTTCAGAAGACAAGTCGGAGAAGTCCGCACCAGCGTCATCGGGTGAGTCCAGCGAGGTTCCTATGCCTGCTCTGGGCGAGTCGGTGACTGAAGGAACCATCACTCGCTGGCTCAAGGAAGTTGGCGAAGAGGTCGAGGTCGACGAACCACTTGTCGAGGTTTCGACCGACAAGGTCGACACCGAAATTCCTTCACCTGTAGCCGGTGTTCTTCTTGAACAGCTCGCTGCTGAAGACGACGAGGTCGAGGTCGGTGCCCCACTGGCACGCATCGGCTCCGGCGACGCTTCCGCAGACGACTCTGCCGATGAAGAAGCCGCTCCACAGGACGACGAGCCCAAGGAAGAAAAGGCTCAGGAAGGAGCTCCCAAGGCAGAAGAACCTAAGGCTGAAGAGGCTCCTAAGGAAGAACCCAAGGAAGAGCCTAAGAAGGAAGCCGACAAGCCTGCAGAAACCAAGACGCAGTCCGTCAAGGGCATTTCACGTCCTAACGCTGGCGCATACGTGACCCCACTGGTGCGTAAGCTGGCACGCGAAAAGGGCGTTGACCTTGACACTGTTGAAGGAACGGGAGTGGGTGGACGTATCCGTAAGGAAGACGTCCTCAACGCTACTTCTACCTCGTCAGCTGCAGCCACCTCGGCGCCTGCTGCTAAGGGGCCTCACAAGGTAGAGATCCCAGAAGACGTGCAGAAGCTGCGTGGCACCACGCAGAAGGCTTCCCGTATTCGCCAGACCATTGCGACACGCATGCGCGAATCTCTCCAGAACTCCGCTCAGCTCACTCAGGTGATCGAAGTGGACATGACTCGCGTCGCCCGTCTGCGCAAGCAGCACAAGGACGCGTTCCAGAGCGCTCACGGCGTGAAGCTCACCTTCCTGCCGTTCTTCGCCAAGGCTGTTGTCGAAGCCCTGCAGGTTCACCCTAAGGTCAACGCACAGTACGACGTGGACGCGAAGGAAATCACCTACTTCGACCACGAGAACCTGGCAATCGCGGTAGACACCGAACGTGGTCTGCTGGTTCCTGTTGTCAAGGACGCAGGCGAAATGTCGCTGGCTGAACTGTCGAAGTCGATCGACGACATTGCTGAGCGCACGCGTTCCGGCAAAATCGGTCCCGACGAACTGTCCGGTGGAACCTTCACGATCACCAACATCGGTTCGGTGGGCGCACTGTTCGACACGCCAATCATCAATTCCCCTCAGATGGGAATTCTGGGCACCGGTGTTATCACCAAGCGCCCAGTCGTGGTCAAGACCGAAGACGGTGAGGAATCGATCGCGATCCGCGACATGGTCTACTTGCCACTGACCTACAACCACGAACTGGTTGACGGTGCTGACGCAGGACGCTTCCTGCAGACCATCAAGGCTCGCCTGGAAGAAGGAAACTTCGAAGCCGACCTTGACCTGTAAATCGCGCTAAGAACAAAGCGGGAGGTGTGTAGACACCTCCCGCTTTGTTTATTCGTACTTACTCTGTGACCTCCCAGACGCGCCACCTCTTGTCCACCTTCTTAAGTGTGAGTGTGAGGCGCACGCCGGTTTCCGGGTGTGCGGTGACGGTTGCGGTGACCACGGCCGAATCTGTGGTTTCTTTCACCACGTCGATGTCCGTTGCGTCAATGGCGATGTCCGCTCCCCCGTACTTGTGGATATCGGCGAACTTCTCGGCCTTGCGTGCCGGCGATCCGTCCACCGTGAGAGAGCGCAAGAGATCTTCGTCTGTGGTGCTAAAAGCTAGTGCGCGTTCATTGCACAACCGGATGACGGCGTCGTGGGCCGACTCGTCCTGAGACGGTGGACGGTCCGGCTTGCTGGTTGGTGTATGTGTGGCCTTGCTCCCTTCTGTGGAACTGGCTTTGCTGGCCGGCGCGTTGTGCGCGACGGTTCGCTCACTCCCCCGCGGAATGAACGCAATCCCCACAATGACCGCCACGACAGCTACACCAGCGGCAATAATCATGAGGTCGTACCGCCGAGGTCGTTTACGGGTGCGCTTGCTTTTGCGGCTGGCGCGCGTGGGAGACGATTGCGTGCGGCCGGATTTTTGTCGGGTGTTCTGGGCTTCGTTGTTGCGGAGTGCAGCGACAACTGTGGGTAGCTCAGTTGTGGGCGCACTGGCGGCGTCCTCTCGCACGTCCTGAGCTTCTTGCTCCGTGTGCTCACGGGACTGACTGTGTGGACTGTTCTTCTTGTGGAGGTTCCGCAAGTACTCTTCGATGGGTTCCATGAAAGTAAATCCGTTCACGTTCTCGACGACCCAACAGCATTGTTTGATGTCGTTTGATGGTGTTTAGAATACTTTGTTTAACGTAGAAAAACTAGGGTTGAGCATTTAGTTTTCTCTATTTGGGTGTGGTCGCTAAGGGGTCTAGGGTTGTCGTTATGGCTTTCACTGTCGAAAAGTTGGGCTTTGCTCCCGACCTTGTTGACTACACAAATGCACTGCGCGTGCAGAATCAGTACCACAGCGACGTGGTGAACGGAACCCGCGAATCAACCCTCCTCGTGTTGGAACACAATGCCACATACACGGCTGGGAAACGCACGGAACCCCATGAACGACCTCGGGATGGAACACCGGTCATCGACATTGACCGAGGTGGGAAAATCACGTGGCATGGCCCGGGCCAGTTGGTCATCTACCCCATCTACCGGTTGCGTGAAGCGCACCAGGTTCGCTTGTATGTGGACCAAATCGAGAAGGCCGGGATCGAGTTGTTGGCCGAGTATGGCATTCAAGCCGGGCAGGTCGACGGTCGCTCGGGAGTGTGGCTACCTGCAACCGACACTAAGCCGGAACGCAAGATCCTGGCCATCGGGATCCGCATCCACCAGGGCGTGGCCATGCACGGACTTGCGCTCAACTGTTCGAACTCGACTGACGGGTTCGACATGATCGTCCCGTGTGGCATCGCCGACGCGGGCGTCACCTCAATCTCCGACGAAATCGGCAAAACCGTCAACCCCAGTGACGTTGCCGATCGCCTCATTGAACTTTTGAACACCCACATCACCGCATAAGAAGGATCGATACAGTGACAGTTGCTCCAGAAGGTCGCAAGCTACTTCGCGTTGAAGCGCGCAATCAGCAGACGCCTATCGAGGACAAGCCCAAATGGATCAAAGCGAAAGCGAACATTGGGCCGGAGTTCACCGAGCTGAAGTCCTTGGTTCGTAACTCCAAGCTCAACACGGTGTGTGAAGAAGCGGGTTGCCCTAACATTTTCGAGTGCTGGGAAGACCGTGAGGCCACGTTCCTCATCGGTGGCGAACAGTGTACGCGTCGTTGCGACTTCTGCCAGATCGACACTGGAAAGCCACAAGAGCTCGACCGGGACGAACCACGTCGTGTGGCAGAGTCGGTTGCCAAGATGGGTCTTCGCTACTCAACTGTCACAGGGGTTGCGCGTGACGACCTGCCTGACGGTGGCGCGTGGCTCTACGCTGAAACCGTGCGCCGGATCCACGCCCTCGAACACGCGGACGGTCAAGGAACCGGAGTTGAACTCCTCATTCCCGACTTCCAGAACCGTGACGACGACCTCGACGAAGTCTTTTCTTCACGTCCAGAAGTGTTGGGCCACAACCTCGAAACTGTTCCCCGAATCTTCCGACGTATCCGCCCCGCGTTCCGCTACGAACGCTCACTCGAAGTGATTACAAAAGCCCGTAAGGCTGGACTTATCACGAAGTCGAACCTGATCCTGGGTATGGGTGAGACGAATGAAGAAGCCGTTGAAGCTCTGCGTGATCTGCATGAAGCGGGAACCGATCTGGTCACCATTACGCAGTACTTGCGCCCCAGCTCTCTGCACCACCCGATTGACCGGTGGGTTAAGCCACAAGACTTTGTTGAACTGCGGGACGCTGCCCTGGAGATCGGTTTCCTGGGAGTCATGTCGGGTCCGCTGGTCCGTTCGTCATACCGTGCAGGGCGTCTGTGGGCAGGTGCAATGCGCAAGCGCGGCCAGGAGATCCCCGCTCACTTGAGCCATTTGGACAAGGAGTTTCCCGCAAAACAGGAGGCTCAGTCAGTGGTTGATACGTTTGGTGCCGGCGACGAGGTAAAATTCTAGGTCGAGGTATACGAACACTAACGAGAGACTATGGCTGAAAAAGAAAACCAATCGCGAGGCTTGTTCAAACGTAAACCAAAGGACCCCGCAAAACCTGGACGCATTGAGCAGATGCGTGAAGTGTTTAAGCTTGCGCGCAAACACTACCCGGCCCTCCCATGGATCATGCTCGCAGCAATCGTGGGCATCACCCTGGTGGGTGTGCTTGTTGGGCTCCTGTTGCCACCCGTGTGGCTGTGGGGAATCCTCGGTTTCATGGGCGGTGTCGTTTTCGCCTTGTGGATTCTGGGACGTTACGCAGAAAAAGCGGCGTTTGCAGAAATGCGCGGAAAGCCAGGCGCGATTGGTGCTGTCCTGAACTCGGCTCGCAGGAGCTGGCTCATGGATGAACAGCCCATTGCGGTTGACCCTCGCACCAAGGACATGGTGTTCCGCTCCACCGGCCGAGGTGGTGTTGTGCTTGTCAGTGAAGGCCCGGCTAACCGTACGTACAAGATGTTAGAGAAGGAACGTAAGCGTCACGAACGCGTGCTTCCGAACGTGCCCGTCCACATCATTCAGGCCGGCGACGGGAAGGATCAGGTGCCTATGGACAACCTGGTATCTACCGTTCACAAGCTACCTCGCAAACTGCACAAGGACGAAGTTTTGGCAGTGCGTAAACGTCTGGCGTCGCTAGGGTCGATGACCAGTCGCCCACCTATTCCAAAGGGAATCGACCCGAACCGTGCGCGCCCCGACCGTCGCGCAATGCGTGGACGCTAGTCCCTTTTGTGCTTAACCAATTTATCTACGCACCACGACCGCACCAGCCGCGAGGTCATGAAGTCCTCGGCGGTCGGGGTCGTAGATGAGTGGCGGGATAATCAGACAAAACAGAACGTGGCGCACAAGAACCCGTACCACGTTGACCTTTTTACCGCTGGTCGACATAAGCAGAATTCCGCAGATCAGATAACCCAGGGTGTATCCGAACAGGGGCAACATCACCAGGACCTGAAGTGTGTACAGTCCCAACGTGACCCACTC
This sequence comes from Brevibacterium sp. ACRRH, assembly GCF_022346365.1. NCBI lineage: Bacteria > Bacillati > Actinomycetota > Actinomycetes > Micrococcales > Brevibacteriaceae > Brevibacterium > Brevibacterium sp. ACRRH. The sequence continues at coordinate 86,951 of NZ_JAKRMN010000007.1, forward strand.
GTTGTTGTTGAAAAACAGGACTGACAGACCAAACGCAACTCCCCAGTCGATGAAGAGTGCAACTAACCGACGAATAACGGGTGCAACAGAACCTCTCCCCGACTGGGGAAATCCATATTTCTTACCTGGGTAGTCGCTTGTCGACTGCGATGCTGCTCTTCGATTCACCCGCCCAGTGTACCTGGCACCACATAAGCCCTCACCACCTCGGCCGTGTCGAAACACGCAGGAAACAATCCGGACATGGTTCCTTCATGGTTGGCCGTTAAACTCAAGGTACTGGTGATAAACCAAATTAGGAGTGAATGTGTTCTCGACACCAAGTGAACTAGTTGCCTATCTCGCAGACCACGACGTGAAGTTCGTGGACGTCAGGTTCTGTGACCTGCCAGGCGTTGTGCAACATTTCAATCTTCCCGCTAGCGCATACGGGGAGGATGAAATTCAAGGCGGTCTGCTCTTTGACGGATCGTCAGTTCGCGGGTTCCAAACGATTAACGAATCAGACATGAAACTGCTCGCCGACGTCAGTTCGGCGTACATCGACCCCTTCCGAGATGCAAAAACACTCGTTGTTAACCACTCGATTGTGGATCCCTTTACCGATGAGCCTTACTCGCGTGACTCGCGTCAGGTAGCTGCGAAAGCCGAAGCCTACTTGAAGTCCACTGGAATCGCCGACACTGTGTACTTTGGTGCAGAAGCCGAGTTCTATATGTTCGACGAGATTCGCTACTCAGTGACGCCGGGCCACAGCTTCTACTCAATCGACTCGGAAGAAGCTGCGTGGAACACCGGGCGTGAAGAACTCGGTGGCAACCTGGGTTACAAGTCCCCCATGAACGGTGGTTACTACGCAAGTGGCCCGCAGGACAAGGACGCCGACATTCGCGATGAAATGTCTCTCACTCTCGAATCGATCGGGTTTGAGATGGAACGCGCGCACCACGAATGCGGAACCGCTGGGCAACAGGAAATCAACTACAAGTTCGCCACTCTGCAAAAGGCCGGCGACCAGCTTCTCGACTTCAAGTACATTGTTCGCTCAGTAGCTGAGCAGTGGGGCAAGACCGTCACGTTTATGCCACGCCCGCTGATGAACGACAGTGGTTCGGGCATGCACTGCCACCAGTCACTGTGGAAAGACGGCAAGCCTCTGTTCTACGACGAAAACGGATACGCTGGCCTGTCCGACCTGGCCCGCTGGTACATCGGTGGCCTCATTGAACACGCAGGCGCTGTCCTGGCGTTCACCAACCCCACCATCAACTCCTACCGTCGTCTGGTACCCGGTTACGAAGCACCGATTAACTTGGTCTACTCGGCACGCAACCGTTCGGCAGCAATCCGTATTCCTGTCACCGGCGACTCCCCTAAGGCCAAGCGCTTGGAGTTCCGTGCGCCGGACCCTTCATCGAACCCATACCTGGCGTTCTCCGCTCAGCTCATGGCTGGTTTGGATGGAATCCGCAACCGCATTGAGCCACCGGAGCCAGTCGACAAGGACCTGTACGAGCTCCCACCAGAGGAACTGCAGGACATCAAGCACGTGCCCGCTTCGCTGGAAGAAGCGCTCGACGAACTCGACAACGACCGCGACTTCCTTACACAGGGAGACGTGTTCACTGAAGACCTCATTGACACGTGGATCAACTACAAGCGCACTCACGAAATCGACGTGATGCGTCTGCGCCCAACGCCAACGGAGTTCGAACTGTACTACTCACTGTAGGAACACAGCGTCTCTGAGCATATACACCGGTCAATGTTGGCCGGTGTATATGCTTTTTCTATGGCACATTTTGATCTTCTTGTCATTGGAACTGGCTCTGGAAACTCGATCGTTGACGACCGGTTCAGCCACCTGAAAGTCGCGATCGCTGAAAAGTGGTTGTTTGGCGGGACGTGCCTAAATGTGGGGTGTATCCCCACCAAAATGCTGGTGTATCCGGCCGAGGTCGCGCACAGTTCAGCGGATTCGTCGCACCTGAATCTGGAGACGAGTTTCAACGGGGCTGATTGGAGCGGGCTGTCTCACCGGATCTTCGACCGCATCGACGCGATTGAAGAGGACGGTCGCGACTATCGAACCAACCGGCTCGACAACGTCACTGTGTTCCCTGAACACGTCCACTTCACCGGTCGCAATTCCGCGCAGACGGCTTCTGGTGACACGCTCACCTTTGATCGCGTCGTCATTGCTACTGGGTCCTCCCCCACTCCGCTGAACGCTTCCGGGCTGGACTGGGACCGCGTGGACACTCAGGACTATCCCGTGAAAACCTCCAATACGATCATGCGGATGCCTGAACTGCCACGCTCGCTGGTGATCGTGGGCTCAGGTTTCATTGCGGTGGAGTTTGCCCACATCTTCGCGTCACTGGGTGTCGATGTCACCGTTCTGGCCCGCGGAAACCGGTTGCTGGGCAATCATGACCGCGATGTGTCCGATGCTTTCACACGCAGCTTCTCTGAGAACGTCAACGTCCGTTTTGGCGTTGAGGTCCAATCCGTTGATGTAGCTGATGGAGTCTCACTAACGCTCAAGGAGACGGGCCGCGCACAGGATGCTGACACCTCGGCGGTGGAATCCCAACTCATGCTGGTAGCCGTGGGACGCACGCGATCCACCTACGCGCTCAACGTGGGCGCCTTGGGGGCCCAAACAGACGGTGACAGATTGGTTGTTGACGAACACCAGCGCGTCTTGTCGAACGGAAAGCCACTCGACGGCGTGTGGGCGCTGGGCGACGTATGCTCTGAGCACATGCTCAAGCACGTGGCCAACGCTGAAGCGCGCACCGTGCAGCAGAACATTCTGGTGGACCTGGGCCTGGAAACCACGCCGGCGAGCACCGACCACAGCGTGATTCCAGCGGCCGTGTTTAGTCACCCGCAAATCGGTTCCGTGGGTGCGACGGAGGAACAGTTGCGCGCAGAGGGCGTCGATTTTGTGTCGAGCACATGCGAGTACGGCGGTGTCGCCTTTGGGTGGGCGCTAAACGAGCCGGGCTTTGCGAAAGTACTGGCTCACCGCACAACCAAGAGGATTCTGGGCGCGCACGTGGTTGGGGCGCAGGCAGCGTCGCTCGTTCAGCTTTTCGTACAAGCGATGGCATTCGACATTCCCGCTGATCAAATGGCGCGTGGGCAAATGTGGATCCACCCTGCCCTGACCGAGGTCGTTGAGAACGCACTCTTGGGGCTCGAGTTTGGTGATGGCTAAATTTCTTCTGGTTCGAATCCGAAAAATACGTGTTCCATGACTTTGCGGGCCCGGCGGGTGGTGCCCAAATAGTCGTCGACCAGCTGGTAACCACCGCCGGGTTCGTATCCAAGAAGAAGCGCAAGTGCTTCCAGCTCGGTTTCGTCCGTGGGCAGTGCGTCTGAGCCTCGGCCTTTATACAAAACTGCGGCGCTGCGAACACGTGAGGCGATTGTCCACGCTTCTTCGAGTTTGTGGGCGGAAACTTCGTCGATGAGCTTCTTGTTTGTAGCCGCGTGGAGTGCGTCAAGCGTGGACGTTGTACGGAGTTCCGGGTAAGTGTGTGCATGCTGAAGTTGCAGCATTTGCACTGTCCATTCAACGTCGCTGAGCCCACCGGTACCCAGCTTGAGATGGCGTTTCTTGTCGCCACCTCGGGGAAGTCGTTCACTTTCCATGCGTGCCTTCAACCTCCGCATCTGCATGAGGGACGACTCAGGTACCTCTTGAGGGTACCGGAGTGGGTCGATGAGGTCAGTGAATGCCGTGGCCAGCTCGTCGTCGCCGGCAACGGGGCGGGCACGGAGAAGCGCTTGAGCTTCCCACGGTTCCGACCATGTGGAGTAGTAGGCAGCGTATGACTCGAGCGTACGTACCAACGGGCCCGATTTACCTTCGGGTCGTAGGTCAGCGTCGATGTCGACGATGGGTTCCGCGGACGTCGCTTCGAGTTCGGATGTGAGTGTGAGCGCAACCTGTTTCACGTGCGCCGGGAGGGCTTCCCGCTGAGCCGGTGTGAGAGTCTCTCCGGGTTCGTAGACAAACATGACGTCGGCGTCGGAGAAGTAACCGATTTCAGCTCCGCCCAAACGTCCCATCGCAACAATGCAGAACTGATAATCATCAATACCGGACATTGCGTCAAGACGTATGCGCACATGCGAAAGCGCCTGGTGAATGGTGATGTCCATGGCATTTGTCAAAGCAGTTTGAACCGCGTTCATGTCATAGATGCCTAATGTGTCTGCCAGAGCCGTCCGCAAGACTTCTTCGCCGTAAACCTTGCGAATTGCAGCCACACCATCGTCCCGCCGGCGACCACGTTCACGCATGCGGGTTGCTAACGCTTCCGGCTCAGTCGGGTTCAACCGTTCGTTGCTTCCCAGCCACTGTACGGACTGCGGGTGGGAGATCAGGAGGTCGGAAGCAAAGCGGGACAGCGACAGTACACGGGCCATGTTTTTGACGGCCACACCCGAATCGCGCAACATGGCCAAGTACCACGTGGTGTGCGACAGGCCTTCCGACAACCGACGAAAGGCAACCAAACCCGCATCGGGGTCGACACCTCGGGAAAACCAGTCAAGCAGCGCCGGCAACACCTGGCGTTGCACATAGGCCACCCGGTTCAGGCCGGTAGACATTGCGCGAATGTGACGCATAGCAGCCGCGGGGTCCTGGTAGCCAAACGCGATCAACCGGTCGCGTGCCGCGGATTCACTCACCGTTGACATGTGCGCACTGCCTGTTGCCGCATCGAGGATAGGGCGGTAAAAGATCTGTTTGTGGAGCGCGCGGACAGAGCGCATGTGGCCCGTCAGTTCTTTCTGCAGGCGGTCGACGTTGCGCTGTTCCACTGGGTACACGCTGCGAGCCAGAGCCCGGAGCTTGCTGGTGCGTTCCGGGAGTACCGCTTCACGCGCCATGCGGGGAATCTGCAAACGGTGCTCCACAACGCGCATGAACCTGTAGGCCACGGCAAGTGTGCGAGCCTCGCGGGAGGCCAGATAGTTGTGTGAACTCAAGATTCGGAGCGCGCCACCGGTTGAGCGGACGCGGAGATCTTCGTCGTGGGGTCCGTGGACGAGTTGCAGAAGCTGCACGGTGAACTCGACATCGCGCAGGCCACCGGGGCCCAGCTTGATGTGGCGATCCACTTCGTTCTTAGGGATAAGCGATACCACGCGACGTCTCATTGAGCGCACTTCAGAAATGAACCCGGAACGAGCACCGGCCGTCCACACAAACGGCGAGACTTCGTCTTCGAACTGCTCGCACAGTTCTGGGCACCCAGCAATCGGGCGCGCCTTCAATAGGGCCTGAAACTCCCAGTTGTGCGCGACCTTCGAGTAATACTTCACGAACTCGTCGATCGTGCGAACCAACGCCCCGGACTTTCCTTCTGGGCGCAATGCCGTATCGATCTCCCACAAAGCCGGTTCATGTGCGCCACCGGAAATGAGCTCAGTGACACGAGTCGCCAGTTGCGTCGCTTGGGACCGGACCTCGTCATCCAGTTCTTCGCCTTCCCTTGGCGCATACGCGAAAATGACGTCGACATCGCTGACATAATTCAGTTCCCGCGCCCCACACTTACCCATCGCAACAACAGCGATCCGGGCACGTAAGCCGTCACCGTGTTCGACCTCGGCGATCCTATACGCGGCCTGAAAGACCGCGGCTGCCAAATCAGCAAGAATCCGGGTGACGTCTTCCACGATCTCTTCTGGGCGGGGATGCTCCAAATCCTGCACCACCAGGCGGGTCACTAAATCACGGTACGTGCGACGGAGCGCGGTAATGCCCCGCTCCCCCGTCAACACGGTGTCGTCGTGGGCAATGGCCTGCGTGAACGCTGCTTCTAACTCTTCTGGCGATGACGCCTGTGAGCCAATGAAGTCCGGTTCGAGCGCCAAGTTTCGGATCACTTGTGGCCAACGAACCAGGTGGTCGACCGTGGCTTCAGAGCCACCCGAAACAATAATCAGCCGGTTGAGCAGGACCGGAGACTCGTCGAGAAGTTGGTGCAGGTCAATGTCGTTTTCCTGGCACGCCTCTGCGATTCGCACAAGTCCCAACGCAGCCAGGTCACGGTCAGCCGCATTGACGAGCGCACCTTCCGGGTCAGACGAGAGCTGCGTACCCAGCATGTCATCGAACTGACCCAGGAAGCGCTTGGTGCGTTCAAGGGCTTGGCTCCGTTGCCGGGCGGGGTCTTTTTTGCGCATTACAACGAATTGAAGTGGCGAGCCAGCTCAAACTGTGTGACTTGCGCACGGTACGAGGACCACTCTTCGCGCTTGTTCTTCAAGAAGAAGTCGAACACTTCCTCGCCCAGGGTTTCGGCGACGAGCTCGCTTTGTTCCATGTTGTGGACCGCATGGGACAAACTCGACGGGAGCGGTTCAATCCCAAAAGCGCGCCGTTCGTTGTTGGACAGCTGCCACACGTCGTCCTCTGCCTCGACCGGGAGCACATACTCTTCTTCGATCCCCTTGAGACCGGCAGCCAACAGAACGGAGTAAGCCAGGTACGGGTTGGCAGACGAATCCATACCCCGGTACTCGACACGCGCTGAAGACGACTTGCCCGATTTGTACTGAGGAACGCGCACAAGCGCCGAACGGTTGCGGTGGCCCCAGCAGATAAAGCTGGGAGCTTCGTGCCCACTCCACAAACGCTTGTACGAGTTTACGTACTGGTTGGTCACGGCACAGAATTCTGGAGCGTGCTTGAGGATTCCGGCTACGAACTGACGACCAATCTTGGACAGTTGATAACGTGCCCCTGGTTCATAGAACGCATTGTCGTCACCTTCGAAAAGCGACATGTGGGTATGCATACCGTTGCCAGGTTCATCCGAAAGTGGCTTAGGCATAAACGATGCGTACACGCCACGTTCGATCGCGACCTCTTTGATGACGGTTTTAAACGTCTGCACGTGATCGGCCATGGTGAGGCCGTCGGCGTATCGCAGGTCAATCTCGTTTTGTCCCGGCCCGCCTTCGTGGTGCGAAAACTCAACGGAGATGCCCATTTCTTCGAGCATCTGAACCGCTGAGCGACGGAAGTCGTTGGCTGTCCCGCCATTGACGTGGTCAAAGTATCCGGCCGTGTCAACGGGAACTGGTGGCTGTCCATTGAGCTCGCCGGACTTAAATAAGTAGAACTCGATTTCCGGGTGGACGTAAAAGGTAAAGCCCATCTGGGCAGCCTTCTCCATGGTGCGCTTGAGCACTTGCCGTGAATCCGCAGACGCAGGAACACCTTCGGGCGTGTTGATGTCGCAGAAAATCCGACCGGTCGAATCGGTTTCGCCACGCCACGGAAGGAGCTCGAACGTGGATGGGTCCGGTTTAAGGACCATGTCGGATTCATACACCCGGGAAAACCCTTCGACGGATGACCCGTCAAAACCGATTCCTTCGTCGAATGCGCTTTCAAGTTCCGCCGGAACGATCGCTACCGACTTCAGCCGTCCCAGAACATCGCTAAACCACAAACGGATAAACCGGACGTCTTTGTCCTCGATGGTCTGGAGTACATAGCGACGGTGGTCGGTCATGAATTGTTCTCCCACTCTTGATCGTCGTTGTCCCATTCGCGAGTGCGCTCTTGCGCAGTTTCCAGTGCGTGTTGAGCTTCTTCCTGGGTGTCGTATGGCCCCATGCGCTTATCCCATGCGCTGACCTTGCCTTTTTCTACCTGGCCGGTCTCCAGATTGAAGAAGTACTTTTCGTCGCCGGTGTCTGCCATGAGAACTCCCTTACGCTCGGTAGTTTGTATGTTCAGCGTATCGCGTACCTCGCATAAAAGAAGCTGTTCAACAACGTGTAGTCCGCATTTTGGATAACCGTGCATGAGTGAGTATTGTTCAAACTGTTTGCGTAACGGCCACAAACACTTGCGTCACGAACAAAGGAGAACGGATGCGTATCTCAGTCCCCACCGAAGTCAAGAACAACGAAAATCGCGTTGCGGTCACGCCTGCTGGTGTCACTGAGCTTGTACGTGCTGGTCACACGGTAACCGTGCAGAAGGGCGCGGGTGTTGGTTCAGCTATTACCGATGAGCAGTTCGTCGAAGCTGGTGCCCAGATCGCCGACACGGCTAAAGAAACCTGGGAAGCCGGCGAAATGGTGCTCAAGGTCAAGGAGCCTATCGCGTCTGAGTACGGATTCCTACGCGAAGACCTGACTCTGTTCACCTACCTACACTTGGCAGCAGATGAGGCACTCACCAAGTCTCTTCTGGAATCTGGCACCACTGCTATCGCTTATGAAACGGTTCAGCTGGAAAACCGTGGGCTACCACTCCTCGCGCCCATGTCGGAAATCGCTGGGCGCCTTGCCCCGCAGGTAGGTGCCGCTGAGCTTCTTTCACCCCGAGGCGGTCGCGGAGTTCTTCTTTCAGGTACCCCGGGCGTTGAACGCGCCCACGTCACCGTAATTGGTGCTGGTGTCGCAGGCACGAATGCTGCCCGAATTGCGGCAGGCATGGGTGCTCACGTGGAAATCATCGACATCAACATTGCGCGTCTGCGTCAGATTGACGAGACCTTCGGTTCGCTCATGCAGACTACCGTGTCGAACGCTTATGAGATCGAAAGGGCTCTGTCGACTTCCGACCTGGTAATCGGTTCTGTTCTGATCCCTGGTAAGCGTGCGCCTAAGTTGGTCACAGACGACATGGTGAAGAACATGCGCAAGGGATCGGTTCTGGTTGATATCGCAATCGACCAGGGCGGATGCTTCGAAAACTCCCGTCCAACCACCCACGACGACCCAACGTACCGAGTTCACGACTCGATTTACTACTGCGTGGCGAACATGCCGGGTGCTGTCGCCGCGACATCCACACGCGCTCTGACCAATGCCACGTTGCAGTACGCAACCAAGATCGCGTCAATGGGCTGGAAGGACGCCATGCGCAAGGACCCGGCACTGGCAAAGGGTCTCAACACCGATGCAGGCAACGTCACGAACGAAGCAGTCGCAGAAGCGTTTGACATGGAGTTCACGCCGGTCGACGACGTTCTGAAATAAGAACAGTCAATAACTTTCACCCGCGCTGAAGGCGTTGAGTTCATAGGGGTCCAGCCATAAGCTGGGCCCCTATGACTATCATGGAGACATCATGACTTCGATTGGTAACCTCACAAAAGGCACTGTGTCCCCTCAGCTCCCTGTCCCGTCTTCAATTCCACGCCCTGAGTATGTGGGCAAGCGTGAACCCACTGAAGGTTTGGGCGGGAACATGTACTCGGAAGAAGAAATCGAGCGTGTGCGGATTGCTGGACGCATCGCTGCCAACGCCATCGTCGAAGCTGGCAAAGCGTGCGTGCCAGGAAATACAACGGACCAGATCGACAAGATCGCACACGAATACCTCCTTGACCACAAGGCATACCCTTCCTGCCTGGGGTACCGAGGTTTCCCCAAGTCCATCTGCACCTCGGTCAACGAAGTGATCTGTCACGGAATTCCAGATTCCACGGTGCTTAAAGATGGCGACATCATCAACCTGGACATCACCGCGTTCATTGGTGACATGCACGGGGACACCAACTACACGTTCCTGGTCGGTGACGTAGACGAAGAGTCGAAACTGTTGGTGGAGCGCACGTACGAAGCAACCATGCGTGGCATCAAAGCCGTTAAACCGGGGCGCGAAATCAACGTGATCGGTAGAGTCATCGAAAAGTACGCCAACCGCTTCGGCTACGGCGTGGTGCGCGACTTCACGGGACACGGAGTCGGACGCGACTTTCACACCGGACTCATCGTCCCCCACTACGACGCGGCACCTGCGCATAACGAAGTCATGGAGCCGGGAATGATCTTCACGATAGAACCCATGCTCAACCTCGGTACGGAAAAGCACCAGGCGTGGGACGACGGGTGGACCATCGTGACAGCCGACCGCAAGCGTTCTGCCCAGTTCGAACACACTTTGGTAGTGACTGAGACCGGGTCAGAGATCCTTACCCTGCCCGACCAGGACTAACACTCAGGAGTAGCCGTGTCAGAGCAGTGGGCCGTGGGAATTGATATTGGCGGAACGGGAATTAAAGTTGGGTGCGTCGACTCCGCAACAGGTCAGCTCATGGAAGAGCAACTGCGGATTCCCACACCTGAACCATCAACGGCGACACACGTCGCGCAGGCCGTGGGCCACGCGTTAGACCAGCTGGAAGAACGCTCACGACACACCATCCCGCACGGCATCCGTTCGCTACCTATCGGACTCGCCTTTCCCGGTTCGATCCGCAGAGGCAAGGTCACGTTCTTAGGAAATCTGGACCAGTCGTGGGTGGGTGAGAACGTGACAAGCGTATTCTCGTCCGTCACCGGTGCGGAGTGCGTGTTCCTCAATGACGCCGACGCTGCCGGGCTCGCCGAAATCCGTTTTGGTGCGGGAACTCAAGCGCACGACAAGTCGGTCCTCATGCTCACGTTGGGCACCGGGATCGGATCGGCCCTGTTCACAAAGGGTCAGTTGTACCCGTACACGGAGTTCGGACACATTACCGTCGACGGTAAAAATGCCGAACGATACGCGTCTGTGTCCACAAAGGATCGCGAAGGTCTCTCATACGAAGAGTGGGCACAGCGGCTTCAAAAGTACGTCGATCAGATCGTTCTGTTGACGAATCCGGAGCTCATCATTGTGGGCGGATGGATTTCATCGCAACACGCCTCGTGGCTCCACCTCATCGACTCGCCGGTCCCCGTTGTCACGGCTCAGCTTCATAACGACGCCGGCATCGTAGGTGCTGCGATGTATGCACACGAGCACGCCTAACCTCAAACGCTTTTAAAGGGACAGGCCGCGTATACGCCGGGTTTTGTACGTGGGGCGGTTACCCGCGTCCACGCGACGACAATCTATCTAGGCGACGCGTTGCCACGCCGCTCAAGCGATCCACCCGACAGCTAAGCGAGCAACCTGAGCTGTCTGTCTGATCTTGCTCCCGGTGGGGTTTACCAAGCTGCTCCAGTCACCTGGAACACTGGTGGTCTCTTACACCACCTTTTCACCCTTACCACGTGCGTGGCGGTCTGTTTTCTGTGGCACTTTCCCGCGAGTTACCCCGGGTGGGCGTTACCCACCACCGTGCTCTGTGGAGCCCGGACGTTCCTCGTTTTCACGTAGTCGTCCCGCGACCTGTCCAGCGGAACATTGTACCTTAGGATCGACGTGTGATTATTCTGTTGCCTCCGTCCGAGTCCAAGACGCCCCACGACCACGGTGACCCCCTGTCTCTCGACCAACTGTGTTTTCCAGAGCTGACCCAGGATCGCGCACACATGTGTGACACACTCATGGAGATCTCGTCGCGCGAACGTGGCTGGGAAGAGTTGGGTGTGAGCCAACGGTTAGCACCGGAAGTCGCACGCAATACGGAACTTTTTACCACCTCGGCCGGGCCTGCCATCAACACATATACGGGAGTCCTCTTCACCGCTTTGGACGCGGCCACGGTCACGCATGAGGACCGGTTGGACGCGGTGTTTATCAGTAGCGCCTTGTTCGGCGTGGTAAACGCGCGTGACCACATTCCTGCGTATCGCTATTCCATGACCCCTAAGTTGTCTACGTGGTGGAAGAAGCGGCTGTCGCCGGTCTTGGATGACGCATGGGTCGCCGAGGTCGTTGTCGACTGCCGTTCGGGTGCGTACCGGCGCGCGTGGCCGGGTACCAACACGCTTCCCGTGCAGGTGGTCACTGAGACCGACGGGGTGCGCAAAACGGTTTCACACAATGCAAAACATACGCGCGGCTTGGTGGCGCGACACCTGCTGAACCGCGACGGTGACATGCCGACGACTCCAAAAGACGTGGTCAGCGCGCTGCAGGAAGCGTTTACCGTGGAGTTTGAGCACCCACAGATCACGATTGTAGTGTGAGGCTTCAGCCTTCCTTGACCACGTAACTGTCGCACTCTTCGCATTCGGATACGCCGTAGGGGCCCGAGTTTGAGAGCGAGTCCAGGGCCGTTCCGCTCAAGGCGGCCCCACAACCACCGCAAGCTCCGGAACGTAACGTGGTGGCACCGGGTCCGTCCTGGGCGCGTTGTGTCACCTGCGCACCAAAGTCCCCCATGTTAGACGCCAGGCCGGCAAGCTGGGACGACAGTTCTTTGGCCTCTGCGTCCAGTTTGGCGGCTGTGTTGGTGCGTTTTTCTTGGAGCTCTTTACCCCGCGCAGCGATTGCGTGGCCTTCTTGAGTAGCGGTATCGATCGCGGAAGTTGCGCGCTCTTCTTCTTGCATAGCTGCGAGGTGCTCGTCTTCCGTGCGCTGCAGATTGGCCTTGAGCCCGTCAACTTCTTTTCCGATAGAAACCAGGTCGCTTGACGTGAGCCCTGTGCCGTCGTTCATGCGGTCTTCGCGCTCACGGATCTCCGCTTCCAGATCGGTACTCTGTGCGTTCAACGCGCGGACTTGTTTCTGTATGGCGTCGCGGTGAGCAGTCAGTTTAGCGATCTTTCCCGCCTGCTCTTTGTGCTGGGCGACAAGTGCCGTGAGCTCTTCTTTCAGCGTCTTTTGCTGAGCGTCTGCGCGGTTCTTCCGCAACTGGGCCGAGACTCGAATCCACTCAAGAGTCGCAGTGTGCTGTTCAGCTGTGAGTTCCATGGCGGTCCTCTCCTTGGGCTTCGTCATGGGCCGGAATGCGTAGGTCCCACGGGTCGGTGCGGGCGGTGGAAACGTGAATATCAACATCGAACCCGTCTTTTTTGAGCCTCTCCCCCAGCTGTGTGGCGGCGATACTCATCCACGGGGACTCGGCCGCCCAGTGGGCAACGTCGATGAGGTGAGGCGTGTTGTTGCCTCGGTGCGCCGTGTCGCGTGCCTCGGTGGCCGAGTGATGGCGAAGGTCCGAGGTGACATACACCTCGGCACCGTGTGCCCGGACTTCGTCGAAGAGTGAGTCACCGGAACCGGCAAGGACAGCCACGCGCGTCACGGTTGCGTTGGGAACGCCGGCTACCCGGATTCCGGTTTGGGTTGCTGGCGTTGTGCGGGCCAGGGTGTGGGCAAGTTCTGCGACGGTGCGGGGTTGCGGAAGGTTTCCAACGCGCCCCAGTCCAACGCCGTCTGGGTGGTTGGGGCGCGAGGTGATTGGCTGGCGGTCTGTCAGCTCTAGCATGTCTGCAAGGACGTCGGATACGCCACCGAGTGCGGAGTCTGCGTTGGTGTGTGCGTTGTACTGGGCAATGCCATGCGAAATCAGGCGGGTGAGCGCTCCGCCTTTCAGTGTGTGAGACGCGACGCTGGTGATGCCACGGAGAAGAAGCGGGTGGTGGGTGAAGAGTAGGTCGGCGTTGAGAGCAACTGCTTCGTCGATCACCGCGTCCATGGGGTCCAGCGCCATGAGGATTGTTGACACGCGATTGCCCATGTCGCCCGTGGCCAGGCCGTTGGTGTCCCATGGTTCGGCGTACTCGGTGGGCCACAAGGTTTCGATGTGCGCGATGATGTCGCTAAGTGTCGCGTGTGTCATATCTCTACTCTTTCATATGTCGCGTGGTCTCGAAGGTGTGAATGCGCCCGTGGCACGTCTCAAGTTTTGAAATATTTGTCATCTTTTATGATTCGCTGGCGCGAGATGGTTGGATTCCTTTTATGACTTCAATCACATCTGTTAATCGCAATACGATCTCCGACGTTATCCGCCGCTCAGCTACACGGGTTCCAGACAAAACCGCGATCGTTTTCGACGACCGTACGTGGACGTACGCAGAGCTCGAATCGGCGGTGACGTCTGTTGCTCGTCACCTTGTTAGCCAAGGTCTTGAAAAGGGTGACCGGGTAGCTGCTTTCGATAAGAACAGCGACCTGTTTGCGATCCTGTTCTTGGCGTGTACTCGCGCAGGTCTCATCCACGTGCCTATCAACTATCAACTCACTCGTGAAGAGCTGGAATACATGTTGGAGAACTCGGGTGCCAAGCGCATTTACGTAGGCGAAGAGTTCATCCGCCACGTGCAGTCGGCGAAAGCTGACAACGTCGAAGTTGTTCCTTTCGCCGAACTCGTAGAAGTTGCGCAGCAAACCGATGTGGAGCCATCGGAGCCCGGTGAGTTCGACGTTGTCGACACGGACGTTGCCCAGCTGCTTTACACCTCGGGAACCACGTCCCTGCCTAAGGGTGCGATCATGACGCACCGCGCCCTGCTGACCGAATACCAGTCAGCATTGCTCACCCTGGACCAAGAAGAGTCCGACCGCTGGATACACGCGCTTCCGCTGTACCACTCCGCGCAGATGCACGTTCTGCTGATCCCATCGTTGATGAAGGGGTCGTTCAACATCATCGTGCCTGCACCGGTGACAGGTCAGCTCTTGGAGATCATTGAGCGTGAAAAGATCACCTCGTTCTTCGCAGCACCTACGGTGTGGGTCGCTATCGCGCACCACCCCGACCTGCAGACCCGAGACCTGTCGAGCTTGAAGCGCGCCATGTACGGTGCGTCAATCATGCCCGGCCCAATCTTGAAGCAGCTACGCGAAACGCTGCCCAACCTGGGGTTCTACAACTGCATGGGACAGTCCGAACTTGGACCGTTGGCGATCGTGTTGCGCCCGGAAGAACACGACGAGCGCCCCGACTTCGCCGGCCGCCCCGTTCCGTTTGTGGAAACCCGTTTGGCTGACCCCGAAGGTAACGACGTAGCACCGGGTGAGCAGGGTGAAATCCTGTACCGCTCGCCTCAGCTGTGCCTGGGGTACTGGAACAAGCCAGAAGCCACGGAAGAAGCGTTTGCCGGTGGTTGGTTCCACTCCGGCGACCTCGCGGTAGCTGACGAGCAGGGATACATCAAGGTCGTTGACCGAGTGAAGGACGTCATCAATACCGGTGGTGTTCTGGTCGCAGGTCGTCAGGTTGAAGACAGCATCTTCGAACTCGACGCCGTTGAAGAGGTCGCTGTAGTTGGCCAGCCGGACGAGAAGTGGATCGAAGCGATCACGGCTTACGTTGTTGTCAAAGAAGGCAAAGAACTTGACGAGACAACAGTGATCGAGCACGTGAAAGAACGCCTGGCCGCGTTCAAGGCACCTAAGGCTGTTCACTTTGTAGACGCGTTGCCCAAGAACTCCGCGGGTAAGATCCTCAAGCGCAAACTGCGCGAATCATAGGGGTTGCGCACCCTGTTCGCCTAAGATTCGCCTAAGCGGTCGGTGTCGTCGGCGACGTAGCCAGAGAGGCGGCGTTGCAGTTGCGATACCCACCGCGGTGGCATGCCGGGGGCGTCGATGAGCGCGCGGATTCCCCGAGCGTCCGTGCGGTCAATATTCATGACACGGTTGACTTCAGGCAAGTCGACGCTTCCCGGCTCTCGTTGAACCAACGTCACCGTGTCATTGGTTCGTATAGTGCCGGGTTGAAGAACTCGCACATAGAATCCACTGCGCCCCGTGCTCTGCACTAGATGGGGAAGGTCTTTCATGTTCCACCGATGTGCGAGCGTGGTGCACGGCCTGCGGATCTGGGAAACCTGCACTGTGACCTCACCAATACGCAGCGTGTCAGCTAGGTGAATGTCGCTGGTACTCAGCCCGTCGATGGTGAGGTTTTCGAAGAAGTTACCCGGCGCGAACTCATACCCGTCGCGAATCCACTGCTCGTAGTCGTCTCGCGTGTAGAGCAAGAGTGCCTTTTCTGGGCCACCGTGTACCTTAAGGTTGCCTTGTTCGTCACCACACGCGCCGTTCACGTCGACGGAGATAGCCCCGACAAGGTTCTTGTGCGCACCCGTGAAGATGTCTCTCCCACCATAGTTCTGCCATTGGGCTTTGCCCACCCACAGATGAGTGACGGTTCCGCTGATTTTTGACTGCACAGTTAACGACTTTACAGAGTGCTCTTAACACAATGGTCGGGATAACAGGATTTGAACCTGCGACCTCCTCGTCCCGAACGAGGCGCGCTACCAAACTGCGCCATATCCCGGTGCAAAACTGCCCATCCATCTTAACGCTGACGTATCGTTTGGCCTAATCAGCGATGAGTGTGCTCCTCTTCACGCAACTTCTTTAGCGTTCGTGGACTTCGCAGTGCCAGGAGCGCGTACAGGATCGCCACCAGGTCGACCACTTCTTGCGTGAGGGCTCCGAACACTGCGGGTATCGCACCCGTCGCGGCCACCAGCATCAGTCCCACGCTGAGGATGATGCCCAACCAAATAGCGGTCAGGGCAACAGACACCGTGTGCCTGGAGATAGCCACAACTTCCGGAACAGAACGCAAACTATTGCGCAGAATCACACCGTCTGCCGCCTCGGACGCGGCTGTGGCACTCTTCGCACCAATAGCCAGGCCCACGTCAGCGCGTGCCAAAACGGGAGCGTCATTGATGCCGTCACCCACCATGAGAACGGGGCCCGGGGTCGTTTCCGCCGCGAGCCGAACCTTGTCCGGTGGCAGGAGGTCCGCCTGCACGTCGTCAATTCCGGCCAAGTCCGCGATGTGCTGTGTAGTGTGGGAGTTGTCGCCGGTGAGTATGGAGATGCGCTTGACGCCGTTGTCGCGCAACCATGAAATGACCCGAGGTGTCTCCGGGCGGATCTGGTCTGCCAACATGACGGCCCCCGCGTAGGCGCCGTCGATGGCGACGAAGGCAGCCCCTTCACCAGGCTCCAGCGCAGGCATATCGATGTCACCCACCGACTCTTCAATGAAGCTTCGCTTGCCCACCCGCAGATCGTGCCCGTCGATGACGGCCCACACTCCGTTGGTAGCGACTTCATCAGCGGTGTCCGTGTCGCTGAGGTGCAAGGAACGGTCCTGCGCGGCTTGGATAATGCCACGTGCCAGCGCGTGGGTTGAGTACTGTTCCGCCGAGGCGGTGAGCCGTAAGAGTTCGTCTTCGCCCCAGCCGTGTGCCGGGACAATGCGGGTGACTTCCGGGGTTCCGCGGGTGAGCGTGCCCGTCTTGTCGAAAAGGGCTGACTGGATGCGCGAAAGCTGTTCGAGTACCGCACCTGATTTCACGATCACGCCGTTGCGTGACGCTTGGGCTTGACCACCAATAAACGCAACCGGGGCCGCGATGAGCAGTGGACATGGAGTGGCGAGCACCATCACTTCGGCAAAGCGGGTAGCTGAGCCACTCACGAACCACGCAACCCCACCGATGACAAGGGACAGCACGGTGAAAGGGATTGCGTACCTGTCTGCGAGACGCACAATGGGTGCTCGGTTTTCTTCCGCTTCACTCATAAGCGCGACGATCTGTTGGAACTGTGATTCGTGAGCGCGCTTGTTTGCCGTAACGGTCACGGCAGTGGTGCCGTTGACCACGCCGGAAAGGATCTCGTCGCCTGTACTCTTGGTCACGGGCAGGCTTTCACCCGTCAGTGAGGATTCGTCGAAGCTGGCTTCGTCGCTGATGAGAGTCGAGTCCACGGGAACGATCTCGTTGGGTTTGATGAGCAACCGGTCACCGGGCTCGACGTCTTCTACGTCGATGTCCTGCGGTGAACCATCTTTCAGCACGTGCGCGATGGCCGGTGAGTGCTTGAGGAGGTTTTCAAGGTCGCGTGCGGCCCGGTGTTGAGCGTAGTCCTCAAGAGCTTCTCCCCCAGAAAGCATGAGAACAACGATGATCGATGCGAGTACTTCGCCAACAGCCAGAGTGGACACCATTGCGACAACGGCAAGAATGTCTAGACCCCAGTTTCCGCGGACCATATCGCGGATCATTCCCACGAGGGTCACTACGATAAAAAACGCTACGTACAGTCCGCCACTCCAGATGCCCAGAGGTTTTTGGCCTGACAGAGCCAAAACACCATACAGCAAAGCGATGATGCACGTGAGGACGACCCTCATGTATCGGCGAAGTAGTGTTTCCATGTGGATATTCTTGAACATTCATGCCTTTTCTACCAGGAAGGGAAGGCAACCCAAACGTAGGCTAGTGATATGGCTCTGAGCACCGACATCATTACTGACGCGGCGTTGAAGATCGCGTCCGAGTTCGGGCTGGGCGACTTGTCAATGCGTCGTCTAGCTCGCGAACTCGATGTGCAACCGTCTGCCCTGTATTGGCACGTGGCCAATAAGCAGGAGGTTTTTATTCTGGTTGCACGTAGGATGTCACAGCAGGTGGATGAGGCGTGTGGTGCTCCCCCGCACACGTTCGCTCAGGTGGCTGTTCATTTGCGACGGGTGCTTGCGTCGTACCGGGATGGCGCTGAGATTTTCTTGCTGGCGTTCGCGCTCAAAGGTGAGGAAGTCACGCCTCAGGTTCTTCAGGGCGCGGTGCGCGCCACCTTTCCCGAGGTGTACCCAGCTGTCCTTGAACGTCTGGTTTCGTTTGTGGTGGGTTTCGTTGCGATTGAGCAAAACCGCGAACTGTACGGTACGGCGGGTGCCTCCAGCGATGAGGACTTCGAAAAGGCGGTGCAACTCCTCGTCGATTAGGAGTTGCACCGCCGTATCTGTGTCGCTGTGCTTGTGCGTGGGTCAGATAAACAGCTTGAGTGACTTCAGCACGATCTGGACCAGACCGTAACCGAGCCCCACGGTGACGATCGCCGTGAGGACCCACGCCGCTACAGTGTGTAGCGCGTTTCCAGCGTTGACAGCAATACCGCCGTCTTTACCTCTCTTCAGGTTGTGACTTGCATTCTGACGCTCAACCTCTTCGTCGCTGGCGTAGTGCTTCTCGGCAACGGGACGCATGAGCGCGTTCGCGATGAATCCGACGACCAAAACTCCCACCATGATGAGCAGGCTCAACTGGTAAAGAGCCGGGCCTTCAGCGCCCGTGCTACGACGGGATTCCAGCACCGTGTTCACAATGAGTGGTCCGGCGACTCCTGCGGCTGACCACGCGGTGAGTAGACGGCCGTGGATCGCACCGACCTGCATGGTGCCAAAGATGTCTTTGAGGTAGGCGGGCATTGTCGCGAATCCTCCTCCGTAGAAGGACAGGATCACGAGTGTTGCCAAGATGAACAGAATCAGGGAACCGTGACCAATGAGCGCGACCAAGAGGTAGAGGCCAACGCCCACTCCCAAGTAGACAATATAGATAAATTTGCGTCCGGTGATGTCGGATACCGATGACCATAGGAATCGGCCACCCATGTTAGCCAAGGACAGCAACCCCACGTACCCGGCTGCAGAAGCCGGCGTGATCTGCGAGAAGTAGTCCTGGATCATTGGTGAAGCGCTTTCCAGGATTCCGATACCTGCGGTCACGTTAGTGAAGAGCACGATCCACAACAGCCAGAACTGAGGGGTCGTGATGGCTGTGCGTGCGCTGACGTGCCGTGTGGTCTGCATCGATTTCGATTTGACGGACGCTGGGTCCCATCCCTGTGGTTTCCAGTCGGGGTGTGGAACACGAACCACATACGCGCCCAGTGCAATCACAACGGCGTACACGACTGCGAGAACGAGGAAGGTCGGGAACACACCGTCTACCAAGTTTTCAGTCGCGTCTCCCCCACCAAATGCGACCATGAGCTGGTTAGACATGGGTGAAGCGATGAGTGCGCCACCACCGAAGCCCATGATGGCTAGTCCGGTTGCCAGGCCGGGACGGTCCGGGAACCACTTGATCAGTGTGGAAACGGGAGCGATATACCCGATTCCTAGGCCAATACCGCCCAGAAAGCCGTAACCAAAGTACACAAGCCACAGTTGACCCGTGGTGATTCCGACGGATGCAACAAGGAATCCGATGACCCAGAAGGCGCCCGAGACCAGTATGGAAAGGCGAGGTCCCACTTTCTCTACCCAGGTGCCACCGATTGCCGATGAGATACCGAGCATGGCGATTGCCACGGAGAAGATCCACCCAACCGCCACTTCACCCGTGTTGAAGTGCTCAACGAGTGGCATTTTGAACACGGAGAACGCGTACACCTGACCGATGCACAAGTGGATGGCGAGTGCTGCTGGCGGGATAAGCCAGCGGTTATAGGTTGTGGGCGCGGTAATACCGGACCGCGTGAGAACTGACATGTGAACTCCAAAACTCGGGAACGTAAACGTCACGCTGGCAACGTTGAGAACGTGACGCTCTTAAATTCTTACAATGCTTACTCAGCGTTTACTCACGTTATCTTAAAGTGAGTTGTATCACATGGAATTGAGTCCGGTATTTCTGCTTGGAGTGATGAGAGTATTCCGCAACGCACGTTGTTTATGAAAAGCGGAAGGCCGGCCGGGCTAAAGCCCGACCGGCCGGGAAGAGTCACGCCAGTATCGTCAGCTTTCCACTTAGGGTCGACGCCTGGAAATAGTCATGGCGACAGCACCAACAGCAAGCAATGTGATTCCTGCTATTCCTACCGCCAGATTAGTGCCACCAGTACGTGGCAGTGAGTTAGAAGCGGTAGGGCTCGGCTTAGCGTTGCTCTCGTGAGAACCTGAAGTTTCCGCGGCGCCGGGCTTGTCTGCTCCAGGAGCTTTTGCGCCGGGCTTCTGGTCTTCTGGGTCCTGAACGTCCGGTTTGCCCTTGTCGTTTTCGCCTTTTTCAGGAGCACCTTCTGGGTCCTGAACTTCCGGTTCGTTAGCTTCGGGTTCCCTCACCTCGGGGTCATTGGTGCCAGGCTTGTTGGCCTCAGGTTCCTTGGGGTCCGTTGGCTCGTTATCTTCGTCGTCCGGGGTGCCAGGCTCGTTAGCTTCAGGTTCCTTGGGGTCCGTTGGCTCGTTATCTTCGTCGTCCGGGGTGCCAGGCTCGTTGGCCTCAGGTTCCTTGGGGTCCGTTGGCTCGTTATCTTCGTCGTCCGGGGTGCCAGGCTCGTTGGCCTCAGGTTCCTTGGGGTCCGTTGGCTCGTTATCTCCGTCGTCCGGGGTGCCAGGCTCGTTGGCCTCAGGTTCCTTGGGGTCGGGGTCCGTCGGTTCCTGTGGGTCCTGTGTTTCCGGATCCTTCGGATCCTGCGTTTCCTGTTCCTTGGGATCTTCGGCTGGGAACAGCGTGTTCTTCTGTTCGTCGGTGAGGTTGATGTTGGACCGGTGGAGAACCGTTTCGTCGTTCGGGTTGCCGTGAGCAACCCACACGACGGTGTCGTAGTCGGTGTCCTTGTTCAGCTTGTCTGCTCCTGCGGTCACCTTAGCGTTGAGCTTGCCGTCCTTGATGGCGCTGCCGGGGATGTACTCAACGGCGACAGGTTCCTTGGACGACTTTTCTGCTGCAGAAGCTGCCTTAGCGGACGGACGTGACAGTTCAATTTCGCTGTTCTTGACCTTGCGGTCGACAACTGCGACGTAGACACCGTTGGCGTCCTTGCCGGTGCTGGCCTTGGGCAGCACGCTGTAGCCTTTGCCGGTCACATTGACCGCCAGGCCCTCGTTAGAAACAGAGTGCGTGCTCTTAGTCGTGTTCTTAATCGTCTCCTCATCGACCTGCGGTTCAGACTCTTCGGCCTTGTACTTTACGGTGAGTGCAGTGGGTTTCTTGCGTGGGTCCGCAGCTCCGCCGGAGGAGTACCAGTACTGGGCCTGGCCGGTCTGTACGTTGTAGTCCACCCAGCTCTTGGGGAATGAACCCCAGCCATCTTTTTCTTTATTCTGGTCAGGCTGTCCGCTGTCAACACCTTCGTAGTCAGGGGTGACGGTGAAGCCGTTTTCATCGAGCTCAACCTTGTTGTTTCCGAAGTCGGCAATGGTGCCTTCAACGGGCTTGAGCTTCTCCCACTTGGTCATGTCCGCCATGTCGGTCCCGTAGCCAGAGAAGGTTCCGGTGATCTTGCCCTTGCCGTTCTTCACCTCGAGCTTCGGGTTACTGACCGACCAGTAGGTGAACCCGGAATAGTACACGACGGTGAACGAACCTTCCCACTCGATGGTGCCGGACTTCGTTTCAGGGTCGATAGTGCCCTTGCCACCGGAGATCTCAACGAAGTTGCCCGACCGCTTAGCCGTCTCGCCGTTATACGTGTTGACGCGTTCGCCCTCAGGCGTTTGGCACTTGTTGTCCCACGTGATCGGCTGCGTGCCGCCATCAGCGGTGGGGCGCAGGATCTTGACGTTGCCTTCTTCCGGGCTGAACAGCTTCTTAGCTTCCGCATCTTCCTTTGACCACACGTCAGCCTTCCCCGCATCGCCGGCCACGCCGGCGGACAGGAAGTTGCATGAGCCGGGGTAATAAGCACCCGCACCGGATTCGGCGTTGATACCCCAGCTAAAGACAGCGTCAGAAACATTAACTTCTGCTGCCTGCGCGGGGTGGGCGGACAGCAGACCGGCTCCTCCCAACGCGAATGCCACGCTTCCGGCCACGCCGGCGCGCCAGCTAAAGCGCGAAGGCGCGCTTGATGATGACTTCATGGTTCTCCTTGTGAACGTGATGCGGCGCTATACAGCTCGCAATCTTTTACGACATAGTTACTTGACCTAATTAACTTAGGTAAGGCTATCATTAGCTAAACATAACCTGTTAGTCAATTCACAGATCAGTGATAGTTCGCTTAAAGCGTCCAACGCACTGGCACGGAAAAGGATGCAATGAGAATCACATCTCGAGCTCAACGCCGGGAGACGAAGCCCGACGTTAAAGCCAGAAACAACCACACGAGGTGGCGTGTGCCTCGCCGGACCAAACGCCGTGTGGCAGTGACAGCAACCGTGCTCGCGGTTGGGCTTTTCCTGTGGAACAACGGTTTCCACAACATAGGCACGCTCAATGCTGCTCACTCCCACGAGTGTGTTCCCCCACCGGCAACCCCTGCGGCGCAACTTCCGGACATCCCGGATGTTCCCAGCTCAAAGAAGCTACCGGTCAGCGAAATCCACGGCCCGACCACCGCCTATACCCAGGCGTCCGAGATCCGGCCGATTGCAGATTTCGCAGATCAGCAGCAGACCCTCCCGGTGACTGTCACCTCGGACGATGGCCCCGAACAGACGGTGCGTGACACCTCGAGAATTCTGGCGCTCAACCAAAACGGCGGTTTGGCCGCCGCGGTTGTCGGCCTGGGGCTGGGCTGCAATCTGGTCGGTCGTGATGTCTCCACGCAGATGTCTTCGCTCATGCCGGGGCAGAAAGAACTTCCGCTGGTCACCCAGAACGGGCACGAACTCAACGTGGAGGCAATCCTCAACCTGGCGCCCACCGTGGTGCTGACGGATTCGACGATCGGCCCCTATGACGTCCAGCTGCAGCTGCGCAATGCCGGCATTCCCGTGGTGTTCATTCCGTCGGCGACGGAGGACGGCGTGGACGGCGTCAGCCCGCAGATCGTCGCGGTTGCCAAGGCGCTGGGCCTGCAGGATGCGGGCGAACAGCTGGCCAAGCGCGTCGATGAGGAAATCGCCGAAACCCAAAAGAGAGTCCAGGCGCTAGCCCCTGACAATCCGGCGGACCGTCCGCGCACGGTGTTTCTGTATCTGCGCGGCGACATCTACTACTGGTTCGGCAAAGGCTCCGGCGCAGATTCCCTCATTCAGGCCATTGGCGCCCGCGATGTTGCGACCGAAGTCGGCTTTGCGGGCATGTCCCCAACCAACGCGGAAGCCCTGGTGAAAGCCGCCCCGAACGTCATTTTGGTCATGACGAAGGGCCTGGAGAGCGTCGGCGGGATCGATGAAGCCCTCAAACTGCCGGGCATTGCGCAGACCCCCGCTGGCAAACACCGTCGGATTGTCGACATGAGCGACTACGAAGTCATGAGCTTCGGCCCCCGCACCGCCGAAGTCATCGCCGCCCTGGGCACTGCGGTCCACGTGCCCGAATACGCCTACGTCCCAAAGGAAGAGTCCGCTGAAGCGGACGCCTAAGGAGAAGACCCTTGAGCACTACTCATTCCAGATCTGCTGAGCATCTCGATCCGCCCGCACCTTTTGCCGGTTCGCCTTTGGACGAACAGCGCACGAGGCGCCGCTCCCGTTCTGCTTCTTCGGCACCTGCCGCCCAGGTTCCGGGGCGCAGGCACAGTGAGAAAAGTTACGGGAGGGTTTCGGCTGCCCGGGTGACCACGGTCTTCACCACTTTGGCGGTGCTGCTGCTTGGCGGAACTCTGCTTTCGGCCATGTTGGGTCAGCTCTACATTGCGCCGAAGGAAGTTGTGGGTTCCGTTCTGCAGTCGGTGGGCATCACCTGGCTGCCCGGTCCCTCACACGAATTCGGTGCTGAGGCCCTGTGGGAGGTGCGCTTTCCGCGGATCGTTCTGACGGTCTTTGTGGGTGCTGCCCTGGCCATTGCCGGTGCTGTTATGCAGGGCATCTTCGGCAACCCGCTGGCTGAACCGGGCACAATCGGAGTGTCTTCCGGTGCTGCCGTCGGTGCGTCGTTTGCGTTTCTGCACGGCCTGAGCTTCCTGGGCGGATTCACGGTTCCGCTCCTGGCGTTTGTGTGCGGTCTGGTCACAACAATCGTCGTGTACGTCTTGGCGCGGTCGAACGGCCGAACGGAAGTCGTCACCCTGATCCTCACGGGTGTTGCGGTCAACGCGATTTCCGGTGCGCTCATTTCGTTCATCGTGTTCAAAGCCCCCACGCAGGCACGTGAGCAGATCGTGTTCTGGCAGATGGGCAGCTTCAACGGCAGCCGGTGGGAACAGGTTGCGATTGTCGTTCCGCTGGTGGTCGTGGGAATCGTTCTCACGATGTTCCTCGCCCGGGGCCTGGACCTGGTGTCTCTGGGTGAGAAGGCGGCCCGCCACCTGGGTGTCGATGTTGAGCGTCTGCGCCTGTACGCCATGGTCCTGTCGGCTCTGCTGGTCAGTGCTGCGGTTGCGTTTGTCGGCATCATCGCCTTCGTCGGTTTGGTGGTTCCACACCTGATGCGCATGCTGTTGGGGCCGGGCCACCGTCTGCTGCTGCCGGCATCGGTGCTCGGCGGCGCGGTGCTGCTGACCTTTGCCGACCTGGCTGCGCGCACGCTCATTGAGTTCGCCGACCTCCCGATCGGCATGCTCACTGCGCTCATCGGTGGTCCGTACTTCTTCTACCTGCTGCGCCGCAGCCGTCGTGAGGCAGGAGGCTGGGCATGATCGAAAAGCTGCGCCAGGCCCGCGAAAGCCGTCCGCCGGAAGTCCCCACACCGGGAAGCACCGTTCTGTCGGTGGACCAGGTGACGGTGTCCTATGACGGTGAAAGTAAGGTTCTCGAGGGGGCCAGCCTGGATGTCCGGGCGGGCGAAGTGCTGGCTCTTGTCGGCCCCAACGGTGCCGGAAAATCCACACTTCTGGGTGTCATTACCGGCGATGTTGAGGAGGCTTCCGGGGCAGTCACCATCAACGATCATCCGTCCTATGCGTGGAACACCCGCGAACTGGCTATGCGCCGGGCTGTTCTGCTGCAACAGGTCGATGTGTCTTTCCCCTTCACAGTGCTCGAGGTCGTTGAGATGGGCCGCGCCCCGTGGCAGCGGACGCAGGCGGCAGCCGATGACGACAGGATCGTGTCCGCAGTGCTAAAGCGCACGGACACGAGCCGCTTTGCTTCCCGCACCTTCACCTCGCTGTCCGGTGGTGAGCGTTCGCGTGCTGCTTTGGGCCGCATCCTTGCACAGGCAGCCCCGATTCTGCTGTTGGACGAACCGACAGCGGCCATGGACATCCGCCACCAGGAACTCGTGCTGACGATTGCGCGTGAATACGCGGCCACGGGCTCCGCTGTTGTTGTGGTTCTGCACAGCCTTGATCTGGCCGGAGCCTACGCAGACCGCATTGCCCTGCTCAACAACGGCCGCATCGCTGCTGACGGCACACCGGAAGAGGTGCTGACAGCCGAGCGGATCAGCGAAGCCTACGGCCATCCCGTCACTGTTTTTACCGACCCGGTATCCGGTTCACCGCTGGTGGTGCCGGTTCGCCCTTCCAGAAAGGACATGTCATGAATCAGCCTCGACACGCACCGGGCAGCCGGAAGAAGCGGCTTGGTCTGCGGCGGTTGGCTGCCGCGGCTGCCGCTGCGCTCATAGGTGGCATGGGCGCTTTCGCGAGTGCCACCGTCAGTCCCGAACCCGCCCAGGCGGCCGCCCGGGTTTCCGTGTCGGGTACGCCTTCTGTTGACGGTACCTCGACCCTGAAACTCTCCGGCAGTGGTTTCCAGTCGGTGCAGAACGGCTTCGGCGGCATCTATGTCCTGTTCGGTGTTGCCGAAGGCACGTGGCAGCCAAGCAAGGGCGGCAAAACGGGCACGAACCTGCGCTACGCCTATGACGACGAATCGAATCCTGTGGGCTATCAGCTGTTCGTCACGTTCCCAGGATCGTCGACAGCTCACGCTGCCAACGGCGGCACGCTGAATGCCGACGGCACGTGGTCAGGCGAGATCATCCTTCCCGGAGCTCGCTTCACGTCCTATGACCGTGACCGCAATCCGGTTGATGTTGATTGCACGCGTGAACGCTGCGGCATCATCACGATCGGCGCACACGGTGTGTCGAACGCCAAGAACGAAACCTTCACGCCGATTGAGTTCCCGGCTGCCGCAGCGGCTGGTCAGTCGGGTGGCGAACAGGCACAAAACAACGGTGCTACCGGTGAGGCAGCCGCACCGAATGACAATGCTTCGAAGGACGACAAAGACCAGAAGAACGCAGACGCCACCGCCACACCGGCACCGGGAGCAGCGGGTGGACAGCAGCCGGCTTCAGGGCCCCTGCTGGAGCCCGATCAGGTTGATGCGATCAACACGAACGCCAACCGCATGGTGTTTCTGCTGATGATCGGAGTGGTTCTCGCCATCTGTGCGATTGCCCTGGCCGTGGGAGTCGGTTCCTACATGGCAGTGAAATCGCTGCTTCTGGGTGTCAGCCCCGAAGCACTGGAGCGTGTGCGCACGCGCAGGGCTAAGCGCGCTATTGCGGCAGAGCACAAGCGCGAACGCAAACTGCAGAAGTTCCGTGAGAAACAAGAAGCTCGCACGCGCAAATACGAGAGAACTGTTGATACCAAGATTGCACGAGCTGACATGCATGATTCCGGAATGCGTCACCCGGTAATCAGCAAACAATACTCGTACACACAGCAACCGAGCACACAAAATCAGACATCAAGAGGACCCATGCGATTCTTTGAACTTATCGAAGACAAAGAAAGCTCCTCCGGCGATCAGCCACGGCAGCCAGTAGCAAGAGGGAAGCACATGCATTCCCAGGGTGCAACAGCCGACGCAGACAGTGGAAACGCTCCAACACTTGTTATGGAGCGCATCGTTGACGGTAGGGCAGAGTCACAGGAGGAAACACGATGAAGCGATTAATAGTCACATGGGTGGCAGCTGGAACAATATTCTTGATCCTGGTGTTCGCTACAGGACTACTCATAGGTACAGCAGCCTTGGCATCACCGAACAGCGAGTCTGGGACTTCCGAAGCTGATTCGTCGAAATTAAAAGTCGCAGACGCCGGGCTCACGTGGGGAATCAATGCAGAGTCCGGAGCAGGAGCCTATCTACCCGGTTCATGCAACTTCCTTTCCGCAGGTGTAGCGGCTGACAACGGTGGATCCTCGCTGTGGCCGAATGACGCCGAAAGGCGCGGACTGTTCAAAGCCCAGGATGGCAACGTCAAGATTCTGCGCCCCACCGCTGATGGCGGCACGCAGCCGATCACGTGGGACAACAAATGCCAGACCCCAGACAGCAAACGAGTCAATACCGCGGGTGTGAGCTCTGGAAACTACGTCCAGTTTTCCGGTGGCACGGGAGAAGTAGACACCGCAACTAACACTGGAAACATCCAGTGGGAAGGGTCGTTCACCGTGGTGTACTACTCCGGGTACACCTACTGGTCGGTGAGCAACCCAAAGCTTGAAGTGAAGAACGGCAAGGGCAAGCTCACCGGCACCTTCTCCGGCTACGGAGCCGACATGGCCGACCTTTCCAAGTGGGAGAAGCTCAAGCCCGTTGAAGGCACCATCGCCGACTTCAAGAACAACACGGTTGAACTTGATGAAAATGGCTTCACCGTCACCCCTGACTACGAGGGTGTAGACAGTGGACAGCCCGACCAAAACAAAGAAAAAGAAGGCTGGGGCTCGTTCCCCAAGAGTTGGGTGGACTTCAATGTGCTGACTGGCCAGACCCAGTACTGGTACACGTCCGGCGGGGCCGCGGATGCGCGCAAAAAGCCCAGTCCGCTGAGCGTATCGTTCACAGGCACTCCGGTCATGCCCGAACAGCCGTCGGCTACTCCGCAGCCACCGGCACCCAGTCCGAAACCCGATGCTGGGGACGACAACACGGAAAAACCGGACGGCACCTCGACAGAGGAGAAGAATCCGCCCGAAACACCGACGGGATCAAACGCATCCTTGTTCTGGGCGATCAACAAGGAAACCAGCGCCGGCGGGTTTGCTCCCGGCACTTGCAACTTCCTGTCCGCAGGCGTGTCCCCAGACAACGGGGGTGCTGTTGTCTGGGACGCACCTGGAAAACTGTACAAACCTACCGACGGCAACGTAAAGATCGAAAAGCCAGACGCATCCGGAGAGTTCCACACCGCAACATGGCAGAACAAGTGCGATGACCGCTATGGCGGTCGAGTCGTGGCAGCCGACAAGGACTCGAACCACGAATCGCGGCTGAACATTGATGGTGGAAGCATCAACATCGACGACGGTGAAATAACTGCCAGCTGGGATGGCGGTTTCACAATCGTCTTCTACTCCGGGATGACGTACTGGTCCGTATCCGACCCGAAGCTCACCGTCACAAAAGACGGAAGGGGCGAACTGACGGGAACCGCGTCCGGTTACGGAGCAGACATGGAAGACCTGTCAAAATGGGAGAAGCTGAAATCCGAAACCATCACGCTTGCGACCTTCTCCGGGCTCGATGTGAACAAGGCCGTGAAGGATGGAGGATTCACCGTCACCCCCGACTACCTTGGTGTTGATTACAGGGCCGGCGATGGCAACACACCGCAGGACCGAACCGAAGCCGAATGGGGTTCATTCCCTAAGAGCTGGGTCGACTTCAACGTCAAAACCGGGCAGAGCTCCTACTGGTATTCCTCCGGTGGAATTGCGGACGCCCGCAAACCCGCACTGCCGCTGACGATTGCCTTTGACAACAGCTTCCAGGTGCCAGCTACAGAACCAGCAAAACCCGGTGAAAGCGTAGCTGGGGCAGGCGGACCAGGTTCAACTGTGACCGGCGGAAACACTGTTGGCGAACCAGGAGTTGGTGTCCCAGGCGCTGTAGGGCCCGGCGGCGGGCCGCAGAGCTCCAGCGCCCAGCCGGCAGACGTTGAAGACACAACAGCGTTCGCTGCAACCGCATATGAGGCTCGCCGCTCCGAAGGAATGGGCACCATCAATGCAAAAACCTGGTGGCTTGGAGGAGCAACCGCGGCCACAGGCATCGCAGCAACCGTCGGAATCGGCTGGTTGCTACGAAGAAACATCGGACTCGATCCCAGTACTTGGACCTAAACCCCAAACAAAAAAGTAAGAAATCCCATAACCGGGACAACACCTCGTGGAGGAGACATGACTATCACAACCCCAGCCGCAGAAACCCTGTCGTTCTCACAGCGACTGCGGAAGGAAACGCAGCGGGAACACAGTGAAGCCGAATCCGAAAAGTTCATTGTTGATCTCATGGCGGGAAGACTCGACCGCCATGCCTACATTGCGTTGCTAGAACAGTACGCGGTCCTCTACCCTGCGCTGGAAACCGCTGTGCAAGCTGCACCCTCTGACTCTACTGTTGCGTTCTTCGACCACCCAGGACTCGCTCGCACTCAGGCGATCAATAATGACCTCGACTACCTACTTGGGGAGGACCGCCAGCCTCCAGTAGCTCTGGAAGCAACACGCTTCTTGGCTGAACACTTCCAGTCTGAGGTGAGTCCAGAGCAGTTACTAGCGCATCACTACCTGCGCTACCTAGGCGACCTCTCAGGCGGTCTGGCGATCGGAAAGCTGGTCAAGAGGCACTACAGAATCGAAGATGAAGCACTTAACATGTGGCGCTTCCCGGGTATCAACAAGCCGAAACTGTTCAAGGACGACTATAGGGCCAAGCTCGATGCGGTAACGCTGAGCAGGGAGCAACAGGAAGCGGTCATCGCTGAGGCAGACCTGGGCTTCCGCTTAAACAAGGCGATTTTCCGTCAGCTCGGAGAGATGTTGCACGTGGAGTAACGGAAAGGCACCAAAACACAAAAGTCTCGGGACATCGAGTGAACGATGTCCCGAGACTTCACACGCACCGGCGGACTCGAAGCACTCCAACCACGCTCCACACGCCCCCTGACCAACCCCAACAAAACCCCAGAACACATCCGAGAAACAATCGTGGAACTACGCCACCAACTCCTCCGCGACGGCCTAGACGCCGGAGCCGAATCCATCTACGACCGACTACCCGAAAACACCCGCCCATCAACCAGCACAATCTGGCGAAACCTTAAAACCTCCAACGAAATCACCCCGCAACCACAAAAACGACCCCGCTCATCCTGGCACCGCTTCCAAGCACCTGCCCCCAACAGCCTGTGGCAATCCGACTTCACACACTGGCCCTTAGCCGACGGCACCGACACCGAAATCATTTCCTGGCTCGATGACCACTCCCGCTACCTCACACACATCAGTGCCCACCCACGAATCACCGGCCACATCGTCGTAGACACCTTCCTAGAAGCCACAGACCAACACGGACTACCCGCCGCAACCCTGACCGACAACGGACTGGTCTACACCACCCGCCTTGCCGGCGGACGCGCCAACAACCAACAACCAAACCCGTTCGAACAGCTCCTAGCAGACCTCAACATCGAACAGAAAAACGGCCACCCCGGAAAACCAACCACCCAAGGAAAAATCGAACGCCTCCACAGCACCCTCAAAAAATGGCTACAAGCCCAACCACCCGCACTCACCATCGAGGACCTACAACAACAACTGCACGACTTCCGCACGATATACAACACCAAACGAAAACACCGCGCCATCAACAGACAAACACCCCACCAGACCTACACCGCCACACCCAAAGACCAACCAACCATGCACCTACACAACACCCACTGGCGAGTACGCTTCGACCGCGTCGACAGCTACGGAAAAATCACCCTCCGCTACGCCGGAAAACTCAAACACCTCGGCATCGGACGCGCACACAACCGACAACGAATCATCCTCCTCGTCAACGGACCCAACGCCATCGCAATCAACAAAACAACCGGAGAAATCATCGCCGAATACACCATCGACCCGACCAAAAACTACCAACCAAAAACAAGAACCCCACACACAAAAAAGGGGAACGATGACCCGACACACCCACCCACAAAAAGGGAACGATGACCCGACACATCATCACCCCAAAACACAAAAAATCTCGGGACATCGAGTGAACGATGTCCCGAGACTTCACACTGGTGGGCCCAGAGGGACTCGAACCCCCGACCCTCTCGGTGTAAACGAGATGCTCTAGCCAACTGAGCTATAGGCCCCCTGGTCAGGATTTCTCACTGACCACTGAAAGATTATGGCACACATATTTCAGAACGCAAAACTCGTTTACAGCGCCTCTTTGATCTTCGACGCCACTTCTTCACGAGCTTCCGCTGTTGTGTCGTGTTTGTTCGCCAAGTCAAAGTCAGAAATCTGATTCGTTGGGAACACGTGAATGTGGACGTGGGGAACCTCGAACCCTTGCACAATCAGACCCACGCGTTCGCAACCAAACGCTTTCTTCTGTGCGTTTCCGAGCTTCTTTGCCACCGTGAAGAGGTGAGAAACCAGGTCATCGTCAAGATCAAGCCAGTGGTCCACTTCTTCACGTGGCACAACCAGAAGGTGACCGTCAGTCAAAGGCTGGATGTCCATGAACGCAACACAACGATCGTCTTCGTAGACAAACGTTGCAGGGATTTCGCCGTCGATGATTTTGGTAAACAGAGTGGCCATCAGAAGTCCTTCCTCGTAAGGTGTCTATCACCATCATGGTGGAAGCGACTCAATAATGCGAGAGGCGACCGCTATGTAGTGAGGGCGTCAATCCATCGAGCCAGACCACGCTCGGTAAAATCGCGTTTTTGGCCAGGCTGCAGGACCTCGGAGTCAACGACCTGCCCGCTCATGTTCAGCGCAAAGGTGCCACGCACAGCCATCCCCGACTGCTCATCGAACACACCAAAGTCGCGACTCAAGGCCCCATGCGGCCAGAAGTCAGACATGAGCGGCCACGCAGACCCTGCCGTCTCCACCCATGCGGCTTGGGTGAACTTCGAATCGCACGAAATGATCGTGCAGGCGATACCGGCGCCCTCCAAAACTGCACGGGACGCGGAAAGTTCTCCCACCTCGGCGTGACACGTGGGCGTAAACGCAAACGGGACGAACACGGCCAACACGCCATGCTGGTCAACCTCAGGGACGGCAAGCTCGCCCACCGTCAACAAGGACACAACCGGCCCCAGGTGGGTGTGACACTCACGCGTCCAACCAGGGTGTGCGTCAGTGAGGGTCATTACCCGTACGACTTTTTGCCAACCAGACGCACAGCGGACCAGTCGTCGCACACACTGACAGTTTTAGTCACGTGCATGCCGGCGGTGGGAGCAGCCGCGTTGATATCGACGGGAGCGATGTGACCTTCGCGTCCGGCCTTGGGAGTGAGAAGCCATACGACGCCACCATCGGTCAGCGTGGTCTGGGCGTCTACGATTGCGTCGGTGAGGTCGGGGTCATCTGATCGCCACCACATGACGATCGCGTCAAAGACGTCGTCGACATCCTCATCGGCCATCTCTTCGCCTGTGACCTTCTCGATTGCCTCGCGCAAGGCGAAGTCAACATCGTCGTCATAGCCGATTTCCTGAATGTATGTACCCTTTTCTAATCCCAGAGGGTTAGTGCGAGTACAGTCGAGCGTCCTTCCTGACGGGGTGTTACTCATGTCTCCTATTCTTCCCGTAAGTTCGCTCTTGGGCAAACCTAACGAACATTTTGAAACCACCGAGTCGTTCAACCGACCGTTCAAATGAACTCACACTGTGTTACTAGCACCACACTGGGCCGTTTTGTCTGTATGTACGGCGCAACTGAGCGCGTATTCGGTTTAGGCTAGAAAACAGCCAACAGATCGGTTACTGCGGTGAGTGTGTCACCGGGTGGACCACTATTGTTCAGGAGGAAAACTAAGTGGACAGTAAGAGGCATGGACCAATTCTTAACGGTCTCCCCAGCCAAGTGCCCGACACAGATCCTCAAGAAACTCAGGAATGGCTTGAGTCACTTGACGCCCTTATCGATGAAGCTGGGCAGTCTCGTGCCCGCTATGTCATGCTCAGCCTGCTTAACCGTGCGCGTCAGAACCGCATCGGCGTGCCCAGCCTGACAGCAACAGACTTTATTAACACGATCGGACCTGAAGACGAACCGTGGTTCCCGGGAGACGAAGAAGTTGAACGCCGGTACCGTCGCTGGCTTCGCTGGAACGCAGCCGTCATGGTTCACCGTGCGCAGCGCCCAGGCATCGAAGTGGGTGGGCACATCTCCACGTATGCCTCCGCCGCGACTCTCTACGAAGTGGGTCTCAATCACTTCTTCCGCGGCAAAGACCACCCAGGCGGTGGCGACCACGTGTTCTACCAAGGTCACGCCTCCCCCGGTATGTACGCTCGCGCATTCTTGGAAGGTCGCTTGAGCGCCGACCAGCTCGACGGGTTCCGCCAGATGAAGTCGCACTACGTGGACGGTAAGCCATTCGGGCTTCCTTCATACCCGCACCCACGTCACATGCAGGACTTCTGGGAGTTCCCAACCGTGTCCATGGGCTTGGGTCCCATGAACGCGATTACGCAGGCAATGTTCGACAAGTACCTGCTCAACCGTGGAATTAAGGACACCTCGCAGCAGCGTGTGTTTGCCTTCCTGGGTGACGGTGAACTCGACGAACCAGAAAGCCGCGGAATGTTGCAGTACGCGGCGTTCGAAGAGCTCGACAACCTGAACTTCATCATCAACTGCAACCTGCAGCGCCTCGACGGGCCGGTGCGTGGTAACGGAAAGATCGTTCAGGAGCTCGAAGCGTTCTTCCGAGGTGCTGGCTGGAACGTCATTAAGGTCATCTGGGGTCGTGAATGGGACGCTCTGCTGGCAAAGGACCGCGACGGTGCGCTCGTGAACCTCATGAACGCAACGCCGGACGGCGACTACCAGACCTACAAGGGTGAGTCCGGTGGCTTCGTGCGCGACAACTTCTTTGGTCGCGACCCACGCACCAAGGCCATGGTCGCCGACATGACCGACGAAGAAATCTGGAACCTCAAGCGCGGTGGCCACGACTATCGCAAGGTGTACGCAGCCTACAAGGCGGCGGTCGAACACACCGGTCAGCCCACAGCGATCCTTGTGATGACGGTCAAGGGTTACTCGCTTGGACCCACGTTCGAAGCGCGTAACGCTACGCACCAGATGAAGAAGATGACCGTTGAGGACCTCAAGCTGGCCCGCGATCACTTCTCCATTCCGATCTCTGACGAAGAACTCGAGAAGAACCCCAAGCTTCCTCCGTACTATCACCCTGGTGAGGACGCGCCTGAAATCCAGTACATGCTGGAACGTCGACGTGAGCTGGGTGGCTTCTCGCCTGAGCGTCGCTCCAAGTACACGCAGATTGCGTTGCCTGACGACAAGGCATACGCCATGGCCAAGAAGGGCTCGGGAACGCAGGCAATTGCCTCGACTATGGGCTTTGTGCGCATTCTGAAAGACATTATGCGTGACAAGGAGTTCGGAAAGCGCGTTGTTCCGATCATTCCTGACGAAGCACGCACTTTTGGAATGGACTCGTTCTTCCCAACTGCGAAGATCTACAACCCGCACGGACAGAACTACGTGTCGGTTGACCGTGACCTGTTCCTCGCTTACAAAGAAGCGACCGACGGTCAGATCCTACACATGGGAATTAACGAAGATGGATCGGTCGCCGCTTACAACGCCGTGGGTACGAGCTACGCCACGCACGGCGAGCCCATGATCCCGTTCTACATCTTCTACTCCATGTTCGGGTTCCAGCGTTCCGGCGACGCTTTCTGGGCAGCGGGCGACCAGTTGGCACGCGGATTCATCCTGGGTGCAACGGCTGGGCGTACCACGCTGACCGCTGAAGGTCTCCAGCACGGAGACGGCCACTCGCACGTGCTGTCGTCGACGTTCCCGTCGATCGTGTCGTATGACCCAGCGTATGTGTACGAAATCGGTCACATCGTTCGCGATGGTCTCAAGCGCATGTACGACCCTGAGGACGAGCGTCAGGACCCAAACGTTTCGTACTACATCACTATGTACAACGAACCTATGGTTCAGCCTGCAGAGCCTGAGGATCTTGACGTTGAAGGTCTGCTTAAGGGAATCTACAAGCTGTCCGACGGCCCCGAACTCGACGGTCCTAAGGTTCAGCTTCTGGCATCCGGTGTTGCAGTCCCATGGATCATCGAGGCACAGCAACTGCTGGCAGAAGATTGGAACGTATCGGCTGACGTGTGGTCGGTGACGTCGTGGCAGGAGCTACGCCGTGACGGTCTCGCCTGCGATGACGAGCGCCTGCTCGACCCAAGTGCTGAACGTCGCGTGCCATTCGTGACGCAGAAGCTCGCCGACGCACCGGGTCCCGTCATTGCGACCTCGGACTACACACGTACGGTGCCGGACATGATCCGCCAGTACGTGCCGGGCCACTTCACCAGCTTGGGAGCTGACGACTACGCGATCTCTGACACCCGCGCAGCTGCTCGCCGTCACTTCCTCATCGACGCCGAATCCGTGGTTGTCCAGGCGCTCATCAGCTTGGCTGACCTGGGCGAAATCGACCCATCGGTGGCTGCGGAAGCGTCCAAGAAGTACAAGCTCGACGATCCTCGCGCTGGATCGACCGGCGAGG
Organism: Brevibacterium sp. ACRRH; assembly: GCF_022346365.1. Lineage (NCBI taxonomy): Bacteria > Bacillati > Actinomycetota > Actinomycetes > Micrococcales > Brevibacteriaceae > Brevibacterium > Brevibacterium sp. ACRRH. The sequence goes on from NZ_JAKRMN010000007.1 coordinate 122,749, forward strand.
CCGGAGGCGACGCCTAACAGTCGTCCACCCCACCCGGGTGCCACCCAGCGTGGCACCCCCGCCGAGGTCGTAGCGGCAGCCGCTGCGACCTCGGCCTTTTCTTGTCCCTGACCTACAAACTTTTTGTGCAAAAGCATGTAGCATGAGCTCATGCTCTCGACTTCTCCCAAGTCCGGAAACCTCAGCGCTGATCGTTCCGGACGCGACGATACAATTTTGCGGCTTCAGAAGGGTAAAGACGCCCTCACTCGGCTGACCGCAGGCCGGATCGAAGCCCAACTGCCGTGGTTCCGTAGGCTTTCACCCTCTGAACGCAAATGGGTTGTTCATTTGGCGCATGCGGGTATTACGTCGTTCATTGAGTGGTATCGCAACCCCGATGCGCCGGTTGGGATTGTTTCGGAGATCTTCCACAACGCGCCACGCGAACTCATGCGCACCATCTCACTGCAGCAGACCCTGCAGTTGTTGCGCGTCGTAGTTGAGGTCGTGGAGGAGCACGTAGCCCAGTTGGGTAACTCTACTGATGTGGAGAGCCTGCGCGAAGGTGTTCTGGTTTTCTCGCGCGAAATCGCCTTTGCGGCCGCCGATGTATATGCCCGTGCCGCCGAGGCGCGCGGAAGTTGGGATGTTCGCCTCGAGGCCATGGTGATTGACGCGCTTATGCGGGGTGACTCGGTCGACGAGTTGGCGAGCCGAACGGCAGCGTATGGGTGGAGGTCGAAGGCTGCCGTGCATGTAATCATTGGTCGCGCGTCCGCTCGCACGTTCAAGGGTGGCCTCAGCGAGGTGCGGTCTGCGGCCCAGCGCGCGGGTGAAGACGCGCTGGTGGGGATTCACGACAATCGTTTGCTGATTGTCCTGGGTGGTGCCACTGACATTGACCGTGCAGTGGGTCAGCTGTTGCAGTACTTTGGGCCACAAGAAGTGGTGATCGGGCCGCGGGTAGCGTCGTTGGCCGAGGCGGGAGCCAGTGCCGCTGCGGCGTCCTGGGCACTGCGGACGGCGTACGCGCGTCCTAACTCTCCGCGTCCGGTTTTCGCGTCGGATCTGTTGCCAGAACGTGCCATGGCAGGCGATCAGACTGCCGTGAATGAACTGGTGAGGACGTTCTATGAGCCACTGTCGATGGGGAGCGGCCAGTTGCTCACGACGGCGGAGAACTACGTAGACTTTGGCGGTTCACTTGAGGCGACCGCGAAGGCGTTAGAAGTTCACCCAAATACAGTCCGGTACCGCCTTCGCAAGATTCAGGAACTGATTGGTCTCGATGCCACACAGGCGCGCGCCGGTTTTGTTCTGCGAATTGCTTTGGTGTTTGGCAGACTGACAGAGGGCATGTAATTGTTGATTGCTCACAAAATCACAGTGGTGAAGCGATAACTCGTTAAGCTGTCACACGGTACTTTGTCCGCACATGAGACGCTGTCTCGAATGGGAGAATAATGCTCGTCGTTGCATGTCCAGGCCAAGGGGCACAGAAGCCCGGCTTTCTAAACTCGTTCCTCGAGTCGCCTAGTTTCCGGGAAACAATCGAAGCCGCTGGCCACGCATGTGGAATTGATTTGGTGGAACACGGCACCCAATCCGATGAAGAAACAATTAAGGACACCGCCGTTGCACAGCCACTTCTGGTCGCTTCTGCAATTGCGACGTTTAATGAGTTGTTCGCAGACGACTCACTCCCCCAGTTTGTCGCCGGTCACTCGGTAGGTGAGATCGGCGCCGCTGTAGTCGCTGGAATTCTCAGCGCTGAGGACGGCATGAAGTTTGTCAACGTGCGTGCCCAGGGCATGGCTGAAGCGTCGAACGCCCAGCCAACCGGCATGGCCGCTGTCGTGGGTGGTGTCGCAGAAGATGTCATCAGCGCGATCGAAGAGGCTGGACTAGCCCCAGCGAACGTCAACGGTGGCGGCCAGATTGTTGCCGCTGGAAGCCTTGAAGCGATTGAGAAGTTCGTCGCGAACCCACCTGAGCGCGCCCGAGTCATTCCTCTGAAGGTGGCGGGCGCGTTCCACACGGATTACATGAAGTCTGCACAGGCACCGCTGGCTGATATGGCGACTGGTCTTGAGGTACAGGACCCACGTATTTCGATTCTGTCGAACCGTGACGGTCAAACCGTCCAGTCCGGTCGCGAATACGTTGACGCTTTGGTATCCCAGGTGACCAGTCCTGTGCGCTGGGATCTGTGCCAGGATACGCTGGTTGAGGCTGGGGTGACGGGCCTGATTGAGCTAGCTCCCGGTGGCACGTTGACCGGGCTCGCTAAACGCTCCATGAAGGGTGTCGAAACTCTGGCGATTAAATCTGCTGAAGATCTTGAAGGTGCCCGCGAATTCGTGCGGACACACGCGTAACCCATACGAAAGGACACGCGATGGTCACACTAAAAACTCCACAGCCGCAGCGCTTTTCGCGCATTTCAGGTTTGGGCGGGTACAGGTCGGAACGCACGGTCACGAACGACGAGATCGTAGGCCCCATCAACTCTTCTGACGAGTGGATTCAGCAACGCACAGGTATCAAGACACGCCACTATGCAAGCGAAGATGTCAGCGTCGTCGACATGGCCGAACACGCTGCGATCGAAGCGATCGCAAACGCTGGCCTCAAGCCGGCCGATATTGGTGCGATTGTGGTCTCAACTGTGACGTTCACGGTCGCTACCCCGTCCGCAGCGGCTGAACTTACCCGCCGTTTGGGAACCGGACCGGTGCCGGCATGGGACATTTCGGCGGCGTGCGCAGGGTACTGCTACGGAATTGCTCAGGCTGACGCGTTTGTACGCGCGGGCACGGCTGACAACGTCCTGGTGATCGGCGCTGAAAAGCTTTCAGACATCATTGACCCCACAGACCGTTCCATTTCGTTTATTCTGGGCGACGGTGCTGGCGCGGTCGTGGTGAGCGCTTCGGACACACCGGGCATTTCAGAATCGGTATGGGGTTCCAAGGGTGAAAACTGGGACACCATCCGGATGACATCGTCCTTCTTGGACATGAAGAAGGATTCGTCGACTCCGTGGCCCACGTTGCGTCAGGATGGCCCCAGCGTGTTCCGCTGGGCAGTGTGGGATATGGCCGAGGTCGCTCAAGAAGCGCTCGACCGCGCCGGTATCGAGGCTTCAGATTTGGGCGCGTTTGTCCCCCACCAGGCCAACATGCGCATCATTGACGAACTCGCTAAGCAGCTGAAACTCCCGGAGCACGTCAAGATCGGACGGGACATTGCCGACAACGGAAACACCTCCTCGGCGTCCATTCCCCTTGCCACCGAACGTCTGTTGCGTGAACACCCGGAACTGTCCGGCAAGCTGGCACTTCAGATCGGTTTTGGAGCCGGACTGGTGTTTGGCGCGCAGGTGATTGTGCTTCCGTGATTCGACACGGGGAACGGAATTGCAACCATGACAGTGTTGCTGTGGCATAGGATTCACTACGGGACACTCGTCGATACTCGTTCCATTCGCAACGAAAGTTGCGGTTAATCGAATACAGCGCTCAAGACTTTTGAGCGTAGATGAGAAAGATAGGAATAAGAAATGGCTAACTCGGAACAGGAAGTCCTCGCTGGACTCGCTGAGATCATTAACGAAGAAACTGGTTTGGCTCCCGACGCGGTAGAACCAAGCAAGTCCTTCACCGACGACCTCGACATCGACTCGATCTCCATGATGACGATCGTTGTGAACGCTGAAAAGAAGTTCGGCGTGAAGATTCCGGACGATGACGTTAAAGAACTCGTTACCGTTCAGAACGCTGTTGACTACATTGTGAAGGCTCAGCAGGCCTAATGCTTATGCGGGGTAGCCCGACTACGACGGCGCTACCCCGCTTTTCATCATTTATCGACGAGGACTCTTCATGACTAACTCTGTTGTCGTCACCGGAATTGGTGCCGTCACTCCCCTAGGCGCGACCGCCCAGGAAACCTGGGACGCAGCCTTAGCAGGGACATCGGGCGCAAAGACCCTTGACAACGACTGGGCCGAACAATACGGCATTCCGGTCAACTTCGCGGCAACCGTCAATTCTGGCGTGGTTGCCGAGAAACTGTCTCGCGTCGAAGCCAAGCGCCTTGATCCTGCCAGCCAGCTTGCCCTGATTGCCGCCCGTGAGGCGTGGGCTGACGCCCAGGACCCCGAGGTGGAGCCTGAACGTCTTGCCGTGTCATGGGCCACGGGAATTGGTGGCGTGTGGACGCTGCTCAACGCGTGGGACACGTTGCGTGAAGAAGGTTCACGCCGCGTCATGCCACTGACTGTGCCCATGTTGATGCCCAATGGCCCAGCTGCTGCGCTGGGTATGGAATTTAAAGCGCGTGCCGGCGTACAGACCTTGGTGTCGGCGTGCGCATCGTCGACTGAATCGTTGGGGCACGCAGTTGATTTGATTCGTGATGGTCGTGCTGACGTAATCATCGCGGGTGGTGCTGAATCTGCGGTACACCCGATTACGTTGTCGGCGTTTTCGTCCATGCGTGCACTGTCGAAGCGCAACGACTCCCCTGAAACTGCTTCACGTCCGTACGATGTGAACCGCGATGGCTTTGTCATGGGTGAAGGTTCCGGCGCGCTGGTGTTGGAAAGCCGTGAACGTGCGGAAGCGCGCGGTGCGCGGATTTACGCCGAGGTGGCAGGCTGGGGTCTGTCGAACGACGCCTACCACATCACAGCTGGTGAACCGGAGGGAGCAGGCTCGATCCGTGCCATGCGTGCCGCTCTGGAAAGCGCAGGTGCTACCCCGGCCCAGGTGAAGCACATCAACGCTCACGCGACTTCGACGCCGGTTGGTGACGTGCCTGAGTCGGTTGCGATTAACACGCTTCTGGGAGAGCACGCGTCAGACGCGCTGGTGTCAGCGACGAAGTCCATGACCGGACACCTGCTTGGTGGAGCGGGAGCTGTTGAGTCGATCTTTGCGACTTTGGCAGTACACCACCGCGTGGCACCTCCAACCATCAACATTGAAGAAGTTGACCCGGAGATCAGCTTGAACATTGTGCGTGACACACCCGCTGACCTTCCTCAGGACGACTTTGTGGCGTTGTCGAACTCGTTTGGGTTTGGTGGGCACAACGCGGTTGTCGCATTTAAAACGGTGTGATTTTGACCGTGTGATGGCGTGTTGCTGTAGCTGACCCTTTGTGGTTTTGGCATTGAAGTGTGGCTCAGGGGCTTCCGTTGCTTAGGTGACGGGAGCCCCTAGCTGTATGCCGGATGTGAGCGTTGGCGTGGGCGTGCAGGCGGGTGGGTGGTTCGCCGAGTTATCCACAGTTTTGGTTGGGACTCTTCCGGTTTGGTGCTGGCCGCAATAGACTGGAAGGCAATCTTGGAACCGGTCGCACAAAGGAGTGCACACCATGACCGCATATGTTCATCGACGATTGCTGGCCCTCTGCGCTGTTGGCGCGTTGGTCCTGACCGGGTGTTCGGAATCGCTCCCGCAAACTGAAGCCGCGCCACACCCCAGCACCCAGGAGGAATCCCCTACCCCGGACTCGGAGCCGATCCCTAAGTTCGACGTACCCGAATACACCACGGACCTTGATCTGACCGCTGAGGAAATGCTTGCTGCTGAAGAAGCGCTCATCGGTTTGCAGAGGTACATTTTCGTGTCTGAGCAGGTCATGAAGTCCGGAGGCGAAGACACGCTGCACATCGACAGTGTTTCGGTGGGCGAGGCCAAAGAAGGACTTGAAGAGACAGCTTCGGACTTTCGCAAAGATCATACGGTTCTCTTCGGGAAGCTCGTTACTCAAGATCTCCATATCCACGAAATGGACCGCGCACCGAAAAAGACAGAAGAAACAACCGTAAGCGCATGTCTGCCGAAAGAAACATGGGGCATACGTAACGCTAACGAAGATGAGTCAGAAGCTGACTATGAGGATCCATACCAAATGATATGGACGCTCCAGAAGCACGGTTCTTCATGGAAGGTTTCTTTGCAGGAGCTTTACAGTGAACACTGCTGATACGCGGTTTTTAGCGGGTTTCGTCATTTTTGTTTTATTAAGTGCCTTGGCGGTCACATCACCGTACGTAGTGCATGCATTAGCAGACAACTGCAAATGGCGACTAAACGGAAATGTCAGTTGTGGTGTTACTCGCACTAGCCCTGGTAACAACTCAGGTTCTAACAACTCGAAGTCTGATTCGAGAAAACGATCAGGTAAAGGGAAGAACGGTTCGTCGGGTAATGCACCTGAAGATTACTGTCCGAACAGTATTCCAACGGCGGTGTGTGCGACGCTCGACTTACCAGACACCTCGGGTCCCGCGGAACTTCCGCCGCCTCCTCCGTCGCCGACATTTATGGAGTCAGAGTTCAAGAAGTACTCGATTCCACCATCAGTGATTAATTCCTTGCCCGGTGATTCGTGGGGTATCGCGCACAGGAAAACAGCATTCTGGGCAGATTCGTCCATCCAGTACATCAACGACACGATCTTGGGCTACCCGATCACTGTGAAAGCCATCCCACGCAAGTACCATTGGGACTTTGGCGACGGCAACACCCTGCACACGTCTCATCCAGGAAACAAACCTTCGGACATCAATAAGGCCCGGATTTACAACGTTTACCAGGCACCCGGGAATGTCGCGGTAAAGCTGGCAACCACGTACACGGGCATGTACAAAATCGGAAACAGCGCGTGGATGACCATTCCTGGTAGCACCGACATTCCGTCGCAGGACGCCGATCTACGCATCTATCGGTTCCACAAATATCTCGTCAACAAATCGTGCAAGGAAGACCCCACCGGTCCGGATTGCACACAATGAATCCATTTACAGCACCGTGACGAAGTCAGCAACTGAGCCGCGAACGACCTCGGCGAGCTGGGGGAAAACCTCCCTATACACACTCCCGGAACGCCACGCTAGCACCACATCACGGTGAGGCGCCGGATCCGAAAACTCCTTCAACGCCAACCCGGGATTAGGTGTCACCGGCGGCGTCACCGCCAGGCGAGGCATCAACGTGCACCCTGCCCCAGAGACCACCATGTGCCGTAACGTCTCAAGGCTCGTCGCACGGTAGTTCACCTGTTCGGAAGCCTTGCTGGTCTTGCACACCTGCAGAGCCTGATCGCGTAGACAGTGCCCCTCGGACAGCAATAGAAGCTCTTCGCCTTCCAGGTCATTCACCGACAAGAGGTCGTCATTCGACATCTGCGGATCGTGTGCTGGGCCAGCAAGCAGAAAGTCTTCACGGAAGAGCGGTAGCACATCAATCCCCGAACGCACGACCGGCGTTCCGACGATGATCGCGTCAAGCTCCCCAGCATCCAGCAAGTGTTCCAGGGTCTGGGTCTTCTCCTCGACGACGAGCACGCTCAATGACGGAAGAGCACTCTTCAAGGCTGGCATCGCATGCGGAAGCAGGTACGGGTTCAACGTGGGGAAACATCCCAAGCGAATCTCACCGGCGCGCGGGTCGGACGCGTGTCGGGCGATGCTCCGCATCTCGGCAACCTGCTCAACGACCTTACGTGCACGGGCGACAACTTCGATCCCAACGCGCGTCAGCTGTACGTTGCGACCACTGCGCTCAATCAGCGGAGTGCCCAACTCATCTTCAAGCTTCTTCAGCTGAGTCGACAACGTGGGCTGGCTCACCTCACACGACTGAGCTGCCTGCCCAAAATGCCGAAGCTCGTCCAGCGCTATCAAGTACTCAAAATCACGCAGATTCATACAACACCCCAAACGTTAGACGGGGCCCAATCTGACGTCCGCCAAACTGAACCCCGCTCTACTCATTCCGTCTTACTCCTGGGGAGCTGACTGCCTGATGAGGTAGTCGAACGCTGCAAGCGCAGCGGTCGCACCCGCGCCAAGCGACGTCACGATCTGCTTATAAGGCGCTGTGGTCGCGTCACCTGCGGCGAAGATACCCGGTACCGAGGTGGCACCGTTGGCTTGGATTTCGATCTCGCCGCGACCGTTCATGTCGACGGCACCCTTGACCCATTCGGTGTTGGGGAGCAGACCGATCTGCACGAAGATTCCGTTCACGTCCAGCTCGTGCAGTTCACCAGTCTTGCGGTCCTCGTACTGCAGGCCGGTGACGTTCTTCCCGTCACCCAGGACTTCCTTCGACGCAGCAGACAGGATGATGTCTACGTTGTCCATGGACTTGAGCTTGCGCTGCAGAACCTCGTCGGCCTTGAGTTCGTCCATAAACTCCATGACCGTCACGTGACCAACGATTCCAGCCAGGTCGATCGCAGCCTCAATACCTGAGTTACCGCCACCGACAACGGCAATGTTCTTGCCCTTGAAGAACGGTCCGTCGCAGTGTGGACAGAACGTGACACCCTTGTTGCGGTACTCGTGATCGCCAGGTACACCCAGCTCACGCCAACGCGCACCCGTGGCCACAACCACCGTCTTCGACTTCAGTTCGCTACCACCGGTGAGAACAACCGTGTGTAGATCCCCTTCCGTCTCAGCCGGGACGAGCTTTTCAGCCTGGATTGGGCGGATCACGTCGATGTCGTACTGGTCCATGTGCTCGGCAAACTGTGCTGCCAGCTTTGGACCTTCCGTGTACGGGTAGGAGATGAAGTTCTCAATGCCCACGGTGTCCAGGATCTGACCACCGATCCGGTCGGCGACCATTCCTGTCCGCAGACCCTTACGTGCCGCATAGATGGACGCTGCAACAGCAGCTGATCCACCACCGACAACCAGAACATCAAATGGGTCCTTGTCCTTGACCGAATCAGCAAGACGTTCAGCAGCCGAGTCATCCAGGCGGTCTACGAAGTCTGCAATGTCCATGCGACCCGATCCCCACTCTTCACCGTTGAGGTAGATGGTGGGCACAGCCTGAATGTTCTTTTCGCTGACTTCGTCTTGGAAGGTCGAGCCTTCAACGGCGACGTGCTGAATACGCGGGTTGAGAACGGCCATCGTGTTGAGCGCCTGCACAACAGTAGGGCAGTTTTGGCATGTCAAGGACATGTACGTGACGAACTTCAGGTCTTTGTCCAAGCCCTTGACTGCTGCAATGGTTTCGTCAGATTCTTTGACGGGGTTACCGCCAACCTGTGCCAACGCCAAAACCAGTGAACTGAACTCGTGTCCCAGTGGCAGACCCGCAAAGCGGATTGAGATGTCTGCACCTGGGCGTTCGATCGCAAAGGACGGGCGACGTTCGTCATAGTCGTCACGTCGTTCGTGCGTTACACGATCCGACAGCTCTGCGATCTCGTCGAGCAGTTCAGCCATCTCGGCCGACTTCTTACTGTCGTCAAGCGACGACGCAAGAACAACGTCCTCCGTGACCTTCTGGGTCAGGATCGTTTGAAGTTGGTCTTTCAAATTGGCGTCAAGCACGGCTGGCTCCCTCTTTCACTAAACCTGAAAATGTATGTGTCGTTGATGCGGGCAGATTAGATCTTGCCAACGAGGTCGATGCCAGGAACCAGTGTTTCCTGCTCTTCTTCCCACTTAGCTGGGCACACTTCGCCCGGGTGGTTGCGCACGTACTGGGCAGCCTTCACCTTGCGGAGCAGTTCGGTTGCGTTACGTCCCACACCTTCAGGAGTGATCTCCAGGTACTGGATGATGCCGTCTGGGTCGATGAGGAAGGTTCCGCGGTCAGCAAGACCCTGTCCTTCGCGCATGTTTTCGAAGTTACGGGTGATCTGACCTGATGGGTCACCGATCATTGCGTACTGAATCTTGCCGATCGTTTCGGACGATTCGTGCCATGCCTTGTGGACGAAGTGGGTGTCAGTGGAGACGGAGTAGATGTCGACACCGAGCTTCTGGAACTCGTCGTAGTTGTCAGCCATGTCACCCAGTTCAGTTGGGCACACGAACGTGAAGTCGGCTGGGTAGAAGAAAAAGATCGACCACTTGCCTTCGAGGTCCTTCTCGCTGAGGTCGACGAAGTCACCGTTGTGGAATGCGGTTGCCTGGAACGGAAGAATCTGAGTGTTAAGAACGGACATACTATTCTCCTTTGGCTGTATGAGATGTCGCCGGAGCTCCGGCGTTACCTCAACCATAGAATAGCCAACATCAATTATCAAGTTATGAATCGATAGTTCCTGCCTATATGCCTCTAGCAGCCACGCCTACCCTCGTGAATACAAAAATTCGGGGCCCCACCAAAGTGGGACCCCGAAAAAATTTTGTGCGCGGAGGGGGACTTGAACCCCCACGCCCGATAAATTGGGCACTAGCACCTCAAGCTAGCGCGTCTACCTATTCCGCCACCCGCGCGGGCAACGAAAGATACTGTACACGGTTCACGCGCTGTTATACAACTCGACGCCAATACGTCATCAATGAAGTGCGCCACACACCCACATCACACTTCACGTACCAGGCTCACCAGGTGCGGAGCACCGTCCTTCGGCCTGACAACGCCCACCCGGACACCATCGGTTCGGTCGACCAGAACTTCTGCTCGGCCGGGCAGCAAAATAGGCTTAGCGAACTGCACATCCCACACGAACGCCTCGGCAACCACGTTCGACTGCGCAAACGCCTTACTGGCCGTGTACATGCCGTGCGCAATCGCCCGGGGGAACCCGAACGCCCGGGCCGCCAGGCTGTTGAGGTGAATAACGTTGTAGTCACCTGACACGCGCGCGTACCGCTCCCCCAGCCCCGCCGGGAACTTCCATGTGGCGACCGCGCTGCCGTCAGGCAGATCCAGGCGACGGGCAGGCGCAGGTTCATCCGCCTCGGGAAGCTTGGTCTTCTTCGCAAAGTACGTGGACACGTCCTCAAACACGGCCTCGCCATTAACGGAACCGTGAACGATCACGTCCAGTTCGCTTCCGGCGTCCCGCGCCCGAGGTCGGCTCACCGAAATCTGCAGCGTCACCTCGGCGCCCATGGGCACTCTGGCGTGTTGCGTGAACCGGTTGTACACGTGAACCATCCCCAGCACCGGCACAGGAAAATCTGGCGCGGTCATGAGCTCCAGGCTGGGACCAAAGCCCAACGTGTGCAGGTAAGGCGCGGGCACGTTGTTGTTCACCGGCAAACCGGTGACGGTGTTGAACTGCGCCACGGCATCAGGGTCGATGGTCACTGTGCGCGTCAACGTCCGTGTAGGTACCGGACCCGGCGCGGGTTTCTTGATCGCACCCAGAACAGCGCGACCGTAAACGTTGAGTGTCGATCCCATTACGCACCCACCATGTTCTGCCCGCATACGCGAAGCGTCTGCCCGTTCACGCCGGTTGCGGCAGGTGAGGACAAGAACGCGATCGCCTCGGCGACGTCCTCCGGCAGACCGCCTTGCTGCAGACTGGAGAGTCGGCGCGCTACCTGCCGAGTCAGGGCCGGCATCTTGGCGGTCATGTCGGTCTCGATGAACCCGGGTGCCACGGCGTTAATCGATCCGCCCAGCTTGGCAAAGCTGTCCTGGGAGGCCGAGACCATTCCGATCACGCCGGCTTTCGATGCCGCGTAGTTGGTCTGTCCGCGGTTGCCTGCGATGCCCGAGGTGGATGCCAGGGAAACGACGTGCGGCTGGCTTCCCCACGCCCCAAGTTCGGTGAGCTTTTCGTTCATCCGCAGCTGCGATTCGATGTTTACCGCGATCACTGAGTTCCACCGGCCTGCGTCCATGTTGGCGAGCAGCTTGTCTCGCGTAATTCCCGCGTTGTGGATGAGGATGTCAATGGGCTTCCCAACTGCCTGCGCAATTCTGGAAGCCGCGTCTTCGGCCGTGATGTCGAGGTGAATCGCTTTCCCAGCAACTGAGTTCATTGTTGCAGCCAATGCTTGCCCAGCCCCAGGCACATCGACACCATAGACATAGGCACCGTCGCGGTGCAGTGTACGCGCAATGGCAGCACCGATTCCTCGCGCAGCACCTGTGACTACCGCGATCTTGCCTGCGAGCGGTCCGTTGTCGCCCACACCGTCGAACTCACTCGCCGTCACGGCCTGGCCCCGGTCGTCACCCACGGTGAGCAACTGGCCGGACACATACGCCGACTTGGCCGACAGGAAGAACCACAGCGCACCGGTCACCGAGGCCGCGTTCACGTCCACGCCGGCGTCCAGCACAATTCCGTTCGCTGTGCCGCCGTAGCGCATTTCGTGGGCAACCGAACGCACGATTCCGGTCACACCATTACGTGCTGCATCAATCGACGGCTTATCCCCTTCAGGCGCACGCGACACAATCACAACACGCGCACAGCGGGCAGTCTGTTTAAGTGCCGGGGAAATCTGCAGAACCGTCTCGCCGAGGTCGTCCGGGCTCTGCGCGTCGATGAAGCTTGCGATGATGCCCTGGTACTTAAAGCTGGGATCCGGTGAACGGTGAACGGAGAATCCGTTTTCGACCAGCAGTTCCGCAAGCGAGTCGGCCCCGGAATCACCAAGCACCAAAACAGGGTCCTTGGTGAACCCGGATCCACCGGCCACGTTGAACCGGCGCAACGGAACCGGCTGTGGCAGTCCCAGCTTCTTTACCACTGGCGCCAATGCGCCGTTTGCAAGATTGAGGTACGTGTCTTTAGCCATGTGCAACTCCTAGTCAGCTTCCACGATTGCAGCAACACCCTGTCCACCTGCAGCACAGATGGAGATGAGGGCACGCTTCTGGCCAGTTTCTTTCAGGTGCTTCGCCGTTTGGGCAACGATGCGCCCGCCGGTTGCGGCGAATGGGTGACCGGCTGCCAGAGAGGAACCGTTAGGGTTGAGCTTGGCGCGGTCAACAGCACCAAGAGGTGCATCCAGCCCCAGTTTCTGCGTACAGAACTCCTCGCTTTCCCATGCCGCCAGGTGGCACAACACGGTGGAGGCGAAAGCTTCGTGAATTTCAAACACATCAATGTCGTCAAACGTCAGCCCGTTGCGCGCTAGCAAGCGTGGCACCGCGTATGCCGGAGCCATGAGCAGTCCTTCTTCGCCTTCCACGAAGTCCACGGCTGCCGCCTCGGCATCCACGAGGTACGCAAGTGGCTCAATACCCAGTTCCGCCGCGAACTCTTCGCTTCCCAACAGAACGGTCGATGCACCGTCGGTGAGCGGAGTGGAGTTTCCGGCGGTCATCGTGGCCTCGGTTTCCAGGTTGCGACCGAACACTGGGTTGAGCTTTGCCAGGCTTTCCATGGTGGAGTCTGCGCGCAGGTTGGTGTCGCGCGTGACGCCCAGGTATGGGGTCACGAGGTCGTCGAAGAACCCACGGTCCCACGCCGCGGCCATGTTGGTGTGCGATGCCAGCGCCAACTCGTCTTGTGCCTGCCGTGTAATCCCCCAGTGTGCTGTTGTGCGCGCTTGGTGTTCACCCATGCTTAAGCCCGTGCGTGCTTCAGCCGTGCTTGGGGCTACTGGAGCCAGGTCCTGTGGCCGGATCCGGGCGATGGCCTGGAGCTTCTGTGGAATCGTGCGTGCACGGGACAGTGCAAGGAGGTTTTCGCGCAGTCCGTCGCTGATAACAATGGGCGCGTCCGAGGTGGTGTCGGCTCCTCCTGCGATCCCCGACTCGATCTGTCCCAAACGGATCTTCTGCGAAATGCTCACGCAGGCTTCCAGACCGGTCGCGCAGGCTTGACCTAAATCAAATGCCGGAGTCGTGGGGCTCAGTGCCGACCCCAAAACAGATTCGCGTGTGAGGTTGATGTCTTTTGAGTGTTTCAGAACCGCACCGCCGGCGACTTCACCGAGACGTTTACCTGCGAGTCCGAAGCGTGCGACCAGCCCGTCGAGAGCGCTGGTGAGCATGTCTTGATTCGAAGCGTGAGCGTACTGTTTGTTGGAACGGGCAAAGGGAATTCGGTTTCCACCGAGGATCGCTGCGCGACGGTTCACGTTACCTCCTAGAAGCGCTTAAATTATCTGTAACCGACAGTACTTGATACTGTCAGTTACATGAAATCAGTCACACAAGACGGACGTGCTCTGCGGTGGGATGCACACCGTAAAGAGCGTCGCCGTGAGTTGCTTCGTATGGTTCGCCACTCGGTTGCCGATCTGGGACCGGACGCCTCGATGGACCAGATCTGCGAAGCCACGGGCACGTCAAAAACCGTCTTGTACAGGTACTTTGGGGACCGCGCTGGTCTCGTCGACGACATGGGACAGTGGGCCATGAAGGTCATCACTCAACAGCTCGACCGAGCCGCAACGCCCGATATGAGTCCGCGTGAGGCTCTCGCGCACATGATCGCGGCATTTGTTGATCTCGCATCAAGCAGACCCCATGTCTACCGCTTCTGCGACCGTGGAGTCACCCACCAAACGGGGCAACAAACGTTTTTTGATTCAATCGCTCAACTGCTGTGCGCACGAATGAACTTCACTCAGCCAGAGCAGTACATGTGGGCCCGAGGTGCACTGGGCTTTGTGCGCGCATGTACCGACGAATGGCTCACCAAACCTACCGACCCTCACACCTTTGCAACTCACCTTAGTACGTGGCTGTGGGAAAGCGCCCCAGCCACCGACAACGTTGAAGGAAAACACTCATGAACACGAAAGCACCACTGACCGTCGACGTTGAGTTTCTGCGCCGATTCCTCGAAGGCGAACGCGCCTCTGTGCGCGAAAAAGGCCGCGAGTTCGCCGCCCACCCGGCCTTGCGCCTCAAACCCGAATGGAATCTTGAACGCAAACGCCAGGCGACGCTTGAAGGAACTGTCGCGCTTGCCAACGCCGGTTTCACCACGTTGGCGATGCCAGAGCACATGGGTGGTCCAGAAGACTACGCCGGGTACGTCGCTGGGTTCGAAGAGCTTGTGCTGGCAGAACCCAGCATTCAAATTAAGGCCGGCGTGCAATACGGGCTTTTCAGCGGAGCTATTCACCACCTCGGCAACAAAAACCAACACGAACGGTGGCTCAAAGACGCCCTTGAAGGCAAACTGTTGGGCAGCTTTGCGATGACCGAAATTGGTCACGGTTCCGACGTTGCGAACGTGGACACGACCGCCACCTACGACCCCAAGCAACAAGAGTTCGTCATTCACACGCCGCACCGGCAGGCGGTGAAGGAGTACATCGGGAATGCAGCCGCGCACGCGCAGGCAGCCGTTGTTTTCGCCCGTCTCATCACGTGTGGAATCGACTACGGGGTTCACGCGTTCTTTGTTCCCGTGCGCTCCGAAGAAGGACGGCCACTGCCGGGCGTCACGATTGAGGACGATGGGCACAAGGGTGGGCTCTTAGGTGTCGACAACGGGCGGTTCGGCTTCGACCACGTGAGGATCCCCCTCGACCACCTGCTAGACCGCTACGGTCACGTGGCCGAAGATGGCGAATATTCTTCGCCGATCCACTCCCCCGGCAAGCGCTTTTTCACCATGCTGGGAACGCTTGTCATGGGGCGTGTGTCTCTTGACGGCGCATCCACCGTTGCATCCAAACTGGCCCTCGACATCGCTTTGCGATACGCGGTGGAACGCACACAGTTCGAAGGCGGGGTTCCCGGCCAAAGCGTGCGCCTTATTGACTACGGTGAACACCAGCGCCGGCTCATGCCTCTGGTTGCAAAAGCGTGGGCGAACTCTGTGGCACACGAAAGTCTGCTGGACACTTTTGACGAGGTGTTCCGTAGTGAAAATCCTCCGGAAGCCACCCGGCAATTGCTAGAAAGTCAGGCAGCGGGCTTCAAGGCCGTGTCCACGTGGGACGCGTTGGACACGATTCAGGAGTGCCGGGAAGCCTGCGGTGGGGCTGGTTTCATGTGGGACAACCGCCTAGTGGGACTGCGCCACGACTTAGACGTGTACGTCACCTTTGAGGGTGACAACACGGTGCTTCTCCAGCTTGTGGGTAAGCGGCTGTTGCAGGACTACTCGCGCGAGCTCAAAGACATCGACTTTGGTGGCGCAGCCCGGTATCTGTCTCACCAAGCTGCTGAGCACTCGCTCTACCGAACGGGTCTTGCCAGTGTGGGGCGCACGATTGGCGACCTGTTCACGCCTGCCCTTGCTTCAAAACGCATCAGGTCCGGGCACCTTCAGGAAGCGTTGCTTTCCAGCCGAGTCGACTCGATGCTGTCTGATCTTGCTCAGAAGCTACGCCCTGCAACCAAGATGGATCGCCAGGCTGCTGCGGATCTTTTCAACACCCACCAGCATCAGCTTATCGAGACGGCAGAAGCGTATATTCATCTTCTCAAATGGCAGGCGCTCACGGCTCGACTGCGCGACATCGACACCTCGGCGCACCCGGACGAAGCGAAACTGCTGCGTCGCATTCGTGACCTCTACGGTCTCACCATCATTCACGAACACATTGGCTGGCACGTCATGTATGGACGCTTGCCTATGGCTCGCGCTCGTCTGGTTGAGCCCACCATTGGGCGACTGTGTCGCAAGCTAGCCCTGAATGCACCTGACCTGGCAGAGATGTTCGGCTTCACCGGTGAACACCGTCGTACCCAGATTTCTGAAGGGCAGGAAGAAGCCCGCCAGAATGAGGCCCGGGCGTATGTGCGTCAAGCACGTTCCCGCACCGATTACCCGATTGACGAAAAAATCATTCGAGCAAAGCGGTCATAGAGCAGTCAAAGAGCCGCGCCCGCTATTGCAGAACCGTTCGGAGGATCTGGCTCACCTTCGCGGATTCCGTGAGGAATCCGTCGTGGCCGGCGTCCGTTTCAACTTCTGTGTACGAGCGCGCCCCAGCAAGCTCTGCGAGCTCTTTGACCTGGGCGGGCGGATAGAGCCGGTCAGAGGACAGTGACACCACATGGAGACCGGGCACGGTCAGCTGGGAACGACCTCGGCGCACATCATGGTCCCTTAACGCGCGGGTGAGCACGCAGTACGACTGGGCGTCGAACCTGCCAACCAACTTTCCAGCCTGGTAATCCAAGTAGCTTTGCACCTGGTAGTAGCCGGGCATGGCGGGTTGGTGTTCGCGACCGAACCGGCCGTCGAGCTCATCGCCGCTACGGTACGTCAGATGTGCGATCTGGCGAGCCAACCCCAGACCGTACAGTGGCTTCACGCTGTGGTGGGCGTAGTTACCACCGTGATAGTCGGGATCCAGCTGGATCGCCTGCAACTGCGTGTGTGCCCACGCGATGTTGTCAGCAGACGAATACGCCGGGGCGGCCAACACCACCGTCTGTTGGACTCGATGAGGCTGGGTGGCGGCGAACTCGGTGGCTCGGGCGCCACCCAAAGATCCGCCCACCACTGCGTTGAACTGTTCGATACCCAACGCATCGGCAACCAGCGCTTCGGCCCGCACCATGTCGCGGATACTCACTTGCGGGAACGAAGCGCCCAGTTCCTTGTCGTCGACAGATGTGCTGGGCCCGGTGGATCCATTGCACCCACCGAGCACGTTGGTGCACACGACAAAGAACTCACGCGTGTCGATCGCTTTGCCGGGCCCTACCACGTCTTCCCACCAACCAGGAACGCCGGATGCCCCTGATGTCACGTGTGAGTCACCGGTGAGCGCATGCTCGATGAGGATCGCGTTGGTGGCTTCAGCGTTGAGCGTGCCGAACGTTTCGAACGCGATGTGGGCATCGGGGATCACGTCACCGTTTTCAGTTTCGAAATCCCCGATGCGACACGTCCGCACGGTACCGTCGACCCCGTGTGTGAGCGGGCTCTTAACCGCGTGCGGCCGCAAAGCCCTTCTCCAAGTCCGCAATGATGTCGTCCACACCTTCAAGGCCCACGCTCAAGCGGACCAGTGCGGGGTTGACGCCTGACTTCCCCTGCGCATCTTCACTCAGCTGCGAGTGCGTGGTCGATGCTGGGTGAATCACCAAAGAACGAGCATCCCCAATATTTGCCACGTGCGAGTGCAGTTCCAGTGCTTCAACAAACTTCACAGCTGCGTCGTAACCGCCTGCGATGTCGAAGGAGAGCACTGCGCCGGTGCCCTTGGGCAGAAGCTGCTTGGCAAGTGCGTTGTACGGGCTGGATTCCAGTCCGGCGTAGTTCACGTGCGTGACCTGGTCGTGGTTTTCCAGGAACTTCGCGACCTTCTGCGCGTTTTCAACGTGGCGTTCAACGCGCAGGCTCAAGGTCTCAAGACCCTGGGCAATCAGGAACGCGTTGAACGGCGATGCCGATGGTCCCAAGTCGCGCAGAAGCTGTACGCGGATCTTGATTCCGTAGGACACGTTGGCGCCAAAGTCGCTGTCTGGTCCTAGGTCGCGGGCATAGACCAGTCCGTTGTAGGACTCATCTGGTTCGTTAAAGCCGGGGAACTTTTCAGGGTCTGCGCTGTAGTCGAAGTTTCCGGAGTCGACGATCACACCTGCGATCGAGTTTCCGTGTCCGCCCAAGAACTTGGTGGCTGAGTGCAGGACTACGTCCGCGCCGTGTTCGATGGGACGCAGCAGGTATGGCGTTGCCAGCGTGTTGTCGACGATAAGCGGAACGCCCGCGTCGTGTGCGGCTTTGCTGAGCTCAGGAAGGTTAAGGACGGAGGACTGTGGGTTTGTCAGGGTTTCACCAAAGAACGCTTTGGTGTTGGGCTGCACGGCGGCTTTCCACTCGTCGATGTTGTCTGGGTTTTCCACAAAGGTGGTTTCGACGCCCAGTTTGCGCATGGTGACGTCGAGGAGGTTGTAGGTTCCTCCGTACAGTGAGGGGCTGGCAACGACGTGGTCGCCCGCACCTGCAATGTTGATGATCGCGAGGAAAGCGGCGGCCTGTCCCGAGGCGGTCAGAACGGCTCCCACTCCCCCTTCGAGGGACGCGATGCGTTCTTCAACAGCC
Organism: Brevibacterium sp. ACRRH; assembly: GCF_022346365.1. Taxonomy (NCBI): domain Bacteria; kingdom Bacillati; phylum Actinomycetota; class Actinomycetes; order Micrococcales; family Brevibacteriaceae; genus Brevibacterium; species Brevibacterium sp. ACRRH. The sequence continues at coordinate 141,436 of NZ_JAKRMN010000007.1, forward strand.
TGCACTGTGGGGTTGGCCAGGCGGCTGTAGACGGGCCCCAGGTCTTTCAGTGCGAAACGGTCGGCTGCTATTTGAGCGTCGTTGAAGACGAAGGAAGTGGTCTGGTAAATGGGCAGTGCGCGTGCCCCGGTGTCGCTGTCGGGTGTTTGGCCTTCGTGGATCTGGCGGGTTTCGAATGCGGTCATGATGTGCTCCTAACGTCGATGTGTTGCATGCAACGCTAGGCAGGTGCCGCGGTTGTTGAACGTGTACGTGTCAAAGACGTGTCATGTGGTGTCTTATTCGGTCATATCACCGGAAGTTCCGCGCTGACGTTGGGATTTGCACGTCGAGTGCGGTGATTTTTTGGGCGTACAGGCTCACGACCTCACCGGCCCGCTGCACCGTGCCTGTCACGGTGACGGTGGAGCGGGTGTAGGACACGGGTGCGAAACGTTTCATGAGTCCCGGTGAGCACACGACGTTGAGCATTCCGAATTCGTCTTCGATGTTAAAGAACGTCACACCGGTGGTGGTTTTGGGGCGTTGCCGGTGTGTCACGATTCCGGCGACCGTAATCCGGGCTCCTGCCTGCGCGTTCATGACGTCTCGCGTCGAGGCCAGTCCCCGCGCGTTCAGGGCCGCACGCAGGTGTTCGGTTGGGTACCCGTCTACGGTGATTCCGGTGGAAAAGAGTTCGGCAAGTGTGGTGTCGAATTCGGTCATGAGGGGAAGCGCGGGGGCTTCCATGACCGCCGAGGTGCCCGGCAGTGTGTCCGGTCCCGCACCTGCCAGCGAGCCGGCTATCCAGAGCGCTTGCCGGCGGTCAACGCCGAAACTTTCATATGCGCCTGCCGTGGCAAGGGCCTCGAGTGCGTCGGAGGGAATCCCCGTCTTACACGCAAGGTCTTCGATTGAAGCATACGGACGGGTGCGGTGCGCAACCACGTGGGCTGCCACCTCGGCGCTGATCCCCTTGACCGAGGTGAGCCCCAACCGGATGGCGAACCCGCCCACAGACTGGGGGTCGGGTTCGAGGTCCGCGTCTGCGTGGGAAAGGTTGATGTCGACGCCACGGATATTCACGCCGTGCCGTCGCGCATCGGTGATGAGCGACTGGGGCGAATAGAACCCCATGGGTTGGCTGCGCAGAAGTGCCGCGGTGAACGCCGCGTGGTGCCGGTACTTGAACCACGCGGACTCGTACACCAGGTTCGCAAAGCTCAGTGCGTGAGATTCGGGGAAACCGTAGTCGGCGAATGCGGCGATCTTGCCAAAAATTTCACGTGCCACAGCGGGTTCGACTCCGCGGGCGGCACACCCTCGGTGGAAACGATCTTCAAGCGCTGCCATGGTGCGGGCAGAACGGCGCGCGCCCATGGCGCGTCTGAGTTCGTCAGCGTCTGCGCCGGAGAACCCGGCGACGTCGATCGCGATCTGCATGAGCTGTTCTTGAAACAGTGGCACGCCCAGGGTTTTGCCTAGGGAATTCTCCAGCGCCGGGTGGGCATAGGTGACCGGTTCGATCCCTTGCCTGCGTCGCAGATACGGGTGGACGGATTCTCCTTGGATGGGCCCGGGGCGGATCAGGGCGATTTCGACCACGAGGTCGTAGAAGTTGCGTGGTCGCATGCGTGGCAAGGTCGACAGCTGGGCACGTGATTCGACTTGGAACACGCCCACGGCGTCGGCTCGGCACAGCATGTCGTACACGCCGTCCTCTTGAGGAATGTTCCCGCGGTCGACCGCGTGCCCCGTGTGCTTTTCGACCAGTTCGTTCATGTGGCGGAGCGCTTCCAGCATGCCCAGCCCCAGAAGGTCGAACTTCACCAGGTTCATGGTCGCTGAGTCGTCTTTGTCCCACTGGATGACGGTGCGGCCTTCCATTGCGGCTGGCTCAATGGGCACGAGGTCGTAGATGGGTCGGTCGGCAAGGATCATGCCCCCGGAGTGGATCCCGAGGTGACGTGGCGAGTTGTGCAAGTCCCGCGCCGCTTCCAGAACAGGGGCGGGCACCTGGTGTGGTTCGTCGGCGTCTGGGGACAGGGCTCCGCGGTGGGCGGTTTTTGCGAATGCGTCCTGCTGGCCGGGGCTGTACCCAAAAGCCGAGGCGGCGTCCCGGATCGCTGATTTTGTGCGGTACGTGATGACGTTGGCGACTTGCGCTGCCCGTGTCCGATCGTATGTCTGGTACACGTATTGGATCACTTCTTCGCGCCTGCCCGATTCAATGTCAATGTCGATGTCCGGGTACCCAGCCCTCTGCGGGCTTAAAAACCGGTCGAAAAGAAGCTGGAACTTCACCGCGTCGACTGCGGTGATACCCAGAACAAAACACACGGCTGAGTTCGCCGCCGATCCACGCCCTTGGCAATAGATGCCGTTGGTGTGGCAAAACCGGGCAATGTCTTCCACGATGAGGAAATATCCGGCGAATCCCATCGAAGTAATGGTGGCCAGCTCGCTGTCGATTTGTTCCCACGCGCGCGGGTATTCCGAACGGTCACCGTACCGACGCCGAGCCCCCGCATACACGAGCTCACGTAAGTGTTCATCCGCGTCCCGCCCCGGGGGAACTGGCGCCTGCGGGAGCCCCACTTGGGCAGCCGACAGCTCAAACGCACATTCTTGCCCAATCCGGTGAGCCGTTTCCACCGGTCCAGCACCAAAACGTTCTCGCATGTCATGGGGTGTGCGGATATACGCGGAGGCGTCGGCCGGTAACCAGCCGGCCAGTTCGTCTAGGGAGGCGTGTGACCTGATGGCAGCGCGCACGTGTGCCCCGCGGTATCCCGACCTGTGCGCATAGTGAACCGCGTTCGTGGCCACGGTGGGAAGTTTCGCACGGCCGGCTAAACCGGTGAGGTGGTCAATCCGCGCATCGTCAGTGGGGTATCCAAAGCGGGTCAGTTCGACCACAACCCGGTCTGGAAACAGTTCGGCCAGACCACGGAGTGCGCTGATGCCCCCGTCAGGGTCGCCGAGGTGGGGAATGAGTGGCCCTTTGCGGCACCCTGTGAGGATGTACCAGTCGGGGTCTAAGGCGGCGAGTTCTTCGAGGTGGAAAACCGGGCGGTTTTTCTCGCCGTGTTCATACCCCCGAGAGATCGCGCGTGACAGTTGCCTGTACCCGTCGACACTGCGGGCAAGCACTAGAAGGTGGGTGGCCTGCGGGTCTTTTTGCCCCGGAATTTTGTGCGTGAGCCCCACGGACAGCTCTGCCCCGAAAACAGTGGGCATTCCCACGCGTTGGGCCTCTTGCGCAAAACGCACAGCACCGTACAGGCCGTTGTGGTCAGTCAGAGCCAGGGCGGACAGCCCCGCAGCATGTGCCGCGTGCACGAGTTCTTCCGGGTCTGAGGCCCCGTCGAGGAACGAGAAGTTCGAATGCGCGTGAAGTTCGGCATACATCACGCGTACCTCCCCACGATGGCCCACTGCCCGGCCTCTTTGCACAGCACGTACGCTTCACCGGTTTCGGTCACAACCTGGCACCGCACGTGGTACTGGTGTTGATCCCACCACTGCGTGTCTACGGGCCAAGCGGAAGAAAAGTTGGTGACAGCCTGCGTGCCTTCCCGGGTGCGGAGAACCCGCGGGGTGCTGTCCAGCCCGGCGGGTCTGGCAACAACCGGCTCACCGTATTCGTTGAGCAGGTCTACGGGCGTGTTTTCTACCAGGGTGGGCCGAGGTGGTGGCAAGGCTCCGGGCCACGGCGCCTGGGGGTCGCGGGTGGGTTCAGTGCTGTGCCTCCAGGGGGTCCACATATTCGTTTCCTCAGGTGATCGCCCTCCCTGCAGGGCTGGGACGTTCACTGCGTCGATTCCGAAAAGTCCTTGGATGCGTTCGAGTGCGGCACTGACGTCGTCGGTGTGTGGGGCAAACAGGTTCGACTGGGCGCGTAAGGGGGCGACGAGTTCTTGTGCGAAGAACTCGATGTGGTGTATTCCGTCCTCGTTGGCATCACTGCCACCGCTGTCTTCTGCGTGCGGGGTTTTTTCGGTGCGTGACCCTTGCCATCCGGCGGCTTGCCAGCGTACACGGTCGGCCAGCGTGGTTTCGGTGAGCGTGTCTAAATGCCATGTACGTTCATACGTGTCGTTGGATGCGTGTAGCACGATGCGCACGTGTGTACAGACCAGTCCGGCTTCTCGAATGCGCTCAACAAAGTCGGTGGCCAGTTCGCGTGCTTTAAACGAAATGATGTCGAGCCTGCCCGTGGGCGGTTCAACAGGTGCGCTGACAGTGAAGTCGTGGGATCGCACATGTTCCCGGGGAAGTTCGTAGGTGTGCCCGGAGGCAAGAAGCCACGCACGCGCACCTGTTTCCCCGAACCGGGTGTAGACCTGGGTGCGTGGCAGAGTCGCTAACTGGCCCAATCGGTCGATTCCTAAACGGTGCAGAAGAACGGTGAGCGGAGTGAACTGGGAGTCGACAAGCCTCAGCCGATCCACACTCAACGGCGCTAGAAACTTCCCCGTTCTCCCCGGTTCGACGCGGGTTTGCGAGTCTGCCGCCAAAAGGGCGGCGAACGGGGTGTCGGCAATTCCTGCGAGAACTTCCCACCCGGTTGCATCGATGAGTTCCGTCAGCAGATCATGCACGGCACGCTCTTCGTTTTCATATGTGCGTTCAAGGGAAGAGATGGGGATCGTGACCGTTCCGGGGTGAAACAGGCTAAACCGTGCCACCATGTGGTCCAGAACAGCCACAGCGGTGGCGAACTCTTGGTGGTCACGGTCCAGGTCGAACGGGTACACATGCGCGTGCGGGCACCGTAATTGCGCACTCCGCGTGTTCATTCCACGTGCAACACCGTGTTTCCTGGCGCTCGCGTTCGCCGAATACACAACGCCTGCCCGCACAACCATGACGGGTTCGCTCACGTTGATGTCTTCACGGAGCGTAACGGCAAGCGCCGGCCAGTCGGGAACCGTGAGAACGAGTGTACGCGCACCTTCAGACAAGACGAATCACCTGCGAAGACACCTGTTCCGCGCCGGGTAGTTCGATGCGTGTACTCCCCATGGCAGGGTTCGTCACGCGCACCGAATAGCCACTGAGGTGCCCTGACCCGTGGTCGAGCCCTTCCCACCGCGGTTCAGAAACAGTGAGCTTCTCCCCCGCGTGGGGAAAGTCGCGCAGAACAATCAGCGACATGTTCTTTTCGCGCACTTTGCTGTGAAGGCGAGACCGTTGCCCCGGGCTCATCTGTACCGGTTGCGTAATGACGATGGCAAACGTGTCGATCAGAATCGACAGAGCTTGCACGCGATCCCCCGGCTCAACGGCAACATTCACAAAATGGTCCAGCGCAACGTCGAAATCCCCCAGGGCCGCGACCGCGGGAACGCCCACCCCCAGGCTGGCGCACCAATGACGTTCCTGCGTTGCCTTCGACACGACCGCCAGAGCAACAGAAAACCCATGCGTCCCCACAATCTGGGTGATGTCGCCGCGCCGCAAACCACCTCGGGAAAGGACAGAAGGCAACGCACCGGACACGGGGAACACTGGCCGCGCCGCAGCCAGGTCCCCCGCAGTACGCACGCCCGGTAGGCTGCGGAGCTTATCGAAATCACGCAGAGCAGACACACAAACATTATCGAACACATGTTCGAAGTATGCAAGGTTTGCCGGCAACCCGATTAGGATTGCACCATGCCCATTCAGATCGTGTTCCACACCCCCGAAATTCCCGGCAACACCGGAAACGCCATACGTTTAGCGGCCGTGACAGGCGCGCACTTGCACCTGGTTGAGCCCCTGGGGTTCGACCTCAGTGACGCAAAACTCCGCAGGGCGGGACTGGACTATCACGATCTGGCGCATGTCACCGTCCACCCCACGATCGAGCACCTGTGGGAGGAGCTGGGACACAAGCGCATCATCGCTTTCACCACGCACACCACCCACACATTCGACACAGTGGAGTACACCTCCGACGACGTTCTCCTGTTTGGAAAAGAGTCCACGGGGTTGCCCGCCGAGGTCGCAGAAGACCCGCATGTGGATCTGGCTGTCCGCATTCCCATGTTGGAAGGTAGGCGCAGTTTGAACCTGGCGAATTCGGCCTCAATCGCCACCTACGAAGCATGGCGCCAGCTGGGGTACCCGGGCGGAAAATAGCCCGCTGGCCGCTCATATAGAATCTGCACGTTCGCTTAATCATTCACACGTTCATTCACAGGAGGACCTATGACACGCCGCGCGCTCACATTTGCCGGTCTCGATGTTTCCGGAGGGGCAGGACTTTCCGCAGACCTCAAAATGTTCGAAGAGTACGGAGTTTTTGGCTCCACTGTCGAGACCTGCATCGTGACGTTCAACCCAGACAAGGAATTCGTCCACGAAATCGAGTTCGTGGCTGAAGACATCGTTGCGCGCCAGCTCGCTTCGGTGCTGAGCGTCCACTCCTTCGACGTCATCAAATCCGGCATGTTGGGATCCGTCGATAACGCACTGGTGCTGGCAGACCACATCGAGAAGGCACACATCCCGTACGTGTTTGACCCGGTCCTGGTATGTAAGGGCGCAGGCACCATGGTGGACCTCAAAGACCTGTTCTTAGACAAGCTCGTACCCCACGCCACCGTGATCACCCCCAACCTCGAAGAAGCAGCCACCTTGGTGGGCGCGGAGTCTTTGACCAGTGTCGAAGACATGGTCGAGGCAGCCCGCACGCTGCACAGCAAGGGCGCACAGAACGTAATCGTCAAGGGTGGCGCGCGCCTCGACGGGCCAACCGCGGTCGATGTCATCTTCGACGGAACCACCGTCACCGAACTGTCGACCACCAAGGTCAACAACCACCTGGTCAACGGTGCCGGTTGCTCGTTCGCATCATCGATCGCTGCCGGGCTGGCAACCGGACTTGACGTGGTAGCCGCGGCGACCTCGGCGAAAGAAAAAATTGCTCACGGCATTGCCGCCTCAATTGAGAACGAGACCGGCGTGCGCTCCCTCCTCCACTGCGCATGGCGCACTCAACCCACGGACAGCATCACCGTGGAAGCGCGCACGCTGTAGGAGCCATAAAGAGCTCAACAAACAAGAAAGGCCGGCACATGAGCGTGCCGGCCATTCTTGATATACGTGTTACTTGCGCTTTCCGAAGCCCTTGTAACGGTCCTTGAACTTCTCAACGCGTCCAGCGGAGTCAAGGATGCGCTGCTTACCGGTGTAGAACGGGTGCGAAGCCGAAGAAATTTCAACGTCGACCAGTGGGTAGGTGTTTCCGTCTTCCCATTCGATGGTCTTTTCGGTCTTCACAGTCGAGCGCGTGAAGAACTTGGTTCCAGATGCCAGGTCGTTGAACACAACCGGGCGGTATTCCGGGTGAATATCTTTTTTCATGGTGATCCTTTGAATCTCGAGAGCCCTGATGCAACCGGGTTGCCCGCCAGTGCTCAAATTCTTATGGCTGACGCGTAAAACGCCAACAAACAACTATACCCGAATGTGCGCTCAGTTCCACATCGAACAGCCACGTGGCGCGTTAATCGCGACACACGTGTGCGATGAGCGGCTCATACAGGTGTGGCGGAATGTTGTCGTCCAGTGGAACACACACTTCGACCTGCTCTTGAGCCTGCGCCACAAACAGTGCCGGGTCGTTGCAGTCCGCGAACCCCACAGTCCGGCTGCCGGCGCTTCCGGCAGCTCCTGCCCACCCGTGATCGGCGACCACCAGATCTGGCGCTTCTACCTGTTCCAGCACCGCCTGGGCGGGCTCAGCCAGGTGGGTGTGCGGGAGTCCGCCGTGCTGATGCCACACCCAAACTCCCAGCACCGTGCGCGCGTCTCCCCCGATCTCAACGGGCACAAAGTCCGTCTGCTCGACCGTGCGCGCACCCAGGCTTACGGCCCAGTCCCGCATGCGCACATGTACCGGCAACAACCCGCTGGGGTGGCCGGTCGCGAACAGGATGCGACCACCTCGGGAGGCGACATCCTGAATGGCGGCCCGCATCAGGTCTAATTGTTCGATGCACCGCTGAGTGGAGATGGTGTCCACGCCTTCCGTGAAGTCTGGGTCTGGGTTTATCCCGCACGCGTCGACCATGAGCTGGAACACCGAGTCGTAGTCCCAGTCGCGGGTCAGCGTCACCCCAAAGTCGAACTGACGCTCCCCTGCGAGGAAGCGGTGGATGTGAAGGAGGTTGATTTCCCGAGGTGTCGCGACCTTCCCTGTAATGGCGGCTTGTTCGAGTTGCTGTGCGAGGGTTTCCACGTTTCAGTCCTTATGTTGGGTGAGGGCGAAGCATGTGACGGCAGCTGTGCCCCGGACGCGCTCAACATGGAGGCGGTAGTCGTCGTTCCGGCCGACTGCGAGGATGCATGAGCCGACGACGCCATGGTAGTCGTCGGCTCATGCATCCTCGCAGTC
>NZ_JAKRMN010000008.1:0-115413 GCF_022346365.1 Brevibacterium sp. ACRRH
CACCGGCGTTGCGCACGCCCGCCCCAGCTCTGAAAGACGACCCTTCCCAGAGCACATACCTGGAAGCACCTCGGGTAAACCTGGGAACGGACCGCACCACGCAGGGGCTCATTCCCGGCGTTGGCCCCAACACCATGGCCCAGCTTCCCAGCGACGCCCGCCAGGTGTTGGTCGCGACATCGGCTCAACCTTCCGACACGGCTTCGTCGCTCAGGCTATACGAATACCGTGACGGAAAGTGGCAACACGTCAAGGCTTTTGCCTCCCACAACGGGCGCGCCGGTTGGCGTGAAAACCGTACCGAAGGCGACGAAACCACTCCCGCTGGCGTGTTTTCCTTGTCGGATGCCGGAGGAACGCTGAAGAACCCTGGTTCTAAACTGCCGTACACTCAGGACACCAACTTGTCGGCAACCGCGCAGAACGTGTACGGGCCCGACTACGCTGAAGTTTTCGACTACGTCATCGCAATTGACTTCAACCGCGTCACGGGCACCGCACCCACCAACACCGAACGCCCGCACGGCAAGAAAATCGGTGGTGGCATCTGGTTGCACGTCGACCACGGAAAAGGAACCAACGGGTGTGTGACAGTGCAAAAGGATGAAATGGCCTGGCTTCTGCGCAACCTCGACCCGGGCAAGAACCCTCACATCGTCATGGGCGACCAGGCGTTCATCTCCAAGTGACCCCAGCAACCACCGACCCAACCACCGACCTCTGGACGGTCCTGCCTCAACACCGCCCACTGCCTCCCACCTCGGGCGAACCCCATCTTGTCGAACTCTACGACTCCCACATGCCACCTGACGGTGTCCGCGTGCAGTCCAACATGGTCATCAGCGTGGACGGTGCCGTAGCTGGCGCCGACGGCCTGTCGCGTTCCGTATCTACCCCAGCCGATATGCGGGTGTTCTCCGTAGTGCGGTCACTTGCCGATGCGGTGGTGGTGGGCGCTCAGACCGTCCGCACCGAACACCTCACTCGTATGTCTGCCAAGCCGGCCCACCTTGACCAACGCCACGCTCGCGGACAGGACCATGTCCCCGTCATGGTGATTGTGACCTCCAGTGGGAACCTTCCGTGGGACCGCATCAATGCGCGCGGAACGTCACCCGTTGTGGTGGCCACGAACACCTCAGACCCACTCGTCCGTGCAGACCTGAACCGTCACGCTGACGACGTTCTCGAATGCGATCTGAGCCCGCAAGCGGTGAAGGACGCCCTTGTTGCCCGAGGTCTGCGTCGCCTTGTGTGCGAAGGTGGCCCCAGCGTGTTGGCACAGTGGATGGATGCCGGGCTCATCGATGAAATGTGCCTGACCGTCTCACCTAAACTGCTGAGCACCCCGGGCGCTCCCCGGTTGTTCGGTGAGGGGATTGTAACTGCGCGAGACGTTGAGGTTTTGAGCCTGGTCACCGACGGCCAGTCCATGATGTACCGGCTCAAAGTACAGACCCGCGACTCTAGTCGTTGAGCAACCGCGTCATCCAGTTAGCGACGTCGTCGTTCCACTGCACGGGGTCCACGTTCCACTCTTTTGTGTGACGCGCTTTTTTCCACGGCGGCATGGTGACCAGGTCGTTTCGCACAGCCGCCAACGCACGCGACGGCCCTACCGGCACGAATTCGTCGTCATCGGAGTGGATCAACAGCACGGGCACGGCCAGTTCCGCCGCCCTGCGCACCCAGTCCATCCGGTCCAGGTCCAGCGGGGTTTCCAAACCAGTGAACGGACGCGCCCACGGGCGAGTGATCATGTCCAAGGTCAAACGCGCAACCGGTGTGGGCAGGAAATTCTTCCGGGCCTGGTGGTCCAAAACGTTGTACCAATCGACAACCGGGCCGTCCAAAACCATGCCTTTCACGCGGTCGATGTGACGACCTCGGGACGCAGCCTGGAAAGCGATCGCACCACCCATCGACCAGCCGAACAGCACCACGTTCTTAGCGCCGTTGGCCAGCGCCCAGTCGATCGCAACATCCACGTCCAGCCATTCGGTGTCGCCCAGGCCGTACCGGGACGTGCTTTCGCGGGGCGCCTCGGTGTCGTTGCGGTACGCAATGGCCAAGGAAGGCACGCCGAGGTCGTTGAGGACGCCCGCTGCCCGCAGGCCTTCCGCGCGGGAACCTGCACGCCCGTGAACCAGGATCGCCCACGTGTCCGACGGGGTGGGGTCGGTTGTGGGGAGGAACCACGCGGGCAGTTCACCTGCGTCGGACCGCAGTGTGATGTCTTGGTATGGAAGTCCGGTAGCACTGGGGTGCGGGTAGACCACCCCGGTCAGCCGACCCCAGCGGGCGGTGCGCAAATCACCTCGGGTGACTGAGATAACTTCGCGCGACACGGTCTGGGAAACCGGGTCATATTCAATGATGTCGCCGATCTGAGCATGCCCTTGACCGGAGTTGAAGAACAGGCCGTACGTTCCGTTGACCAAAACGTCGTCGTCGGCGCTCAAGTGGACGATCATGTCGTCGTCAAAGCCTTCAACGTGAAGGATCTCGACATCTTCGGGAGCAGTTTCTGGGACAATCAGGCGACGAGCAAAGTACACCGCCAGCCCCGACGACGCGACCGAAGCGAGCAAACCAATTCCGGCCCCCACACCGATTCCGGTCAGGGCGTACCGCCATCCGCGTGAAACGTGCGCTGTCATAAGAACCTCCTTGTCAATCCTAAACACGTCACGCAAAACCAGAAAGACATAAAGTTCACATAAAGGAGGAAAACATGGAGCGATCAGAAGCAGAATGGCGAGAGATCTTAAGTCCCGAGGAGTTTTATGTTCTGCGCCAAGCGGGAACCGAACGACCCCACACGGGTAAGTATGTGAATGAGACGCGCACAGGCACGTACTCGTGTCGCGCGTGCGGGGCTGCGCTGTTCAGTTCCGAGACCAAGTTTGACGCGATGTGTGGCTGGCCCGCGTTCTTCGCCCCGCTGGCAGAAGACCGCGTGCGCTACATTCGCGATATGTCCTTAGGTATGGAACGCGTGGAAGTGCGGTGCACGGCATGTGACTCCCACTTGGGCCACGTGTTCTACGGAGAAGGCTTCGATACACCCACAGACGCCCGCTTTTGCATCAACTCGGTGTGTCTGACACTCGAGGATTAAGCGGGCGTCTGTGGGTGTCTGGCTAGACGCCTGAACGGTTCGGGCGCTTTTAACGCCAGCCGGAAATGATGTCGACCAGTTCCTTACGGGGACCAGTGAAGAACGGGATCTCCTTGCGTACGTGCATCCGCGCTTCGGTGTTACGCAGGTCGCGCATGAGGTCAACGATGCGCTCAAGGTGCTGGGCCTCAAACGCGAGCAACCATTCGTAGTCTCCCAGGGCAAAGCCCGACACGGTGTTGGCCTTGATGTCCTTGTAGCCCGACGCCGCTTTTCCGTGGTCGTGGAGCATCTTGCCACGTTCGCGTGGTTCCAGCAGGTACCACTCGTACGAACGGACAAACGGGTAGACGCACAGGTATTCGCCTGGGTCGTCGTCGGTGAGGAACGCAGGAACGTGCGAGCGGTTGAACTCGGCTGGGCGGTGGATTCCCACCACGGACCACACGGGTTCAAGAACCGACCCCAGTGCTGAGGTGCGGATCGCGGCGTACACCTTCTGCAGGTCTTCTACCGCAGGTGCGTGGTACCAGAACATGATGTCGGCATCGGCGCGGAAAACCGACACGTCGTAGATTCCGCGCACAACCACGTTGTCCACCTGCGAAATCGCTTCCGTGAGCTCGTTAGCCAGGTCCTCGCGGTTCAGATCACCCAAGTCACCTGCGACCCGGAAAACCGAATACGACAAGTAACGGATCTGCTGGTTGAGCTCTTCAGCTTCGTGCCTCGAGGGCGCTTCGTAGTCTTTCATGCTGTCCTTTCTGTCATAAGACGCTGTACTTCACTTCTTGCTCGGTTGATGCAGGCTGGGATCCCTACGCCTTCGAACGCGTTCCCCACAAGCCCCAGCGTGGGAATCCGTTTCACAACTGAATCTACGCCAGAAACCATGTGGGCGTGACCAGGTTGGTACTGTGGCAACGCTCCCACGTGACGCCACACCTCGGTGTGCAGAACCCGGTCGCTACGCCCCGTGATCGACATCCAATCAGCCACCGACTTCTGGGCAAGCTGTTCATCCGTGTGCGTCGCAAGTTCGGTACTGCGGTATCTGCCCACACTCATGCGCACAACAGCGGTGCCGTCTGGAATACGCGCCTGCAACCACGGCCACTTGTTCGACGCGAACGTAGAGGCCTTAATAAACGTGGGTTCATTGGGCGGAATCAAAAAACCCGAACCGGTAAGCTCCGACGCACACTCAACAACAGCCGTGACCACTGCCGAATCAGCGGTCTCTACCCGCTCAAGGGCCGCGCCGGCGCCCGCAAGTTCAGAATTTCCCAGGTCCTCACCCAACGACCCCAGTAGCTGCCCCGCGACAGGCGCAGGCGTCGCTACCAACACACGGTCTGCCACCTCGGCGCGTTCCCCCTGCGGATCACTCACCGTCAGCGAGTACCCAGCCCGCACACGGCTCACCTTCTCCCCCAGCCGGAACGTCACGCCCAGTTCGCGGCAGCGCTCATACAGGGCACGCGCCAAACCGTTCATGCCACCGTCCAGGCTCACAAACACGGGACGGGCGGTGGTTCCGGGGATGTTCGCGCCCTGTGTGACGCGCCGGGAGGCCAGGATCTGATCCACCGCATCCAAGACCGAGGTGTTCTCCCGTGCCGCTGTCTCCAAAGCTGGCAGGGTTGACCGTAACGACAAGTGGTACGCCGAGCCCGCATACACCCCGGCAAGGAGGGGATCCACCAGGGTGTCAACGACCTCGGCACCCAGACGCTGGGCAATGAAATCTCCCACAGCCGGATCTTGGTGCGGACCCGCCAACTGTTCCTGCTGTATGCGCTCAATGCCAGCCGGGCTGAGCACGTCGCTCACATCCGTGTGGCGGCCGGGCACGCCCATCAATGTGCCTGCCGGGATCTTGGTCAGCTGCCCGTTTACAAGGAGCTGCGACTTGTGTTCCGTGGACGGATACTGGGGCTCAAGGCCCAGCTGTTGCATGAGTTCTCGGGTCTGGGGGCGGGCGTACAGACTGGCTTCGGCCCCCACATCGCCGTGGGCATAACCGCCAAGATCAGAGCCCACGAGGCTTCCACCTATTCGGTCATTCGCCTCAAAAACGGTCACCTTCTCACCCGCTTGAGCCAGCTCAAACGCGGCGGTCAAACCGGAGATACCTGCGCCAATAACGGCTGTGCTCACGCGAACTCACCCGATGCGATAAGTCGGGCCGACATCGTGTGGACTTCCTCCACAATGCGCGTGAGCACGGTTGGGTCAGATGTGGGGAGAACCCCGTGGCCCAGGTTGAAAATGTGGCCACCGTGACGCAGACCGGCCCGCACAATGTCTTCGATCTTTGATTCGATGACCTCCCACGGCGCGAAGACCAGGGCCGGGTCCAGGTTCCCTTGTAGCGCCTGGCCGGGTTGGACCCGCTTCGAAGCATCTTCCAGTGCCACGCGGAAGTCGACGCCCATGACCGAGGACCCCGCACGGGACATGGAGCCCAACAGTTCTCCCGTAGTCACACCAAAGTGGATGGACGGGACGTCGTTGTGGGCGAGCGCGTCAAAGACGGTGCGCGAATGAGGGAGAACATAGCGCTCATAGTCAGCACGGTTCAGGTATCCAGCCCATGAGTCGAACAGCTGGAATGCGTGCGCCCCCGCGTCAAGTTGAGCCTGGATGAACGTCGCGGACATGTGGGCGAGTTTGCTCAGGATCGCCGAAAACAGTTCCGGATCCCCCAGCATCATGGCCTTGGTTTTCTCGTGGTTCTTACTGGGGCCACCCTCAATGAGGTAGCTGGCCACCGTAAACGGCGCTCCCGCGAACCCGATCAGCGCGGTGTCGTCTGGAAGACCTTCGCGGGTGAGGGTCACCGCCTGGGAAATCGCGTGGCACATTTCTGCTGTGAGGTCTGGGATTCGGGCCAGGTCTTCACGCGTGCGCACGGGGTGGGCAAACACTGGGCCCACACCCGGTTTGATCTCGACGTCCATTCCGGCGATCTTCAAAGGCACAACAATGTCGGAGAAGAAGATAGCCGCGTCCACGCCGTGCCGACGCACCGGTTGCAAGGTGATCTCCGCGGTGAGATCGGGCATGAGGCAGGCGTCGAGCATCGCGATTCCTTCGCGTGCCTCCCGGTACTCCGGAAGCGACCGGCCAGCCTGCCGCATAAACCACACGGGAGTACGACTGACAGGCTCAGACAATGCAGCACGAGTAAGCGTTACCATGCCCTTCATCTTTTCAGACTTACCCAGCGGGTCGCCACACGCTCACTCTGCAATATGCCAAGTCTCACAAGACCTCCGCGTGGGAGCTTCACTCCCCTACCTACAAAACGTACATTAGAAACGTGGTCGCTCCAGTCCCCTTTACTCCAGAGCCGTTTGCGCAAGCCTCAGACGTGTTGCGCACATTTTGCGAATCCGGGTCCACACCACACATCAGCCTGGAAGAGATCCCCGCTCCCGGTCGCTTAGCCCCCTGGGCCTTTGCCCTCAACGGAGACGTCGATGCCAATGCCGTCCCCCACACTCCCAGTTGCGAAGACGAAGTCGCCACAGGCCGGGTAGTCCTCCTGTACGACCCGTCCGAACCAGAGTCGTGGAAGGGGCAGTTCCGGCTAGTCACCTATATCCGCGCCGAACTCGAGCACGAACTGGGCCACGAAGCTCTTTTAGGGCCCGTCGCGTGGTCATGGCTCACGGATGCCCTCGAATCCCACGAATGTAACGTGACCGAGGTGGGAGGCACCACCACCCGTGCCTTGAGTGAGTCTTTTGGCACCCTGGCAGCACGACCCGCCACGATCGACTTAGAAATGCGGGCTTCCTGGACTCCCGTCATCCAACACCCCAAAGAACTTAAGTCCCACGTTCACGCATGGGCGCACCTGCTGTCCACAGTGGCTGGGGTTCCCCCTCTTCCGGAAGGAGTCTCGGCATTTCCGGGTCGCCTCCGCTAACCCTGCTGTCTGAACCTGAGCAAGGGGTCCCTCCCGTCACCGACTCCCCGGAGGACCTCCATACTGTTGCTACCCAACTCGAACACGGTCACGGGCCGGTAGGGATCGACACGGAACGCGCCTCGGGAATCAGATACGGCAACCGTGCATTCCTTGTCCAACTCAAACGCGAAGGCGCAGGGATCGTCCTGATCGATTCAGAAGCGCTCCCCGTGTTGTCTTCCTTAAACGCAGCCCTCCACGGGGTCGAGTGGATCCTCCACGCGGCAACGCAAGACCTGGGGTGCCTGGCCGAAAAAGGGATGCGCCCCGACGCACTCTTTGACACCGAACTCGCCGCTCGCCTGCTCAACTTTGAACGCTTCGGACTGGCCTCACTGACCGAAGAGATCATGGGCGTGACCTTGGCTAAAGAACACTCAGCCGTCGACTGGTCCACCCGGCCACTCCCCCACGAATGGCTCGCTTATGCGGCACTCGACGTCGAAGTACTGGGCCATCTGCGCACCGAACTCGCTGACCGCCTACGCTCAAGCGGCAAATGGGAATACGCCCAGCAAGAGTTTGACCACCTGCTGTCGTTTACGCCTCCTGTTCACGACGAACCGTGGCGGCGCACCCACGGCTTGGGACGGGTTAAAACCGCCCGAGGTCTGGGTCGCGTCCGTGCCATGTGGGCCCTGCGCGACGACCTGGGAGAAGAACGCGACATCGCCCCGTCCCGAATTCTCCCCGACCGCGCGATGATTGCGCTCGCAGTGGAGTCGGTGAAGTCTGAAAGAGACGTCAAGCGTCAGTTTTCGCGCATGGACTCCGAGGACGCAGGCGAGTTCTTCCGCGTTATCAAAGCAGCCGACCGCCTGCCCGACTCGTTTATGCCACCTGTGCGGAACACACCTCGGGTCAAGCGCGCAGACCGAGTGACGTCAAAACAGCGTTTAGAGCACATGAAACCGGCAATTGCTCAGATTGCCAAGGAACTGGACATGCCACACGACCTGGTGGTGACTCCGCGCTATGTGAAACGCCTCGCGACACTCACCACGATTGGCGACGAAGGTGACATTGCCGATTTCTTGCGGGACCAGGGAGCACGGCCCTGGCAGATCGAGCTGGTGACAGAACCCCTGGCCAAGGCAGCACACGCCTCGGGGTCGTAGGACGCTACTCGCTGACCTGCTTGAGCAGATCCGGTGGAAGCATGTCCATGATTTTTTCCACCATGTCGTCAATGTCGAGACCGGCATAAGACAGGATCTCTTCACGGGTTCCGTGGGGCAAGAACGAATCGGGAACTCCCAGTTCAACAACACCCGTGCGCACCAGTTCATCGCGAAGGTCTTGGCGAAGCTGGGAACCGATCCCACCTACCTTGACGCCATCTTCAATGACTGCGACCAGCTCGTGTTCAGCGGCCATGTCCAGGACCGACTGCGGAACGGGAAGAACCCAACGCGGGTCGACAACCGTGGAGCTCAAACCCTTTTTTGCCAAGGCCTCCTTGACGGCCAGAGCGCGGTCTGCCAGGGCACCGACCGACACAATCAGGATGTCGGCACTTTCAGCGTTGTTCGCGTCTGTGCCTTCTGGAACGGCCAGAATGTCCACACCATCCGAGGTGCGTGTGAGCGCGTCGATATCGGAACCGACTTTACCTCGGGAGAACCGCACAACCGTGGGAATGTCGCGAATCTCGATCGCTTCGTTGAACTCTTCCGCCAGGCGTTTGGCGTCGCGCGGGGCCGCAAGGCGCAGATTCGGCACGATCTGCAGCATTGCCATGTCCCAAATTCCGTGGTGGGACGCGCCGTCGGGGCCCGTGACGCCTGCACGGTCCAAAACAAACGTGACGCCCTGATTGTGCAGGGACACGTCCATGAGAAGTTGGTCAAATGCACGTCCAAAGAAAGTGGCGTACAGGCACACTACAGGGTGCAGGCCGCCGTATGACAATCCAGCTGCCGAGGTCACGGCGTGCTGTTCGGCAATTCCCACGTCGAAAACGCGTTCGGGGAACTCGTGGGCGAATTTATCGAGCCCCACTGGCTTGAGCATAGCTGCCGTGATCGCCACGATGTCTGTGCGTTTGCGCGCTGCCTTGACGATCTCTTCACCAAAGACCTGTGTCCACGACGTTGAGGATTTCGTTGTCGCCTTCCCGGTTGCCGGGTCGATGACGCCCACAGCGTGGAACTGGTCGTCTTCGTCCTGAATGGCGGGAGCGTATCCGCGGCCCTTTTGCGTAATGGCGTGGACAATAACGGGCCCGTATTCGTACTTCTTTGCCCGGTAGAGCGCGCGTTCCATCGCTTCGAGGTCGTGGCCGTCAACTGGACCGATGTACTTGATTCCGAGTTCGTCGAACATTCCGGCTTCACGCGAAGACACCATGTCTTTAAGCCCGCGTTTCATGCCGTGAATAGCTGAGTACACGGCTCGCCCGGGAGGCCCGGACTCTTGGAGTTGTTCTTTGCCCCACGACAGGAACTTCTCGTAGCTCCCCATGGTGCGCAGGTGGTCGAGGTGTTGTGCGAACCCTCCGACCGTAGGCGCGTATGAGCGTCCGTTGTCGTTGACGACAATGACCATTTTCCGAGGTGGTTCCGACTTGTCGGCGCCAATGTTGTTAAGTGCTTCCCACGCCATTCCGCCGGTCAGCGCACCGTCACCGATCACCGTGACCACGTGCCGGTCGAGTTCACCGCGAAGCTGGTGTGCTTTTGCGATTCCGTCTGCCCATGACAGCGCGGCGGACGCGTGTGAGTTCTCGATGACGTCGTGTTCGCTTTCGGCTCGCGACGGATAGCCTGAAAGTCCATGACGCTGACGCAGGGTGGGAAAGTCGTTGTACCTTCCGGTGAGCAACTTGTGGACGTACGCCTGGTGGCCCACGTCGAACAGAATTGTGTCGTGCGGTGACTCAAAAACGCGGTGGATTGCGGTTGTCAGTTCGACGACACCCAAGTTGGGCCCCAAGTGCCCGCCCGTTGTCGACACAATTGATATGAGGTAGTCGCGAATCTCCTTTGCGAGAACCTGGCATTCAGCCACAGAAAGTGCTCGCACATCGGCAGGAGATGCGATGCGTTCAAGAAACGTCACGGACTTACCTCGTGTTGTAGTCGTATAGTCGAGTCACTATCCTAACGCCTGCAGAAAGCGGACTGCACGTGCCACACAGGCATTGACGTCGCCTGTCACACTCATTGAGAGTGATACCGAAAATGTACGATGGTGATGAAGCTCTGCCCTCACATGATCCCCATTTAAGGTCTGCGCATGACGAAACTACGTTTAAACCTCATTCTTGTGGCAGTCGCGGGCGTCCTCGTCACTGTACTGGTTGCGATCGGTTGCCTTGCCTTTTACCTGTTTACCGGCCCGCGGAACCCAGTACAGGACGTCGAAATCTTCGACGATGCCCAGATACTCGACTCCACTCTTGTCGAACGAGAGCTATCCCAGGTAAACACGTTCAAGGACACGCGCGTCATCGTGTGGACTCGAAACGGTTCACCCCAGGACAATATCAACGCCGAAACACTCAACTGGGCACGCCAGCACCAAGATCTCAACTTGATGTCCGGCCCTGCGTGGTCCAATGGCACGTTCATCATCACCGTGTCCGTTGAGGACAACTCGACCCGCGGCTCGGGCCAAGTGGGCACGTACTTTGGCGAAGACATCAAAATCGCTAGCACTGAAGCACAGACAGAACTGCGTGAACCCGGCTACCAATACTTCAAACAACGCAATTGGTCGCAAGGAGTCGTTGCGATCACTGAAGCTAACGCGAGACGCATGGCGCGCCCAGCCGTGCGCAACCCCACTGTTTTGCAAGGAATCGCGCTTGCAGTCGCCGTTTTCAGCGTCGTGAATTTTGTTTCCGCTTTCAGGCGTGTCAGGCGGTTCGAATCCGATGCCAAGGTGTTCGACGCCGTCACGGTCAATGTGAACGAGCGCGTCGCGGCGACAGATTTCATTCTCGACGAAGGTTTTGGGGCCAAAATTCACAACGCGGCGGGAACGCTTTTGCGCAATTACACGGATGCTCTGGATTTACGTGACTCCATTAAGTCCACGTCATTCTTCGCGCTCAATGTTCTCAACCGGCCCCTCAAGAAGCGCGTCGACGCATTTTCTGACAAAACAGACCAGATTGAGAACGCCACCGACATGGTGGACCGGGCAACTGCCCTATATTCGCGTGACGAACAGAACTGGCAAGCCGTATGGAAGCAAGAGATCGACGACACCCGCTCGCACCTCAAGACAGTACTGAGCGACCGTACACTCGCGACCAAGGCAGACTCATCCCTGTACCAGTCACTGTGCGAGTTCGCCAAGGAAAGTATCCAGAAGCTCGACCAGATCGAGTACGGCGTGGCCTACGACGACGGAACGAACACCTCGGCGTACCTGGACCAAATTGCGCGGATCAGGGAAGAACTTACGTCACGCATGAACAACATTCATGAAGATGTTCTACTTCGCTCTGGCAAACAGAAGCGGTTCATCCAGGAGGCCACTGAACGCAGTCTCCGAAGTAACCGGGCGCGCTCACACTCACTGACCGGGTACTTCGACACACGCTCCTTCTACGCTCCCGCCGCATTTGCCACCGGGTACAACAACGGGCTCCGCGACTACCGCAGTTACCAAGATTCTCACCACAGTGGCGGTAGTGGCGGAACCACAACTGGCTACGGCAGCAGTGGAGGCGGATTCTCCGGAGCAGGAAGCTCGTCGCGGTTCTAGACCCGCGAGCTCAGCCAGCGCTGGTTCAGCAACACCCCCCAGCATTTGGCCAACAAAAAGCGCTCCGGGTAAATACCCGGAGCGCTTTTTATGTGAGGCTGTTAGCCCTTCTTGACCAGCTGGCGCAGAACGTACTGCAAGATACCGCCGTTGCGGTAGTAGTCTGCTTCACCTGGTGTGTCGATACGTACGACTGCGTCGAATTCGACCTTCTGGCCGTCTTCCTTGGTCGCAGTGACGTGAAGGGTCTTAGGCGTGGTTCCCGAGTTGAGTTCGGTAATGCCTTCGATGTCGAAGACCTCAGTGCCGTCCAGACCCAGCGATTCAGCGGTTTCGCCTGCAGGGAACTGCAGTGGCAGAACGCCCATACCGATCAGGTTGGAACGGTGGATACGTTCGAAGGACTCCGCGATAACAGCGGCAACACCCAGGAGCTTGGTACCCTTGGCAGCCCAGTCACGCGACGAACCTGAACCGTATTCCTTACCACCCAGAACAACCAGCGGCGTTCCAGCCTTCTGGTAGTTCATCGCTGCATCGTAAATGGTGGTCTGAGGAGCGCCTGCCTGCGTGAAGTCACGCGTGAAGCCACCCTGAACACCGTCGAGCAACTGGTTCTGGAGGCGGATGTTGGCAAACGTACCGCGCACCATGACTTCGTGGTTACCACGGCGGGAACCGTAGGAGTTGAAGTCCTTGCGTTCGACACCGTTAGCCACCAGGTACTGACCCGCAGGCGTGTCAGCCTTGAACGAACCAGCTGGCGAGATGTGGTCGGTGGTCACCGAGTCGCCTAGCTTCGCAAGAACGCGTGCGCCCTTGACGTCGGCAACAGCGTCAGGTTCGAGCGACATGCCGTCGAAGTAGTTTGGCTTGCGCACATAGGTCGAGTTCTCGTCCCATGCGAACAGGTTTCCTTCAGGGGTGTCGATTGCCTGCCAGCGTTCGTCACCGTCGAAGATGGTGGAGTACTTGCTGTCGAACATTTCAGTGTCAATCGAGGTTTCGATGACCGATTCGACTTCTTCAGGTGTTGGCCAGATGTCCTTGAGGTACACGTCAACGCCGTCAGCGTCCTTGCCCAGAGGCTGCGATTCGAAGTCGAAGTCCATGCTTCCCGCAAGTGCGTATGCGATGACCAGAGGAGGCGAAGCCAAGTAGTTCATCTTGACGTCTGGGCTAATACGGCCTTCGAAGTTACGGTTACCGGAAAGGACCGCCGTCACAGCGAGGTCGTTGTCCTGGATCGCCTGTGAAATTTCGGTCTCCAGCGGACCGGAGTTACCAATACAGGTCGCACATCCGTAACCGACGACGAAGAAGTTGAGAGCTTCGAGGTCTTCGAGCAGTCCCGACTTTTCGTAGTAGTCGGTGACAACACGTGAACCGGGAGCAATCGAGGTCTTGACCCATGGCTTGGAGTTCAGGCCACGCTTGCGGGCGTTGCGAGCCAACAGACCAGCAGCCATCATGACCGATGGGTTGGACGTGTTTGTACACGAAGTGATCGATGCGATTGCAACGCTACCGTTGGTGAGTTCGAACTCGCGTCCGTCGCCCATCTTCACTGGAGCGGACTTCGCTTCTTCACCTGGCTTGGTGTAGTTAGGCAGGTCCTTAGCGAACTGCGCCTTAGCGTCGGACAGTTCGATGCGGTCTTGCGGACGCTTAGGTCCGGCGATCGAAGGAACAACCGTGGAGAGGTCGAGTTCGAGGTATTCGGAGTACTCAACTTCGTTCTTAGGGTCGTGCCACAGGCCCTGTTCCTTGCAGTATGCCTCAACCAGGGCGATCTGCTCTTCGCTACGGCCGGTGAGCTTGAGGTAGTCAAGCGTCACGTCGTCAATAGGGAAGATCGCTGCGGTGGAACCGAATTCGGGGCTCATGTTACCGATGGTGGCACGGTTAGCCAGAGGAACAGCGGTCACACCTTCACCGTAGAACTCTACGAACTTTCCAACCACACCGTGCTGACGGAGCATGTCGGTAATAGTCAGAACGACGTCGGTTGCAGTCACACCGGAAGGAATCTGACCGGTGAGCTTGAAACCTACAACACGTGGGATCAGCATGGAAACTGGCTGACCCAGCATTGCTGCTTCGGCTTCAATACCACCTACACCCCAACCGAGGACACCCAGACCGTTCACCATGGTGGTGTGGGAGTCGGTACCAACGAGGGTGTCAGGGTATGCACGCTTCACACCGTCAACCTCGCGGGCCATGACAACGCGAGCCAAGTGCTCGATGTTGACCTGGTGGACGATACCCATACCTGGAGGCACGACCTTGAAGTCGTCGAATGCGGTCTGACCCCAGCGCAGGAACTGGTAGCGTTCGCCGTTGCGCTGGTATTCGATGTCCATGTTGCGTTCGATTGCCTGCTCGGTTCCGAACGCGTCAATCTGAACTGAGTGGTCGATCACGAGTTCAGCAGGAGCCAGTGGGTTAATCTTCGAAGGGTCTCCGCCCAGTTCCTTCACGGCTTCACGCATGGTTGCCAAGTCCACGATGCAAGGAACACCGGTGAAGTCCTGCATGACCACGCGAGCCGGAGTGTACTGGATCTCCGTGTTTGGTTCAGCCTTCGCGTCCCACTGAGCGAGCGCTTCGATGTGCTTCTTGGTGATGTTAGCGCCGTCTTCAGTGCGCAGCAGGTTTTCCAGAAGCACCTTCAGGCTGAAAGGAAGCTTTTCGGAACCCTTTACGGCGTCTAGGCGGTAGATTTCGTACGACTGAGCACCAACGTCCAGGGTGCTCTTCGACTTAAAGCTGTCGACAGTACTCATGGTCTCCTCTTTTGGTTGCGAAGATACCGGCAACTGCGGGTCTGTCCCAACGCGTACCCGGGACCGTCAGACGATCCATTTAGGGCACACATCTGTTACCTAAAGTATCTTGACATCAAGATAAATTCTATCGCATATCCCAGTAGTTCTCTACCGTCACACCCGGTCGAACGACCCAATAAATTCCACGTGTGCAGTGAGCGGAAACAGATCGAACGCTTGAATGTCACGGCACTCGAAACCGGAGTTTTGCAACCGTTGTGCGTCACGAGAAAACGTGGCTCCGTCACACGACACGTACACCACGCGCTTACACGTCGAAGCCTCAATCAATCGGATGACGGCAGGGTCAAGGCCCGCCCGAGGTGGGTCCACCACGACCGTGTCAGCGTCTGTGAGTGCGCCCAACTTCTCGACTCTGCTCACGTCGAATATGGTCTCCACCCCGGCTCGCTGAGCGTTAGCACGCGCACTCGCAATCGCCAGAGACGACCCTTCGACACCCCACACACGGGCCCCGGTTTCGCGGGCGACTATGATGGCGAGTAGTCCCGCGCCACAAAACAGATCGACCACGTCGCCACGTACCCGCTCCACGACACCTTGGCTCAGAATGTCAGCCGCGTCCGGGTGGACTTGCCAGAACCCTTCAGCGTCGAGGTCAAACGTCACTCCACGCACGGTATGGCTCACGCGCCCTGCACCTGCAATGAGCGTGGTTCGCCCGGCTGACCGGTTCCGCCTGCCGGCAGCGCGACTCATGAGCGACCACTCAGGGGGAACGACCTCGGCGAGCTTGTGCGCAACTTCTTCACGCCCCACCACAGTCACCGCTCCCCCGGTGTCACCCACGGCGATCTCAACGCGCTCAGCGCCCGTGAGATCCACCTGGTGCAGGTTCAGGTCGTTGATCGCAGGAACTGCGAGGGGCACGTGGGTCACCGGAACGATGTCATGGCTGCCCGCCCGGTACATGCCAATCTGGCCGCCCGTCACAGCGAGTTGAACTCGGGTGCGCCACTCTTCCCCGTCGTGGTGCGGCGGCGTCACGCGAAAACTTCGCTCAAAACGGCCCATGAGGTCGCGGTCGAACTTGCCGATTCGGGAGAACTGATCCAGCGCGGCTAACCACTTGAGTTCGCGTGAATGCTCCACAGTAACGTGGGCATACTCGACTCCACCCACGTCCGGACACCCCCACGCGATCCGCCTATCGGGCACGCGGTGCGGGGACGGCTCACACACCTCGACCACCCGGCCACGCGAAAACGACTTCTTCGTTTGGGTGATTTCGACGCGGACTCGCTCACCCGGGATCGCACCGGATACAAAAATGACGCCATCATTGGTACGCGCTACAGACTCTCCGCCGGCTGCCGGCGCATCTACCGTGAGTTCTACGTGGTTCATTCGTACATCCTCATGACGCGTTCGTCGACGTGTCCGCCACGGCCCATGAGCAATTCACGGTTGCGGTTGAAGGATTTGAGCCGCCACGGCACGGTGACGACCTGCACGTTGGGCAAGAACAGCAGACGTTTGCGGAGCCCCAAAAGTGCCTGGTTGTGCAAAATCTGTTCCCACCAGCGTCCCACAATGTATTGCGGTACGTACACCGTGATGAGGTCGTCCGGTGATTTTGCGTGCATGTGGGCGATGTAGTTCATCACGGGGCGAATCAGTTCGCGGTAAGGAGAGTCCAGCAGGGTGAGCCGGATGGGAAGTTTGAGTTCGTCCCATCGTTTTTGCACCAGTGCCGCCTGGTCTTCGTCCACGGCGATGGCGACGGCGGTGAGGACGTTGGGGCGGGTAGCGCGCGCGAAAGCAACCGCGCGCATTGTGGGTTTGTTGATTTCGGATACAACGACCACGGCCCGCGTCCGAGGTGGTAGCGCCTTGACGCTTCCGTCTTTGGGATTGACGTTGAGTTCGCGTGCCACGCGCGTGTAGTGGCGGTGGATGAGTCCCATGGCCACGTAGCCCACCAGCATGAGTGCGAGCGCCAGCCACGCGCCTAAGAAGAACTTTGAGACCAGGACAACGGCCAGGATCGCCGTTGCGGTGATTGCACCGATCGTATTCACGACCCGGTTAAACATCATGCGCGTGCGAACCGGACCCGACACGATTGCCCTGATCCGGCTGGTCCAGTGCTTCACCATGCCCCACTGGCCAAGAGCCAGGGACGCGAAGACTCCTACCAGATACATGTCGATGAGGCGTTCCGCGTTGGCGCCGGTCAGGATCACCAGGATGATCGAGCTGATCGACAGGACCACCACGCCGTTCGAAAACGTCATGCGGTCACCCAAGGACGCCAACTGTTTAGGCAAGAACGAGTCGCGCGCCAGCTTGGATGCCAGGCCGGGGAATCCTTCCATGGACGTGTTGGCCGCCACCAGCAGAACGAGGGCGGTGATGAGGGTGATCGCTGTGGCGACCGCCGGCATGTGGTCAAAAACTGCGTCGGCGCATTGCGCGAGAACCGGAACTTGGTGGAATTCCTCCCCCACTGGCTGGCTACGCTCAAACAGCTGAGTCGACGGATTGCTCACGTATTTGACGCCAACTTGCGTAGCCAGCCACGTGAGCCCAATCAGCATTGCGGCGCTCAAGAGTCCGGTAAACGCCAAGGTATTCCCGGCGTTGACACCTCGGGGTTTTGCGAACTTGGGAACAGCCGTTCCCACCGTTTCTATACCCGCTACGGCAACCAGACCAGAAGAGAAAGCGCGGAGAATAATGATGGTGACAACGGCGCCGTGCCACTGCAGATCACCGTCGAGCGGCACTACCGACAAGTGAGCGGTAGCGGCCTGGATCTCATCGCCGCGTGCGATACGAATTGCCCCGTAGCCCACCGTGACGAGAACGGCGCCCACAAACAAATAGGTGGGGATCGCCAAAAGCAGTGGCATTGCGCGCCCACCGCGCAGTCCAAACAACGTTACGACTGCGATCCCAATCGTGGTGATGAGGGTCAGGTAGCCTTCAAGCACGTGAAAGGCCGACGCTAGGTAACTGGCGAGAACTGCCATGGACACGGACAGCGTGAGGACATAGTCCACCAGAAGCGCTGCGGCGACTGCACGCCCAGGGCGGTTGCCCAGATTGCGGGTGGCCACATCGTAGTCGGCACCGCCACCTGGGTAGGCTTTCAGGTTTAGCCGGTAACTTCCCACCAAAATGAGGATGAGCACACCAACTGCGATACCGATCCACGGGGCCGTCGAAATTGCGACAAAGCCTGAAAGCGATAGGGCCAAAAGAATCGCGTCGGGCGCGTACGCAACAGAAGACAACATATCTGATGCGAAAATTGGCATGGCGAAACGTTTTGGGAGAGCTTCGCGTCTAAAGTGATCACTGCGGAAAGGTCGCCCAACGATAATTCGCTTGAGAAGAGCAAAATTGTTTGCCACGGGCACCAATGGTACGTCAAAGGGAGTTTGGATCGTGCACTTCGTCATCATGGGATGTGGACGCGTTGGAGCCCAACTGGCCCGCGGACTCGATGCCAAGGGCCACACTGTTGCTGTCGTCGATAAGAACGCCGACGCTTTTGTGAAGCTGGGCAAGAACTTCACGGGCACTACGGTGACCGGCATCGGCTTTGACCGCGACACGCTCGTGCGGGCACGCACCTCGGACGCATACGCCTTCGCGGCCGTATCCTCCGGGGACAATTCCAACATTCTGGCCGCCCGAGTTGCCAGGGAAACATTCGGCGTAAAGCACGTCGCCGCCCGCATCTACGACCCTCGGCGCGCCCAGGTGTTTGAACGTTTGGGTGTTCCCACGGTGGCAACAGTGCGGTGGACGGCCGACCAAATGATGCGGCGACTTATCCCTTCTGGAGCGGTCAACGAGTTCCGTGACCCGTCCGGGCGCATGGTGCTGTCGGAGGTTCATGTTCACCCCGACTGGGTTGCCCGTTCCGTCAGTGAATTAGAGGCCCACAGTGGCGCCCGCGTCGCATACTTCACGCGGATGGGCGAAGGTATCGACATCACCCCTGACACTCTCATTCAAGACGGCGATCTTGTACACGTGATGTGCCGGTCCGAAGCCCTCGACGACGTCGTGAGGTCACTCGACGGCCCGATTACGGAAGGGGACAACTGATGAAGGTCGTGATTGCAGGAGCCGGATCAGTAGGACGTTCGGTTGCACGTGAACTCATCGACAAGGGCCACACGATCGTCATGATCGACAACGACAAACAGGCGATACGCCGGGACCTGGTCCCCGACGCCAGGTGGATTCACACGGATGCGTGCGAGCTCGACGGCCTTGCCGACGCCCAGCTGGAAGACTGCGATGTGGTTGTCGCCGCTACGGGTGATGACAAAACCAATCTGGTGTTGAGTTTGCTGGCAAAGACCGAATTTGGAGTGCCCCGCACGGTAGGCCGAGTGAACCACCCGCGCAATGAATGGCTTTTCGACTCCAACTGGGGCGTCGATGTGGCGGTGTCCACCCCTCGACTCATGACCGCCTTGGTGGAAGAGGCCGTCGAGGTGGGTAACCTGGTACAACTTCTGACCTTGCAACAGGCTGGCACCACACTTATGGAAATGACTCTCCACGAAGCGTCGGAGGTCTTGGGCAAGCGGGTCGGCGATATCGACCTCCCCCAGGACACCGTTCTGGTGGCTGTTGTCCGATCAGACCGGGCTTTCGCGCCGCAAGACGACGACACCCTGGTCGACGGCGACGAGCTGTTCTTCCTCGCGAACACCTCGGCAAAACCGCGTCTGCGCGAGCTGTTTAGCTAGTTTCCCCACCTACGTTGGTGAGCAGCTCGTATTCGGGGTTGAGCGTCACCAGGTCGCCGTCCACGGTTGTGAACCGCCCGCACACGGTGACCGGGCGGCCCACCGTGAGTCCGGGAACGTCGCGCCGTCCCATGAAAACGGCGTGAATTTCAGTACGCCCGTCTGACACGGTGATTTCTAGCCGAGGTGGTTCCAACGGGGTGGAGCGAGTCACCGAGGACACGACACCTCGGGCGCACAACTGTTCGCGGGCGCGCACGTCCGCGAAGTTTGAGATTGCGTTCAGCGCGACCGCCTTTAACGCACTTCTGCGATTTCTGGCCCGCGTTCAAACGGGTCGATGTCATCGTCAGATGAGTCTTCCGAGTCTGTCGCCGGCTCGAGGTTAGGCGGAGTGAGTTCAAGCACCTGTCCGGGTGGCATAGGGGCGTCACCGCGGACCACAATAATGCCACGGAACACTTCGACGAGCTCCTCGCGAACCTCTTCAGGCAAGCCGTCGGTCTTGGCAATAATTCCCATGAGAAACCAACGGGGCCCGTCAACACCCACGTATTCGTGGTTCTGCACCCCAACCTGATCTTCGTCAATTTTGTGTGGGATTGCCGCCGACAAGCCGTATCCCAGGTCGGTGAAAATTTCCTTGGCCGATCCCCCAGCCGCGGTGACACTGGCCGAAACTTGGCTACGCACCTGCGACCACAGGCCTTCAGTCTTAGGAGCGGCCATCGCCTGAACGCGCAACGCTCCACCCTTGTGGATGAGCGAAACAGCGAGGATCAACCCGCTTTCTTCTTGCGCTTCAAGCTGCACCTGCATTCCGTCAATAACGGGAATGCGCAGGGCGCCGAGGTCGATTCGGTTGGCTTCTCCAGCCTCCTCGGATTCGTCCCAGGGCCCGTTCTTTACACGGTCCCGAGGTGCTTCCTTCTGAGCTCCGTCGTCATTGTCATCGTCGTCGCTGTCAGCGGCGTCACCGGCTTCGTCTTCCACGAGCTCGTCTTCTGGCTCAATGTCAACGTCGTCTGCGGTGTCTACGTCCTGGTCGTCAACAATGTCGTCTGCGTTGTCCTTGCGACCAAAAAAGCTCTTAAACAATCCCATTGTGTGTCTACTTTCCCGTTGATCCGAACCCAGCGTCTCCACGTTGGGTTTCGTCGAGTGAATCGACAATTTCGAAGTCTGCTTGCTCAACCTTCTGAATGACGAGTTGCGCGATTCGGTCGCCTGCCGAAATCTGCACGGGTTCGTGTGGGTCGAGGTTGATCAGCGCTACCTTGATTTCCCCCCGGTAGCCCGCGTCGATGGTGCCCGGAGCGTTAACGACCGTGAGGCCGTGCTTGGTGCTCAGTCCCGATCGCGAGTGAACCAGCCCCACGTACCCCATGGGGATGGCTAGCGCAATACCCGTAGGAACGGTCACGCGTTCAAAAGGTTGGACTGTCACATCGATGCATGCGCGGAGGTCCGCACCGGCATCCCCTGGATGACCATAAGTGGGGACCTGTGCGCTTTCATGCACGCGCATGAGTTGAATGGGTAAGGTTTCCACGCCTTGACTCTATCGACCTAGGAAACGTAAGAAAAGCCGAGTTGCAGAAGAAACATGTGAGCCATGGAAGAATAGCCCCTATGACTGCACCTTCTCCGCTTTATTCAGAACGCGTAACCCCATCCATCTGGTGGTGGGTTGTGGCACTCGTTCTTTCTGCGATGACGTCCCTCATGGTGATCCCGCTGTCGTGGATCGCCGGAATCATCGTTCCGATCGTCGTTTTTATTGCGGTTGCGTTGACCTTGCGTTCGCTGATTCCACGAGTGACGGTAACCCAGGACGTGCTGTTTGCTGGCCCTGCTCACATTGAGCGCTCGTTCATCATGGGCGCAACACCCATGACGGGCGACGACGCGTTTAAGGCACGTGGTCAAGATCTTGACGCACGGGCTTTTTTGGTGACGCGCCCGTGGGCTTCATCCCTTGTCAAAGTCGATATCGAAGATCCGAACGATCCCACGCCGTACTGGATTGTCTCGACGCACAACCCGGACGAACTCGCCCGGGTCCTCGCCCCACAGGGTTAAAGACGTACTTGTCAGCCTAGTCAGCGCAGTCCGTGCAGACTGGGCTACCTTCTTCTGATTCTTCAGACATCTGTGAACGGTGACGCACCAGGAAGCACTCAGTGCAGGTGAATTCGTCGTTCTGCTTGGGCAAAACACGCACCGACAGTTCTTCGTTGGAGAGGTCTGCGCCAGGAAGTTCGAACCCTTCGGCAGCTGCAGTTTCGTCCTCATCAACCTGACTTGCCTGCTGCTGATTGCGCTGGGCCTTCAGTTCCTCGATCGAATCGCTCGAAAGATCCTCATCCTGCTTGCGCGGAACGTCGTAGTCGGTGGCCATAAACCCTAATCACACTCCTGTACAAGTGTCAGATGCGCACACGTTGATGCGCAATGTCTAAAGCATTTTGCATTCTCAGTGAGCTTTTGGCAAGAACACAAAAGCAACTGCGCATGTGATTTACCGCATAAGAGTAAACGGCAGGTGAACTCACGTCAATATGTGTCGATTCGACCATAATTTGACAAACCGTCACCGCACGGAAGGTCATCGTCATGTACCTTGTTCACATAATGCTGTCTTAGTCACGAACTGACTCAGAAGGGAAAACGCATGAGCGAATTTACCGAAGAGGTCGAGCGCAAGGCCGATCTGTTACGTGAAAAGATTGTCGAGGCTCGCGAAAACGACAACGAATTCCTCGCCGAACAGCTCGTTGACGAACTCCGCAACATCGAACTGATCGCTCGCGATCACAACCTGGACACCTCGGAGATCCGACAGGTCATCGCCGCCGAAACCGGTCAGCTCCCCGTCATCGAGGAAGAGTCCTAAGCCTTAGGGCATAACCGGTTTCTCTACTCTCCCCTTGCAACACTGACCCGACTGCGCCAAGGTACACCCGTCAACCGGGCCTTCAGGGGTAAGAGCCGGCTGGTGTGGCTCTTCCCCACGTACCTGGGCGGCTTTTTCTTCGAGCAAGTCCACAAGACCCATGACAAATGCAGGGTTGGTCCCCACAGTCGCTGCGCGCTCATACGCCAAGCCCACACGTTCCGCGGTTTCAGCGGCTTCGACGTCCAGGTCGTACTTTACTTCCATGTGATCGGACACGAACCCAATGGGTGCCACGATCACTCCGGTGATGCCTTGTGAAGCAAGCTTCTCCATGCGGTCGTTCACGTCCGGTTCGAGCCATGGGACGTGAGGAGGGCCCGACCGCGAGCAGAACACCAGTTCGTGCGGAAGCGAATCGTCGAGTTGCTGATCGATCGCGTTCATCAGTTGCAGGTGCTGATCTGCGTACCCAGCCGTCGCCACCTCGGACGCCTCTTGCATCGAGGTGGGAATCGAGTGGGTGACGTACAGAATGCGGTGCTTCTGCGGGTCGAGTTCGCCCACTTTCGCTTCAAAGTCCACGAGCGCGTGACGCATGATCTGCACCTGCGCGTTCACAAACCCCGGGTGGTTGTAGTACTGGCGCACTTTGTTGAAGGTCACGTCAATACCTTCGGCTTTCAGAGTGTCTACCGTTGCGCCAAAATCTTCCCGGTACTGTCGGCATGATGAGTAGGAAGAGTACGCCGAGGTGGTAATCGCCAAGAACTTCGTGGCACCTGTGCGTTCGTGGTGGGTACGGATGGTGTCCGTGAGGAACGGGTCCCAGTTGCGGTTGCCCCACAGGATCGGAGTGGTGATGCCTCGACGTTCAAGCTCACCTTCGAGCTGCTGCAGGAGTGCAATGTTCTGTTCGTTGATAGGCGATACACCGTCGAACATATAATAGTGTTCGCCCACTTCTTTGAGTCGCTCTTCGGGAATCCCGCGACCCGCTGTCACGTTCTTGAGGAACGGGAGAACGTCGTCGGGCCCTTCAGGGCCTCCGAAAGACATGAGAACTACTGCGTCGAATGGCGACAGGGGCGATTCAGTCATACAACCACTTTAACCCTGACTTCTGGACCCAGAGAATTTCGACTCGCCACGCCCAGATGACAGGGACAGAGGCCTGGACGTGACACGCTTAGAAAGACTAAAAGGATGGTGTGTTGTGACTAAATTGTCGTTTCAAAGCATTGAAGAAGGCTCGCTCAAGCTCGTCGATGAGCAAGGCAACGAGTATTTCTTGCCTGCTACCGAAGACGTTTTCGCTGCGATCCGTCGAGTTCGCACACACGCTGTTACCGGCCACAGTTCGGGCCACGTGCGACCAAAGGTGATTCAGGCGATGATTCGTTCCGGCATGTCGGCCGAGGACGTCGCACACGACACCGGTGCCCCACTGACGCAGATCCAGCAGTACGAGGGCCCGGTTCTTGCGGAACGTCGCCACATCGCCTACACAGCCGGTCAGTGCCCGGTGTACTCCGAGTCCGGGTCCCGCCCGCTCAGCGAGGTTGTCACCGAACGCCTCGAGGCACGCGACATTGAGGAACAGTCATGGGACGCATGGCGCACCGACACCGGTGCGTGGCACGTTGAGCTACGTTACCCAGTGGGCGACACTACCTCGGTCGCAAGCTGGGAGTACCGCGCCGGTTCCGTCACCGCGCTCAACGAAGAAGCACGCTGGCTGTCGGACACCGGTCCATCTGACTCCGGCCCCATCCCGGACTACGGTTCGGTGTTTAATGTCGAAGCCGATCACACCCAGCGCGACACCCGCGACCCTCAAACCGAAACTGGTCGCATTCTCGAGAGCCTACGTCGTCGCAAGAACGAAACACAGCCGATTGTGCAGTCTGTTCCCGACGCTCCCGAATCCCAGCCGGACGGCGCTCACTCGGCGCTGTCGCGCCCGCAGGACGCACACGACGACGCCGTGATGGCCGCTCCGGCTCCTACTCAAGACGATGACCAACCGTCGCTGTTGGACGAACCTGGCGTGTCTGACTACGCAGACGAACAGAACGACGAACAGCCCAAGAAGAAGGGACGTTCCTCGGTTCCCAGCTGGGACGAAATCATGTTCGGGAAGAAGGACTAAACGTTAGGACTCGTCAACAGCGATTACGCGGTCGCTAGGCCGGACCAGCGAGTGGTCGTGGGTCACCACGACCACTGCTTTGTCCTTGAGGACCTCCCGCAGATCGTCCATGAGAGATGTTGCAAGCTGTTCGTCTAGATGGGCGGTGGGTTCGTCCAGAATGATGACCTGTGCCCCTGCGAGGAGCGTTCTAGCTACGGCTAGTCGCTGACGTTGACCTCCCGAAAGGTACGCACCCGAGGCCCCGATCCGGGAGTCGACTTCAGCCAGTTCTTCCAAGCCCACACGGGCCAGAACCTCACGAATCTCTTGATCCGTTGGGGCATTGTCCCGGTCGCGGGCAATCGCCAGGTTGTTGCGTACCGTGGAGTCGAACACGTGTGACTCCTGCGGGCACCACGCAAACACCGACGACAGCTGCGTGGCTGTGAGTTCAACGGCGTCGCTACCGTTCAGCGTGTACTTTCCGCGCACCGGATCAATGAAGCGCAACAGAACACTCACCAGCGTGGTCTTCCCCGATCCCGAACGCCCCGTCACCGTCGTCCACGACCCCGGGGTAATGGAGGCCGAGACGCCACTGAACACGTCCTCGGTCATTCCTGGCCAGCGGGCGGCCACATCGTCGAGCTCAGCCGAATCAAACTCAGCAATCGGTTCGCGAGCATCACGCAGTATCTCTCCACGTTCGTCCAGCGCCGGAACACGGGCCAGGCTGTGTTTAAGAGCAGGCCAGTTCTGAACAGCCGTCAGCGAATCGATGTAACAGTCGATGAGCGCAAGTGGCAACAGCACGGTCACTGCCAAAAGCTCCGGTGAAACCGCTCCGCTGCCCACGGCTGTCGCCAAAAGTGGAAGCATGAGAACCGCGTTGAGTGTGGTGACCACTGTGACGATACCTTCGCCAACTCCGGCCGCCCACAGGACCCGAAGTTCGGCGCGCGACGCCCGCTGGTCAATTTCACGGATACGGTCGACCACCTCGGCCGCCCTGCCGTTGACCATGACGTCCTCACGCGCCCACAAGAACGCGCTGATCCGCGCCAACACTTGGGTGCGCGTGCTCAACCTGGCGGAACTCGCCTGACCGTCCACCACAAGCGTCACCGCGGGCGCGAGCACCAAGCTCACCAACGCAGACACAGCAGTCAGCACGGCCGCCAAGGGGTGGATCAGCGCCATCACCACGGTCGCCGTCACCGCGATCACAGCGGCGACGATCGGGGGTTGCACAACACGAGGGGCGCCGTCGCGCACATCGTCGACATCGGCGACGAGCCGGGTGAGGGCCAACTCTCCTCGGACCAGCGTGCGGTTCGCGGTACCGGCCCGCGCGAAACCCAACCACACACGTTCGCGCAAGTGCGTGAGCGACGTCAACATCGCGTCGTGGAGCAGCAACTGCTTGACGTAGGTGAATACCGACCGCGACAGTCCAAAGAACCGGACACCCACGATCGCCACCAACAAATACATGATGGGCGGTTGGAACGACGCGTGGACAATGAGCCATGCGGACACTCCGGACAGGGCCGCCGCGGACGCCACGGCAGCCACCGCAAACAACGTGGATACGATGAACTTCGCTGAAAGCACGTTCATGGCGTTCATGAGCCTGCGAAGGGCCGTGCGGGCGCTGATATGGGATTCCCCCGCCGAGGTGGGCGCTGCTTTCGAGGTGCGTGCAGGCTGGGTTGGGAGCGGGGTTGCCTGGGCTTCCGCCGAGGCTGCGGTACCGTCTAAGCGCAGTTCATTGCCTAGTTTGATGAGTTCCGGGTCGTGGGTCGCAGCGATCACGGGGATCGATTGCGAGATGTTGAGGAGCTCCGTGCGGATCGTGTGCGCGGTCTGCGCGTCGAGGTGAGCGGTTGGCTCATCCACGATGAGCAGTTCCGCTCCTGCG
The DNA here is from genome assembly GCF_022346365.1 of Brevibacterium sp. ACRRH. Lineage (NCBI taxonomy): Bacteria > Bacillati > Actinomycetota > Actinomycetes > Micrococcales > Brevibacteriaceae > Brevibacterium > Brevibacterium sp. ACRRH. The sequence goes on from NZ_JAKRMN010000008.1 coordinate 26,335, forward strand.
TCAACCCGCATGAGAGCACGAGCAATAGCGAAGCGGCGCAACTCCCCCGGGCTCAGGGCCGACGGTGGCGTCAGCGGGTCGAGGTCCAATCCCACGCGTTGGAGGTAGGGCGTGAGCTCAGCGCCGTACAGCTGAGCCTCTTCTTCAAGAGTCTCTCCGCATGTGCGAGGTGCCTGACCCGCATACGCAATTTTTCCGGGGACACCCACAACGTGCCCGCTCACGGTACACGTGTCGTTTGACCTCACAAGCCCAGCCAGCACACCCAGTAACGTCGATTTTCCAGTACCGGACCCACCTGTCACGGCTGTAAGACCTGAAAAGTCAGCTGACACTGGGGACAGTGCCGGCCGAGGTCGACCCGCGTAGGTGACGGACACCTCGGCGACGGCAAGGCCGCCAGGGCGGCCCTCAACTGGCGCATCAACGGGACGCGAAATGACGTCGTTGACCCGCTCATACGCAGCCATACCGTTCTCGGTTGCGTGGAAAGCCGCGCCCAACTGACGCAGAGGCAAAAAGCACTCAGGCGCGAGGATGAGCGCGAGCAGACCCGCCTCCAGGTCCAAACCGCCGTTTACCAGGCGAACGCCAATGAACACCGCGACGACTGCAACCGAAAGGGTCGCGATCAGTTCAAGAGCCAGGGCGGAAAGAAACGCCACGCGCAAAGTCTGCAGTGTGGTGGTGCGGTAGGACTCGCTCATGGACTTCAGCGCCGCGGTCTGAGCGTACACTCGGCCCAGACCCACCAGCACCGGCAAGCCACGGGCAAGTTCCACCAGGTTGTTCGACAGCTGATCCAGCGACTGGGTCGCTTCACTCACACGCTCAAGCGTGTACTTGCCGATCAGGATCATGAAAAGTGGCACCAGCGGGAGCGTCACGACGATCACAAGGGCCGAGACCCAGTCTGCGAACAGGACTCGCACAATGATGATCGCCGGCACGCACATAGTGGTTAACAGTGCTGGCAAAACACGGACAAAATAGTCGTCCAGTTCGTCCAGCGTCCGTGTCACGCTCACCGACAGGGCGCCGTCAGACACTCCGGTATCGCGGCCGGAACCCGCGGTCACTCGGGCTAACACACGTGAACGCAGCTCCGTTTTAAAGCCCACTGAGGCTCGCGCACCCACGGCCTTCGTCAGCCACACCGCCACTCCGCGCACACATGCACCCAAACACCCCAAAACGAGCGCGAATGTAAACGGTTCATTGTGCATGAGCGCGACGACTCCCCGCGCACAGGATTCGGCAATGAGGACGAGGCCCACCGCTTTGAGAACCGCGACGAGCCCCAACCAAGCGAGCGCCCGGGCACCCTGAGGTGCTCCGAGCGCTATCGCTACGGGAGATTTACTCACGCTTTGATTCGAGCTACCACCGGAATCTGGTGAGCTTCCGGAATGTGGTCAACGTGCAGACGCTTCGCCCACAGCGTGTACGAGAAGACCGTGTACGCCAGAACGATCGGCACGAAGATCACCGTCACCCACAGCATGACGCCCAACGTGTAGTTAGACGACGACGCGTTTGCGATGGTGAGCGAGAAGTCCGGGTTGATGGTGGACGGAAGGACATTGGGGAAGATCGAAGCGAATACGCTCACGACTCCCGCGACCAGGAACAGTCCCTGGAAAATGAAACCGCCCTTTTCCGAACCGGCACGCAGGCGTACCCAGCTGATCGCAGCGAAGACAGCGGCGACCGCGATGATTGCCCAGCCCCACGCAGGACCGTGCATCACCTGGACGATGACCACCCACACGACGATCGGAAGCAAGAACACAGGGCCCCACTTCGCGGCTAGTGCGTGAGCGCGGTGGCGAATGTCGCCCTCGGTCTTGAGGCTGACAAACAGCAGTCCGTGCAGAATCGAGAAGCCGAGTACGCCCAAGCCACCGATGACGGCGTACAGCGTCACCCACGCGAACGGGCCGCCGATGTTGTCACCGTTTTCGTTGAGTGGCAGACCGGTCGTTGTCAGTGCGAGCATTGCACCCACACAGAAGGCTGCCAATGCCGAGCCACCAGCCATAGCCCAGGTCCAGAAGTTACGCCACTGGTCCGAATGACCTTTTCCGCGGTACTCGATCGACACAGCCCTGAGGATCAGTGCAACGAGCGCGAGCGTCAGCGGAAGGTACAACGCCGAGAACAGGGACGCATACCACATGGGGAAGGCTGCGAACGTGGCACCACCAGCGGTGAGTAGCCACACTTCGTTACCGTCCCACACAGGGCCAATTGAGTTGAGAAGAACGCGCCGCTCTTTTTCGTTTTTCGCAAGTGTCTTCATGAGGACACCTACACCCAGGTCGAAGCCTTCGAGGAAGAGGTACCCCAACCACAGGACGGCGATGAGAATAAACCAGATAGTCTGCAGAATTTCCATGGCCACTCCTTAGTAAGCGAACGCCAAGACGTCGTCGTTCTTCGCATCAACAGTGGGCTTGTTGTTGCGGGTGTCGAGTTCTGGCATGGCTGACACGACACCTCCCCGGGTGTATTTAATGAGGAGCTTAAGCTCAACCACCATGAGCGCACCGTACAACAGTGTCAGCGTAATCAAGCTGAACATCAGTTCAGCAGCCGTGACTGACGGTGAAATCGCCGCAGCCGTGTAGAGGAACACGCCATCAACACCTGACGGGTCAGGGTTAGGGGCAACCACGAACGGTTGGCGTCCCATTTCGGTAAACACCCACCCTGCCGAATTCGCAATAAATGGAGCAAAGATCGACAAAACGGCTAGGGTGTTCAGCCACTTAGCTTGTGGCACAGTGCCCTTGCGTGTGAGCACCAGCGCCAACGCGGCGAACGCTGCTGAGAGGACACCGAATCCGATCATCATACGGAAGCCCCAATAGGTGACGATCATAAGAGGCTGGTAGTCCACTTCCGCACCCGAGTACTCGCCGTACATGTCACCTTCGGGAAGAGTGGTTCCGTATTTCTCTTGATATTCCGGAATCAGCGTGTTCACGCCGGGAACGTCGCTGGTGAAGTCGCCTTTTGCCAAGAAGGACAACAAGCCAGGAATCTCAATAATAGGTTTAACGGAGTCACACGAGTTGAGGTCGGGCTTACCCACGGTCAGAACAGAGAACTGTCCGCCGTCGTGGCAGGCAGCCTCGGCCGACGCCATCTTCATAGGCTGCTGTTCGTACATGAGCTTCGCTTGGAAGTCACCCGTGATAGCGACGAACACAAACGCGATGATGGCAGTCCATGCACCCATGCGGAGCGATTTGATCCACACTGAGTGGTCTTTTGCGTCACGGCCAGCGATTTCAGGGGCGTCACCGACGACAACATTGCCGTTGTCATCAACGGTGTCGATTCCGTCTTTGCGACGGCGCCACAGGTGGTACCACGCAATACCGAGGAGGAACCCACCACCTACAGCAACTGCACCTGCAAGAGTGTGAGCGTATGCCCATAGAGCCGTGTTGTTGGTCAAAACAGCGACAACATCAACCATGACTGGGCGGCCATCGATCATTTCAACACCTACGGGGTGTTGCATCCACGAGTTGGCCACAATGATGAAGTAGGCCGACAGCCACGATCCGATCACGGCGGCCCACAGAACGGTCAAGTGCAACGGCTTGGAAAGACGCTTCCAACCGAAGATCCAGACTCCCAGGAAAGTCGATTCCAGGAAGAACGCGATGAGTGCTTCCATTGCTAGAGGCGCACCGAAGACGTCTCCCACGAAACGCGAGTACTCACTCCACGCCATTCCAAACTGAAATTCCTGAACGATACCGGTAGCGACACCCATGATGAAGTTAATCAGGTAAAGCTTGCCCCAAAACTTTGTGGAGCGTAGCCACCGCTCATCACCGGTGCGGTAATACAAGGTCTGCATGATACCCACGAGCAGTCCAAGCCCGAGGGTGAGCGGGACCATCCAGAAGTGGTACACGGTGGTAATTCCAAACTGCCACCGTCCGATGAGTACCGGGTCCACGTCGCCTCCTCAAATGTGCACACTATGTGCGCAGCAGTGCGGTTAATCCTCCACAATTTTAACGATTTTCACAGGATTGCAGGGCCGGTTAGACACATTCGAAATGGTTGGTCTCATTCTTCGGCTAGGGGTAGTTACCCCGGTCAGACTGGAAGTTTCGACGGCAATTGTGAGCGTGATCTACGCGTCGATACGCTCAGCATCCAGGGACGCGGCGCCCGAGACAATGAACTGTTTGCGGGGAGCCACTTCGGAGCCCATCAGAAGGTTGAACGTGGAGTCAGCGTGAGCGATGTCGTCCATTGTCACGCGTCGCAGCATGCGATGTTCTGGATCCATGGTGGTTTCCGCAAGCTGATCCGCGTCCATCTCGCCCAGACCCTTGTAGCGTTGCGGGGTCTTGTAGTTCTTCTTCTGACGGTCCAACCGCGCAAGCGTCTTGTGCAGTTCGGCTTCCGAATACGTGTAGATCACGTCGTTTGCTTTACCCCGGTTGACGACCTCAATGCGGTGAAGGGGTGGAACAGCGGCAAACACCCGACCTGCCTCGACAAGAGGACGCATATAGCGGAAAAACAGAGTCAGGAGCAGTGTACGAATGTGCGCACCATCAACGTCGGCATCGGTCATGATGATGACCTTTCCGTAGCGTGCCTGCTCGAGATCAAAACTGCGTCCCGAACCCGCGCCGATGACCTGTGTGAGGGCGGCGCATTCGGCGTTGGCGAGCATGTCGGCAACAGAAGCCTTTTGCACGTTGAGAATCTTGCCACGAATGGGGAAAAGCGCCTGCATTTCCGAGTTTCGCGCCGCTTTAGCGGTTCCCATCGCCGAATCACCTTCGACAATGAAAAGCTCGGTCTCTTCGACATCTGACTTCCTGCAGTCATAGAGCTTGGCAGGTAGAGACGAACTTTCCAACGCTGTCTTGCGACGCTGGTTCTCGCGGTGTGTACGCGCCGAAATGCGCGATTTCATTTCCGCCACCACTTTCTCCAACAAGGTGTTCACCTGGGATTTAGTAGTGCGGTTCGAAGACTCAAGAACAGAGGTCAGCTCTTTTTCAACCGCGCGCGAAACGATTCCTCTAACAGGAGGCGTTCCCAAGACTTCTTTTGTCTGGCCCTCAAACTGAGGTTCGGCCAGTGCAACTGTCACCACCGCGGTGAGACCGGCGAGAATGTCATCTTTCTCAAGTTTGTCCTTGCCCACCTTGAGGCGACGAGCGTTGCTTTCCACCGCTTTGCGGATCGTTTTCACGATTCCCTGTTCAAACCCGGAGACGTGCGTTCCGCCCTTAGGGGTGGCAATGATGTTAACGAACGACTTCAGCATGGTGTCGTAACCGTTTCCCCAGCGCAGCGCGACATCGACCGTGATGTCGCGCTCCACCTCCTGCGACTCCATGTGCCCTGAGGAGTTAAGAACTGGGACCGTCTCTTTAAACGAGGACTGGGTAGTGAAACGCCACGTGTCCGTCACCGCTGCGTCATGTGCCAAGTGGTCGACGAACGCCGAGATCCCACCGTCGAACTGGAACTCTTCAACGCGGTGAGGAATAGGCGCCCCGGTCTCGTCGACGGCCACTCCCCTATTGTCGACAAGAGTGATCTTAAGCCCCGGGACCAAAAACGCGGTTTGGCGGGCACGGTCCACGAGGTGGTCGTAGTTGAACTTAGCGTCGGTAATGAAGATTTGAGGGTCGGCCCAGTAGCGAATTTTGGTACCCGTGACGCCTCGTTTCGCCTTGCCGACGACCTCCAGCTTGGACTCTTTTTTAAATGGGGTGAAGTCGTTATCCGGGTGTGGCTCATTCTTATCCGTAAACGTTCCAGGTGCTCCCCGCTGAAAGGACATGCGGTACACCTTGGAGGACCGCGTCACTTCGATGTCCAAGCGGCTCGAAAGGGCGTTCACCACTGACGCGCCCACACCGTGGAGGCCACCCACTGCTGAGTACGAGCCTCCACCGAACTTTCCTCCTGCGTGAAGCTTGGTCATGACGAGTTCAACACCAGTGAGCCCTGTGCGCGGCTCGATGTCGACGGGAATTCCACGTCCGTTATCTTCGACAGTGACCGATCCGTCTTTGTGAAGGGTCACTGTGATGTTTTCGCCGTGACCGCCCAACGCCTCGTCCACAGCGTTGTCGATAATCTCCCACAGACAGTGCATGAGGCCGCGCGAGTCGGTAGACCCGATATACATTCCGGGACGCTTACGTACCGCCTCGAGACCTTCGAGGACCTGCAGTTGCCGTGCTCCGTAATCCGATGTTGCCACCGTCCCAGTCTAGGCCGACGCCGGTGCAAAACCTTGGATTCACGGGGCTTGTGTCGAGTAGACTGATGGGTGTGAGACACGCAATAGCGCTATACGCGTGTGCAGTATTGGTCCTTCTGGGTGGCTGTGGGAGCACCCAGACAGCACAGCCCCGCACGACGGTTGAACCCGAACCCATCACAACCGAACACAGCCCCGGGGACACCTCGGCCCCGGAAACTCCTCAAAGCAAACCTAGCGAGTCCCTTGACGGGCTGGTCATCGCCCTGGATCCCGGCCACAACGGTGGCAATGCTTCGCACCTTTCCCGCATCAACAAGAAGGTTCCCGACGGCCGAGGCGGGAAAAAGGCGTGCAACACCACGGGCACCGCGACCGACAATGGGTTTCCCGAACACGAATTCAACTGGAACGTCGCAACGAAGGTGCGCGACGAACTCGAGAAACGTGGGGCGCGCGTCATCATGTCACGCGATTCCAATGACGGGGTCGGGCCGTGTGTAGATGAACGCGGGAAGTTCGCTGACGACGCCGACTTCATGGTCAGCATTCACGCCAATGGATCGGACAATCGGTCGATTCGCGGATTTGGCGTGATTGTGGCGCCGGGTGACAACCTCGAGAAATCCACAAAACTAGGCGAAGCGATTGTTCGAGGATTCACGGACAATAAGTTCCCTATTAACCGGGCAGGCTACGGTAAGGACGGTTTAGTGGAGCGCACCGACCTCGCTGGTTTGAACCACGCATCCGTCCCAGCTGTCATCGTCGAATGTGGTGAAATGCGCAATCCGGAAGAAGCTAAACGCATGCAGGAGGACCCGGAGGCATATGCGAAAGCGTTAGTCGACGGCATCGACACATATGCTTCCTATGCAACAATGGGGCTGTGACTGACAACAAGCCTGTAACTCCATGCTGGATTGAGCTGAGCTCTCCAAACGTTGATGAATCCCAATCGTTCTATTCCGCTGTTTTCGGGTGGGAGTTTGACGGGGTAGGTCCCATGGGGATCGGAACGCGGGCCGTTGTGAACGGCTCGTCCGTTGCGGGTATCAGTCAGCAACCCGCCGAGGCGCCCGAAGGTCAGCCTGGGTTCTGGTCTCTGTATTTCCATGTCGCGGATTTCGATGGGTTCTTGCAAAACATCGCCGACAACAAGGGACAGGCGTTGATGGCGATCCCCAACTTTGACGGTGACGCCTCGGTGGCTCTCGTTGCCGACTCAGCGCAGACTGGCTTTGGCGTTTTGTCGTATGGCGACGACCGTGGATTCGCCCTCACCGATGCGGTCGGCGCGCCGGCGTGGTTTGAACTTCACACCACTGATACCGGTGTCGCAGACTTCTACACCACCGTATTCGGATGGGAGACTCAAGCGGACGAGGAGGACTACACCACCTTCTCCGCTGGTGGATCCCCCGTTGCAGGAATGGTCGATATCTCAGACCTCTCAATTCCTGCGCACTGGAAGATCTACGTGCGAGTCAACGACGTCGATGAAACTTTGAAGCGCGCGCAAGAACATGGAGGCGCTGTTTTGTCACAGCCCGTCGACACCCACATGGGCCGCGTCGCGCAGATCATTGACTGCCACAACGCGGCCATCGCGATTGTGAGCGCAACTCGCTGAGTTGCGCACTGTCCTTGATGGGCCTCGGTATTAGTCGAGGTAGTCGCGTAGCACCTGGGAGCGAGACGGGTGGCGGAGTTTAGCCATCGTCTTCGATTCGATCTGGCGGATACGTTCGCGGGTCACGCCGTACACTTTGCCGATCTCGTCGAGCGTCTTGGGTTGCCCGTCGTTGAGTCCGAATCGCATAGAAACGACTCCAGCTTCGCGCTCTGACAAGGTGTCGAGAACCGAGTGGAGCTGTTCCTGAAGCAGGGTAAAGCTGACCGAGTCAGCGGGCACAACGGCTTCGGAGTCCTCAATGAGGTCACCAAATTCGCTGTCACCATCTTCACCAAGTGGGGTGTGCAAAGAAATGGGTTCACGCCCGTATTTTTGAACCTCGACAACACGTTCGGGGGTCATGTCGAGTTCCTTAGCAAGTTCTTCTGGCGTGGGTTCGCGACCCAAGTCCTGAAGCATCTGGCGTTGCACACGTGCGAGCTTGTTGATGACTTCCACCATGTGAACCGGGATACGAATGGTACGTGCCTGGTCGGCCATAGCGCGGGTAATCGCCTGGCGGATCCACCAGGTTGCATACGTGGAGAACTTAAAGCCCTTGGTGTAGTCGAACTTTTCAACGGCACGGATCAGACCCAAGTTACCTTCCTGGATCAAGTCCAGGAACAGCATTCCACGACCCGTGTAGCGCTTTGCAAGCGATACCACGAGTCGAAGGTTAGCTTCGAGCAGGTGGTTCTTGGCAATACGACCGTCGTGGATAATCCACTTGTAGTCACGCAGATCGCGCGCTTCGGTAACCTTGCCTTCTTCGACAAGGTGCTCGGCATACATTCCGGCTTCAATACGCTTTGCCAAGTCGACTTCCTCGGCAGCGTTAAGGAGTGCGACCTTACCGATCTGCTTGAGGTAGTCCTTAACTGGGTCAGCGGTTGCACCGGCAGTCGCAACCTGCTGTGCAGGCTGATCCTCATCATCGGTGTCGGACACCACGAAGCCACCGGCTTCTTTAATCTGAGCGTCCTTCTCCTCTTCTTGGGAGTTACGCGTTTCCGTCGATTCGTCAGTCGTAGCGAGATCTTCGACGTCGTCGGTTTCAACCTTGTCAGTCTCGACCTCTTCAGCGTCCTGAGCTTTCTTCCGGGTCGAGGTCTTTGCCGCTGCTTCCTTTGCCGCAGTTGCCTTGGCAGCGCGCTTCGCAGTAGCTGCCGATTTGGCTGCGGTGGTGGACTTCTTGGGAGCCGTGGTGCTCTTCTTCGTAGCGGTGGAAGTCTTCGTGGCCACGGTTGCAGTGCTCTTCTTCGCGGTGGAAGCGGTCGACTTCCTGGCAGTACTGGTGCTCTTTTTTGCCGTGGAAGTTTTTGCAGTCGTAGCAGTCTTTTTAGCCGTGGTGGCGGTCTTCTTGGTGCCGGTAGTCTTCGAAGCTGTTGACTTAGATGTCGATGTCGCCTTCTTCTTTGCAGTGGTAGAGGCTTTAGATGTTGTCGCCTTCTTCTTTGCAGTAGTTGAGGCTTGCTTCTCGTTGTCGACAGCTGGCACGAAGTCACCTTTCACCTAAGTTGCCACATGGGCAGTACTAAGACCCAAGTCAAATCCTCGCGGATACAACTGGGTCAACACCCAATTTTCGCACGATATTCCCGGCAAGTGAAATTAGCGCGTCCACACAGCGGTGATCCCCCGCTCTACAAACGCTTCGACAGTGCCAGCAAAGCTATTCGCCGAGTCGACAGCGAGCGCCGACCGTGCGAAATGATGAGCGTACGAGTTGTGCCCGGCAACCCATTCGAACCACGCGATCACGCCTAGTAGTTCACTAAAGTACTCGTCAGATGCGTGGACTGCGACGAGTTTGAGGTACATAAGAACGGAGTACGTGTATGGCATGTGTGGCCGGATCGCGTCCATTCCAGCAAGGTACTGTTCAATGTCCCCTTCTAAGATTTCCAAGATCGTTTCCAGAAATTCTTCTGGACTCAAGTTCCCCACCACATCGGGTCTAAAGCTGGGGTGCCGCGCTGAAAACACAGTGATGAGAGCGTCTCGGCCTACACCGTTGTCGCTCAACGTCTCGATAGCTCGGACTGCTCCAGCGCTCACGTGGATACTGTCCCAATCGGGCGGGGTGGTTTCTGAAAGAGCGAAGGTACAAAGCTCACTTGCATCACTGATAAGCGCTTCAAGATCACTCCGTTTGTCACCTACGCAGCTCTCGAGTTGCGCACGCACACGTTTCCTGACGTGTGGGAGTGCTGACAGCGGTGGCAGATTTGTGGTGGTTTCTACGTTCGAAACGGGTGAACACATTTCAGGTTCTAGAATCCAGCCACATTTATTGTGGCCTGTCCACACGGGAGGAATAGATCTCACTCCGACTCTTGAGAGTTCGCGTTGAATCCCAGTCCACGCGTGAACAAGAGCGTGAACATCGGAGCTCCTGAGTTCTTCTCCTGTGTGCCCTAGAGCTTGAGCGATTTCGTCGCACGAAAACACGGGGAAGACCACTTCGCACGGCTCGAAACGAAGAACCACCTGCGCCATTTGTTGAGCGACATCGGCACTGAATCTACGGACAGCTTCCATATCGAAATTGACGCGCACGCTTCCGCCCAGAGCCCCTGGACCTTCCACGTTGCGCTTAAGAACAAAAACAAGCGAATCGGGCGGGACGTGTCCCATGGCCATGTTGACGAGACGAACAATATCGACGGGTGTACTGATGTTTATTGTTTCCATGACCTCACTTTCATGCTCATCTACTCCACCGGAAACCCACTCGTTTCAGCCTGTGGATATAGCCGTTTTCTCCACAACGAGAAGTCGCTGCAACACTCTCCGTGTACACACGAACGGTTCCCGCATTCCACCTCTGTGACCGGGGACAACAACTACACTTGGCCCATATGGGACGGAAACGGACACGCGACACCAGCGTCGAGGTCGAGATATCCACAGGAATTGCTCGCAAGGAAAACATTCCAGGTGAACCCAACTCGTGGATTCTCTACGTCAACTCAGTACCCAGTTCGTCGATCACGACGGACGATCCGAATCGCTTAGACTTCCCATACCTCCACTGGATGGCAACCACGATTGATCAGGTTTTCCCGCACGGCACCTCGGTCAGAGCAGTCCACATTGGAGCAGCCGGATGTTCCTTAGCCCGCCGGTTGCACGCCACTCACCCACGGTCCCGGCAAACAGCCATCGACATCGACGCTCTTCTCATGGACTACGTACGCGAGTGGTTTGATCTTCCCCGCTCCCCCGCACTTGCGCTCAGGGTGGGTGACGGGGCACGCGAAATCCAAACGTTCGCACCGGAAAGCCTCGACATCGTGGTCCGTGACGCGTTCGACGGAGACGCAACTCCGCAGGCACTCACGACTGATGCCTACTTTGCCTACACCGCCTCGGCCCTTAAACCACAGGGCCTGGCGCTATTCAATATCGCAGGCACCCCAGCGCACGCGCGAGAAGAAATCCAGGCAATTGCCACCCACTTCGCACACGTGTACGTCGTCAACGCGACCGGGCGGACGCGGGGGCAGCGCGCGAACGTCGTAGTAGTGGCCTCAGCAAGCGCCATCAACGCAACTGGCCTTGCCGCCTCGTTGCGAACTGGATTCGCTCCAGCCACCGTCACCAAAGCATGACTTAACTCACGGCGCACGAACCAAAATTCACATGGAATTCGACGCCAAGGTCGTTCGGTTCCGGCATAATTGAATGCCGGAAAGGTACAGGGTGAACGATTTGAACGAAATTTCCATCGAGCAGCAACACGTCGATGCGGTCTACACGAGGCTAGACGAACTCCGTACCGAAACCACCCAGAAACTTCAGAATGTACGGCTCACACACGTGGGGAACCACCACCAGAACAGGTCTGAACGCGATGCGTTTGCCACGGTGTACGAAGATCAGCTCATTCGCCTCAACAGTGCCGAAGAAGGACTGTGCTTTGGGCGCATCGACGACCGCGACGGCACCACCACGTATATCGGGCGGATCGGGATCAGCGATCAGGACCGGTCGCAGTTGCTCATGGACTGGAGAGCTCCGGCCAGCGAACCGTTTTATCGTGCGACTGCCGCGCAACCAGAAAACCTGGTGCTCAGGCGCCACCTCACCACGCGTGGGCGAGAAGTTGTGGGCATCGAAGACGATGTTCTGAACTTGAACGACCTGGACTCTAACAAGCGTAAGCACCTGCGTGGCGAAGGCGCCCTAATTGCCTCGCTCGATGCCCACCGCACGGGCCGGATGTCGAACATCGTCGAAACGATTCAGGCAGAACAGGACGCGATCATTCGCAAGCCTCTGTCTGGCGTTGTCGTGGTCCAGGGTGGGCCTGGAACAGGAAAAACCGCTGTTGCACTCCACCGCGCCGCGTTCCTCCTGTATAAACACCGCACGACCATAGCTCAGTCGGGTGTTCTTATCGTTGGGCCGTCTCCCGTGTTTCTTAAGTACATCGAGAAAGTCTTGCCCAGCTTGGGTGAAACAGGCGCCGTTCTGTTAACCCCGGGCCAACTGTTCCCCGGGGTCGATACGACGCTACGGGACTCTTCTGCCACCTCGGCGGTGAAGGGCGACCTCCGCATGGTGAAGGTGCTGTCCCGAGCCGTGCGGAACTACCAGCGAATCCCCGCTTCAGACATCGAGTTGAGCGTGGGATTGCGGCGCGTCACGCTCACTCGAGACATGGTGAAGACCGCACGCGAACGAGCACGCCGGTCCGGGTACGCGCACAACCGCGCTCGTGAAGTCTTTGCAACAACGTTGATGAATGCTTTGGCACAGCGGATCGTGGATAACGGCGAGGGCGGTGCGTCGCAGGACCAGATTGCGGAAATCGTCGATGATGTGCGCCGCTCACGCGACGCTCGTGTTGCGATCAACTCGCATTGGTTGCCGTTGACTCCCCGAGGTGTTCTGGACGCTCTGTTTTCCAAGCCGCACAAGTTGGTGGCGGCTGCCGACAAGGTGCTGACGTTTGAAGAAATGGCGCGTCTGCGTCGTCCTGCGGGCTCAGACATTACGGTCGAGGACGTCCCTCTTCTGGACGAGCTGGCCGAACTATTAGGAGCCGCACCCGGTCAGGCACATGAACAGAACCACGAGGTCGAGTACGCCGAACGTGTCCTCGAGATGACGGGAACGGGTGACCTTATTTCTGCCGAGCAGTTGGCGCAGCGGTACACGGACACAGGCGCGTCTCAAACCTTGGCGGAGCGGGCCAGCGAGGATCGCGAATGGACGTATGGGCACCTCATCGTCGATGAGGCACAAGAGCTCAACCCCATGCAATTGCGCCTGTTGTTTAACCGGGTGCCGTCCAAATCTGCCACGCTTGTGGGTGACCTGGCTCAGGCTTCAATTGTGGACTCAGAGCGCACATGGAACACCATGCTGTCACCGCACGTCGATTCCTTTGATGCGCAAGAACTCACGGTTTCGTACCGCACCCCGGGTCGCATCATGTCGATTGCGAACCAGCTTCTCAGTGACCACTTCCCCACGCTGGCCGTCCCCACCCCAGTGAGGGAAGGCACTCACGATCCCGAGGTCGTTCGGACTGCCTCGGTTTCTGAGTCCGTGGCTCGGTTGGCTTCAGTGCTGACTGACTGGGAATTGGGTGGAACGTGCGCGATCATCACGGCCGCCGAACACCGCGAGATCCTTGAAGCAATGCTCACGGAGACGGGTCTTGACTACGGTATGGGCCCTGCGGGGATCGACCGCACAGTCGCTGTTCTCACGCCGTTCGGAGCAAAGGGTCTGGAGTTCGACAACGTCGTGATTTTTGAGCCTGCGTTCATTGCACATTCGCAGAAGGGCGTGGGTGAACTGTATGTTGCGCTAACGCGTGCAACGTCACGTCTAACTGTTGTCACGTCGAACGAGTCGGTGCTCGACTCGTACATGTGATCGAAAAACTGTGTCAGTGCCTCCTGTCACGATCGTGTACACAACACACAACAGGAGGAAAAATGTACGCACAACTCATTCAATCGTTCAGCCCACATATACCCCACGTTCCATCCCTGTCAGCTCCCGTGCGAAGAGCGCACTGGGATAAGTTTTGGACGGGTCCACGCCCGGCGATTCTCAATGGAGCCAGCGAGGTCATCAGCCGTTGGACTCTCTTTAACTTGGGTTCGCACATCCACGATCCTGAATCGGCACTCAATTTCTATGCCGGTGTGAGCATGTGGGCAGCCGGGAACGCGCCCAGGTCCGTTTACCGGGCATGCAAACCGCTCGAAACCGAAGATTTTGCTCTACGTCTTTACGATGCGATTACGAAGACCCGCGAATGCGAACCGGAAGATGCGTACTGGGCATGGAGCACCGATCTGCGCATCCCGTTCGTGGGACCATCGCATTTCACGAAACTCATGTACTTTTCGCGACGAAACCCCTTGTACGAAAGCGAGAACATGCCGCTGATTCTCGACGGTCGAACTGCTCGAGCTTTGAACATGAAGCAAAGGTCAGCGTGGACTGCCTCAACGTATGGCACATACCTGCGCACTCTGTCCGAGATCGCTGACGAGTGGGGTCCGAGCGCAACAGCAGAGGACGTGGAATGTCAGCTCACAGCCCAGGGAATCCGGGCGGTTACGCGCAAGCCTCAGCTTGCCCAAGCAGCGTAGAGGTTCACCGCGAGTGACCTGCAGGAATATAAGAAGGCCACTGGTGGCATCGGCTTCCCCTCCGAAGCCACCAGTGGCAGGCGCCATAGCGCCCTTTCATCTTACACAGAACCTCAGTGCAAGGAGCAAATCGAATCAGTTTCTGACCATTTAGGCTACGGTTTTACTGTTCGAGACGTGCATTTTCGCGTTCTGCACGGAGTGAGGAGATTGCCGCTTCAAAGTCTTCGAGTGAGTCGAACCCTTGGTACACGCTAGCGAAACGCAGGTATGCAACTTGGTCGAGTTCGCGAAGGGGGTCCAGAATGGCCAGTCCCACTTCGTCGGCGTCGATCTCAGCGATCCCCTGCGAGCGGATGTTCTCCTCGACGCGTTGAGCGAGTTTCGCTAAATCGTCCTCAGAGACGGGACGTCCTTGGCATGCTTTACGCACACCGGAGACCACTTTTTGACGGGAAAACTCCTCGGAGACTCCCGAACGTTTAATCACCGATAAGCTCGTCGCTTCGATCGTGGTGAAGCGGCGTGAGCAGTTGGGGCATTGACGGCGACGGCGGATCGACGCTCCGTCTTCAGCGGTTCTCGAATCGACAACGCGCGAATCGCTGTGGCGACAAAACGGACAGTGCATTAGCTCTCCCTCCGTAGATGCACAGCATAACCGTGGGCGGGAAGGTTTTCAGCATCGGCCAGCGTCTCAATGTGATCGGCCACATCGAGCAAGCCGTTACGTGTGTAGCTCACAATCTGGCTACTCTTCATGAAACTGTGAACCCCTAGTGGCGACGCGTGGGTAGCTGTTCCGCTTGTGGGCAGTACGTGGTTCGATCCTGAACAGTAGTCGCCCAATGCCACGGGTGAGTAGTCGCCGATGAAAATCGTTCCACCGTGGCGCAGTTCCTGCGCAAACTCGTGAGGGTTTTCGACCATGACTTCGACGTGTTCGCCCGCGTACACGTTCGCCACGCGCACCATGTCCGTACGCGATTCGACCAACAAAATACCCGACTGAGACCCAGCAAACGCTTCACGGATCCGTTCGCGGTGTGTGGCTTCTTCGATCTGGCGGGCCAGTTCGTCCTGCACGCGGTCCACCAGGTCAGTCGAGTCCGTGACAAGAACAGAAGCCGCCAGCGGGTCGTGTTCAGCCTGGCTGATGAGATCCGCAGCGACAAACTCAGGCCTCGCATGATCATCAGCACACACGATAATCTCAGTGGGTCCTGCAATCGAATCAACGCCCACAAACGATCGGACAAGCGACTTAGCACCTGCCACGTACGCATTACCTGGGCCGGTGATGACATCGACGGGCTCACACACTTCGCCGTCGTCAAAACCGTAGGCAAACGCCGCGATCGCTTGGGCTCCTCCCATGGCCCACACTTCATCCACACCCAAAAGTTCAGCTGTCGCCATAACTACCGGTTGAGGCAAGCCAGAAGGTCCGGGAGGCGACGCGAGCGCCAACGACCCCACGCCCGCAACCTGTGCGGGCACCGCGTTCATAACGACCGTGGACGGGTACACGGCACGACCACCGGGAACGTAGAGTCCCACGCGGTCCACCGGGGTCCACCGCGTTGACACGACAGAACCGTCAAAGTCCGTCGTCGAACCCTGCGGGACATCGCGTGTGCTCACCTGACGCAAGCGCGCAACTGACTCTTCCAGTGCTTCGCGTACTCCTGAGTCCAATTCGGCCAGAGCGCGGGTGAGTTCTTCGCGAGGAACCCGCACGTTTTCTAACTCAACCCCGTCGAAACGCGACGTTGCATCGATGACTGCTGCACGACCTCGGTCCCGGACATCGTCAACCACTGGGGCGACACTGGAGCGTGCCTTGTCCAAAGAATCATGTGCTCGCGGAACGAGTGAGCGAAGCTTACGAGTAGAAATTCCCGCTGGCACCTTGATGATTCTTAACAGTTCGTTCACACAGCCATTCTACTCAGAGTGGTGTGGAACACCTCGGCGCCCCATCCCCTCATAGCAGCGGGTCATCCCAGACAGCGGGAGCCCAGCAGAGCCTTCAGGTCCCCGTAGAGGCTGGGACCAGTTTCGACCCGGCGGTTCAAACGAATCAACGTGCGCTTCCCTGGTTCCATCACATTGACCCGCACTTCCGTGGGGCCAGGGTTCGCGCGCAGAATCTCGTCGAGTTCCTCCACGGTGTTCTGGGTTGCACGATCTAGCGGAATGGTCAGTTGCAACGGGCTACCGGATGCGTTGGAGACATCGGGAAGCGTGACGGACTGCGCCATGAGGCTGATGGGCCGGTCTTCGGACTGTTTAACACGCCCACGGATCGTCACGATCAAATCACTCGTCAGAATGTCGGCAACGGGTTCATACACGTCGCCAAAGAACAGCACCTCGATCGAAGCTTCCAAGTCCTCAATCGTGACAATCGCGTATGGACGTCCCGTGTTCTTCGAAACCTTCCGCACAAGTGACGTGATCATGCCGCATACCGTGATGGTGGACCCGTCGGGTCGCCCGTGACTGATGAGATCCACAAGAGGAAGATCGGATTCAGACGCGATGACTCCCTCGAGTCCGTTGAGCGGGTGGTCCGAGACGTACAGCCCGATCATCTCGCGTTCAAACGCCAGCTTCTCTTTCTTGTCCCACTCCACTCGATCAGGGATAGGGATCGAGAAGCTCGAAGAGTCTTCGTCACCAAGGCCAGCAAACAGGTCGAACTGCCCCGCGGCTTCCTGACGCTTAACCCCAATGACCGAGTCAACGGCTTCTTCGTGAACTTCGACGAGTGACCTGCGGGTGTGCCCCAGCGAGTCAAACGCACCGGACTTAATGAGCGACTCCACGGTGCGCTTGTTGCACACGTGCGCAGGAACCTTGTCCAAGAAGTCGGAGAACGACGTGAACGCGCCTTTTTCGGTACGCGATTCCACGATCCCGTCGACCACGTTGTAACCCACGTTGCGCACCGCGCCCATGCCGAAGCGAATGTCGTTGCCCACTGGTGTGAAGTTGAGTTCAGATTCGTTCACATCCGGTGGCAGGACCGTGATGTGCATTTTGCGACACTCACCCAGGTACACCGCCAGTTTGTCTTTGTTGTCACCCACACTGGTGAGCAGAGCGGCCATGTATTCGGCCGGATAGTGAGCTTTCAGATATGCCGTCCAGTAGGACACCACACCGTACGCAGCGGAGTGAGCCTTATTGAACGCGTAGTCAGAGAATGGCAGGAGGATGTCCCACAGCGCTTGGGCTGCTTCTTCCGAGTAGCCCCGTTCCTTCATGCCGCCAAAGAACCCGACCTGCTGCTTATCCAGTTCGGCTTTCTTCTTCTTACCCATCGCACGGCGCAAAATATCGGCCTGACCCAGCGAGTACCCGGCCACCTTCTGCGCGATCGCCATCACCTGTTCCTGGTAGATGATCAGACCGAACGTGGTGTCCAGGATCTCCTTGAGCGGTTCAGCAAGCTCCGGGTGGATCGGGGTAATCTCTTGCAGGCCGTTCTTACGCTTGGCGTAGTTGGTGTGTGAGTCGGCACCCATGGGGCCCGGACGGTACAGAGCAAGCGTTGCGGAAATGTCTTCGAAGTTGTCCGGCTGCATAAGCCTGAGTAGCCCCTGCAGACCCCCACCGTCGAGCTGGAACACACCCAGCGTGTCCCCGCGTGCCAGTAGTTTGTACGTGTCGGCGTCGTCGAGTTCGAGGCGCTCAAGGTCCAGTTCCACATCGCGGTTGCGCTGAATGTTTTCAAGAGCGTCAGAAATGATGGTGAGGTTTCGTAGCCCCAAAAAGTCCATCTTGATAAGGCCCAGCCCCTCCGAGGTGGGGTAGTCAAACTGGGTGATGACCTGACCGTCTTGAAAGCGCCGCATGATGGGGATGACGTCAATAATGGGCTCCGACGACATGATGACACCGGCCGCGTGAACGCCCCACTGACGTTTGAGCCCTTCGAGACCTCGGGCGGTTTCAAAAACTTCGCGTGCTTGTTCATTGCTGGCAAGGAGGTTGCGGAAGTCCCCGGCTTCGTTGTACCGAGGTGCTTCCGGGTTTTCGATGTCGGCAAGGGGAATGTCTTTCGCCATCGTGGCGGGAGGCAGGGCTTTCGTGAGTTCTTCACCCATCGAGAACGGGTGCCCCAGCACGCGGGCCGCGTCTTTCAGCGCTTGTTTGGTCTTGATCGTTCCGTAGGTCACGATCATCGCGACGTATTCGGAACCGTATTTCTGTGTCACATAGTCGATCACTTCGGAGCGTCGACGGTCGTCAAAGTCCACGTCGAAGTCCGGCATGGACACACGTTCAGGGTTGAGGAATCGTTCGAAGATGAGGCCGTGCTGAAGGGGGTCGAGGTCAGTGATACGCATCGCGTATGCCACCATGGAGCCCGCTCCGGACCCACGTCCTGGCCCCACCCGGATTCCGTTGTCCTTGGACCAGTTAATGAAGTCGGCAACCACCAGGAAGTAACCGGGGAACCCCATCTTGATGATGATGTCGAGTTCGTAGTCGGCTTGCTTCCGCACCTCATCAGGAATGCCTTGTGGGTAGCGATAGTGCAACCCTTTGTCGACCTCTTTGATGAGCCACGACGTTTCGTCTTCGCCTTCGGGCGTTGGGAACTTGGGCATGTAGTTCGCACTGGTGTCGAACGACACGTCGCACATGTCTGCGATTTTGAGCGTGTTGTCGCAGGCTTCGGGGAGCTCTTTGAACAGGTGCCGCATTTCGGCAGGCGATTTGAGGTAGTACCCGGTTCCCGAGAACGCGAATCGGCTTCCGCCCTGATCGTATGTGGGTTCAAGGAGTTTGGACCCGGATTGCAGAGCCAGCAGAGCCTCGTGCGCTGTGGCGTCGGACTCATGGGTGTAGTGCAAGTCGTTGGTAGCGACAAGCGGCAGGTTGAGCTCTTTAGCCAGCCGCAAAAGATCCTTGGTTACACGGCGTTCAATTTCGAGCCCGTGGTCCATGAGTTCGCAGAAGTAGTAGTCCGCGCCAAAAATTTCGCGGTACTCCCCCGCAGCTTTGCGGGCCTCGTCGTACTGGCCCAAACGCAGACGTGTCTGGACTTCACCGGACGGGCACCCGGTGGTCGCGATTAGACCTTCCGAATAATTTTGCAAAAGCTCCCGGTCCAAGCGTGGGCGGTTACCCAAAGCTGAGTCCAAGGATGCAAGCGACGAGGCTTTGAACAGGTTTTGCATTCCCCGGTTGTTGCGCGACAGGAGTGTCATGTGCGTGTAGCGACCACCACCTGACACGTCGTCGGAACGCTGGGACTCGTCGGTGCGCCACTTCACGACGGTTTTGTCGTTACGGGCCGTTCCGGGAGTCACGTAGGCTTCGACACCAATGATGGGTTTGATGCCGGCTTTAGTTGCCTGGTTCCAGAAGTCGAACGCACCAAACAGGTACCCGTGGTCGGTGGTGGCCAATGCGTGCATTCCCAGTTCGTTGGTTGCCGCCATGAGGTCACCCAGACGGGCCGCCCCGTCGAGCATCGAGTACTCAGTGTGGACGTGCAGGTGTACGAAGTCGTCAGCCAATTACCTCACCACTGTGCTGCTCGTAAGCGTTCGAGCGCGGTCTCGAGATCGTGTGGATAGTCAGATGTGAATTCGACGTACTCCCCTGTTTCGGGGTGCTCGAAACCGAGTTTGACGGCGTGGAGCCACTGGCGTTCAAGCCCCAGTTTCTGAGCTAACACGGGGTCCGCCCCGTAGGGAATGTCACCGCAGCAGGGCCGTTTAGTAGCGGACATGTGTACGCGAATCTGGTGCGTGCGCCCGGTTTCCAACTTGACTTCAATCAGCGACGCTGACCTGTAGGCTTCAATCACTTCGTAATGAGTGACGGCGTGTTTGCCGTCTGTGCGTACCGCGTAGAGACCGTCTTTGCGTGGGTGCCGGCCAATCGGAGCTTCGATTGTGCCCACCACGGGGTCTGGGAGCCCCTGCACAAGGGCGTGGTAGGTCTTGTCGACGGTGCGTTCTTTAAACGCCCGTTTGAGGACAGAGTAGGCGTGTTCGCCTTTGGCGACCACCATGACTCCCGAGGTGCCCACGTCCAGACGCTGAACGATCCCTTGCCGTTCAGCCGCCCCCGAGGTGGCAATCTGGTACCCAGCTGCAGCAAGACCACCGATCACGGTGGGGCCGGACCACCCGGCGGCTGCGTGCGCCGCGACTCCGACTGGTTTGTCGACCACGACAAAAGCGTCGTCGTCGTAGATCACGTTCATTCCCGGTACTGGTTCAGCAACGATCGACAACGGTTCCTTAGGCTGCGGCATTGTCACGTCGATACGTGAACCTGCCGTCACTCGCATCGACTTAGGCACCTTGGCACCGTCGACTTCAACGTCGCCGTTCTCGGCGAGTCCGGCAGCTGCCGAACGTGACAGGCCAAGGAGGCGCGACAGCGCGGTATCGATGCGTTCACCTTCGAGCCCTTCGGGCACAAGGATTGAGCGTTCCACTACTCTTCCCTCCCGTCGATGCTGGTTCCTTTGAGTGTGAGAAGTGCAATGACGACGGCTGCACCTGTGATTGCGATATCAGCAATGTTGCACACAAAGAAGTGCAAATCAATGAAATCGACAACGGCTCCGTGCATAAACTGTGGGACTTGCCCATTTGCTGGCATGCGGAAGAACCTGTCGATGAGGTTCCCCGTCAAACCGCCTAAAAGTAAGCCCAGGCCGATTGCCCACCACGTGGAGGCAAGCCTACGAGAGATAAAGACGATCACGGCGAACACCGCAATCGCGATCACCGAAAAAATCCACGTTGCTCCGGCACCGATTCCGAACGCCGCTCCGGGATTGCGCAAAAACGTGAGTCCCACCAGGTCTCCTACGATTGCGATCCGTGGCTGACCTTGAAGGAAGTTCACCGCGAGAACTTTTGCGAGCTGGTCAATGGCGATGACGCCTAGCGCTAGTGCATATAGCGTCACAGCTCGTGTGCTCACGTACATCTCCTTTGGGCTTTTTCAACGAATTCGATCTTACGATATACAAACGCACCGCACGTAGGAACGTGCGGTGCGTTTAACGTGTTTGTGTCAAAGACTACACACGGACTCTCTGCTTACAGCGTGTGCTTAGCGTCCTTGGAAAGGGTCTCAGGAGCAAGCGAACCTGAGCTTTCGAGGTCGCGCAACTGGTCGGTGAGGTAGCTCTTGAGACGGGTACGGTACTGACGTTCGAAGTTCTGCAGACCGTCGATGTCCTTTTCCAGGTTGACCTTCTGCGTTTCGAGCTGCTGCAGGGTTTCGTCACGCTTCTTCTGAGCTTCAGAAACGATGTCGGCAGCTTTCTTCTTCGCTTCACCGATCAGGCGGTCGCGGGTCTTCTCACCTTCAGCAACGTGTTCGTCGTGGACGCGCTGTGCCAAAGCGATCAGGCCGTGAGCGTCCTTGTCGCCTGCGCCAGCAACAGGTGCCGCAGCAGGTGCGGTGGCAGCAGGTGCGGCAGGAGCAGCTGCAGGCTTTGCGTCTGGGGTAGCAACTGCAGGAGCAACCTGGGTTTCTTCGCCAACCTTAGCGTCGTCGGCAACCTCGGCCTTAGGTGCTTCGGCCTTAGCTGCTTCTTCCTTTGGAGCGTCAGCCTTAGCCGGTTCCGCCTTAACAGAAGCAGGCTGCTGTGGAGCAACAACAGGCTTAGCTTCTTCCTTCTTGGCAGTGGCTTCCTTAGGCGCTTCTTCCTTAGGAGCGTCAACAGCTGCTGGCATTGCCTGGGTAGCGTTCGCGTCTTCAGTGTTCGAACCCTTAGCTTCGAGTTCGGCTACGCGCTGTTCAGCCACAGACAGTTTCTGACGAAGTGAATCGTTCTCTTCGTTCAAGCGACGCAGTTCAACGACAACCTCGTCGAGGAAGTCGTCAACCTGGTCTACGTCGTATCCTTCACGGAACTTAACGTGCTGGAACTGTTTGTTGACTACGTCTTCAGGCGTAAGAGCCATGTGGCCACCTTCGGTTGTGCGTACAAATTCTTTTTTTGATGATCACTGCCACAATACCGCACCACCAGCATGAATGTGTCAAGTCATCATATGGGGACAGTCTAACCTACCTGCGTCGAGAGGACGAAGAGAAATCTCGAAAGCATCTGAACCCCAATAAATACAAGGATAAACCCTAGGTCAATCGCAACATTTCCTAGTCTGAGTGGAGGAATAACTTTGCGAATTGCCTTTATCGGAGGGTCGGTGATGGTGTAAATGATTTCACACAGCACCAACACTGCACCTGTGGGGCGCCAGTCTCGGGCAAAGACTTGAATCAGATCGATAATGACTCGGCCGATAAGTACATACACGTACAGCGACAAGAGCCACGCAAGAATCTGTAGAACTATTGCCACGAAACCTCTTTCAGAAAAAATTGACGGACCACCGTATACGGTAGCCCGTCAGAGGGAACAATCACGAATTAGCTTTGGTTAAAAAAGCTCGCCTGGGTCTTTGCTACGGAATCGGTTTCTTCGCCCACCTCAACGTTGGCAGGAGTAAGCAGAAACACGTTGTTTGTCACTTTAGAGATCGAGCCGTGCAAGCCAAAGATCAAGCCTGCAGAGAAGTCCACCAAACGCTTTGCGTTGGCTTCGTCCATGGCAGACAGGTTCATGACAACGGGGATTCCGTCGCGGAAAGCAGTACCGATCGTTTTCGCATCGTTGTAGCTGCGTGGGTGGATCACGTGGATGTTTGACATGTTCGCAGGCGATGCCGTTTCTACTGGGCGGACAGAAGAACGGATAGGCGTCACGTCAGCGGGTTCCTCTTCCTGTGGTTCTTCTTCGTACACAGGAGCTTCGTACTGACTGTTGCGTTCGTGACGTGGCTCGGCTTCGTAGGCTTCTTCTTCGCCGAAGCCAAAGTAGTTGCTGATTTTCTTCAGGGTGGACATTGGCACTCCTCGTGGTTTGGTTCCCTCATATTTGAAGGTACCGGAGGGCGGGTGTTGTTATGCGTCTTTGCGTGGGTGTGTCGTTAATTCTTCTAGCCACACCAGACCGCCGAACCGCCCTGTAATAGAGTCTTTGCGGTAGGAAAACAGATCTGAGGACTCGCGAGTACACGTGCTCGAGAAGTCGACAATCTCACACCCTTCACGGGCAGCCTGTTCAGCGACCCCGGCGGCGACATCCAAAGCAGGCGTTCCATCCCGAGAAACCGAAGCCGTCACCGGTTCAACGCTTGATACTTGAGCGCGCATGTCGGCAGGAACTTCATAGCAACGGGGGCAAATCGACGGGCCGATCGCCACCTGGATCTTAGACGCACCTAGTTCACGCATGGCCGCCACCGTTGCGGGCACCACGCCGTCCACCATTCCTGCTCGCCCGGCGTGCGCCGCCCCGATGACACCGACCTCGGGGTCTGCGAACATCACCGGCACACAGTCAGCCACCATGATGACTAACCCCAGCCCAGGCGTTTTCGTCACGTGCGCATCGGCCGTCACCGACTCCGCGCGTTCACCTGTGTGGGGATCGTGCGCTCCGTCTGCGTCCCACGCGATCACCCGGTTTCCGTGAACCTGGTCGATGAACCGCAGGGCTTCTGGATTGAGCCCCAGCGTATTGGCGAGGACTCCCCTGTTAGCCGCCACATCTGTGTCGTCGTCACCCACGCGCAACGCCAGGTTCAGCGTGCTAAAAGAGGTAGAACTGAAACCTCCCCAGCGGTCGGTGAACGCGACGTGCGCGCGTGTGCGACTGCTGGGGAGGACGAAACGGCTGTAGAGCACGTTTACTTCAAGAAGTCCGGAATTTCGATGTTGTTATCGAAGTTCTTGGTTCGTTCTTCCGGCAGGGACTCCGGAACTGGAGACGCCGCAGGGGCTGGCTCGGCTTCCGTTGCCGGCGCTGGCGCTGGGCTCTCTTCCGCTTCCTGTGCAGGACCGTCCGAGGCGGGCGTGGCTTCCTGTGTCGCCACCGCCGGGCTTGCCGCCTGAGTTTCGCTCTTAGGAACGTCGAAACCAGCCGCAATAACGGTGATACGGCATTCATCACCCAGGTTGGAGTCGATCACGGTACCAAAAATGATGTTGGCTTCTGGGTGAGCGGCTTCCTGCACCAGGCGGGCGGCTTCGTTGACTTCGAACAAGCCGAGGTCGGTGCCACCTTGGATCGAGAGAAGGACTCCGTGCGCACCTTCGATGCTCGCTTCCAACAGCGGTGAAGCGATTGCTGCTTCGGCTGCCTTGACTGCGCGGTCTTCACCAACCGCAGAACCAATTCCCATGAGCGCGGTTCCCGCGTCCTGCATGACTGACTTCACGTCGGCGAAGTCCAGGTTGATCATGCCGGGAGTTGAGATCAGGTCGGTGATGCCCTGCACACCGGAGCGCAGAACTTCGTCGGCTGACTTGAACGCTTCAACGACCGAGACGTTGCGGTCGGAGATCGTGAGGAGTCGGTCGTTCGGAATGACGATCAGCGTGTCGACTTCTTTGCGAAGTGCTTCAATTCCGGCTTCGGCCTGTGCGGAACGACGACGTCCTTCAAAGGTAAAGGGGCGTGTGACGACACCGATGGTCAACGCACCCAGTGAGCGGGCGATGCGTGCGACAACTGGCGCCGCACCCGTTCCGGTTCCGCCACCTTCACCTGCGGTGACGAACACCATGTCGGCACCTTCGAGTGCTTCCTGGATGGCTTCTTCGGAGTCTTCAGCAGCTTTGCGACCAATCTCTGGGTCGGCACCGGCACCGAGACCGCGGGTGAGCTCGCGCCCAATTTCAAGTTTGGTGTCTGCTTCTGACAGCACGAGTGCCTGGGCGTCGGTGTTGATCGCGATGAATTCGACACCGCGGAGGCCCACGTCGATCATGCGCTGTACAGCGTTAACACCACCGCCACCGGTTCCGGCGACCTTGATGTCTGCTCCGGATTGAGGGTATTCAGCCAAGTCGGTTCCTCTTTCGACGCTTAAGGGACAGGTGTCTTTGTCTCGACGCTATTGCCACTCACGGACTCGCGCAACTACCGCCGCGGTGTGTCGTTTAAGCCGTGTGGGCTCTGCCCTCAACTTTATCGCGCGACAGGGGTATCTGGCGCAGAAACATCGACGTATTCCTTGGAATGGTCGAGGAGTTTGAACGCTACTTTCAACTTCTTCTCGATGTCGCTGGCGTCTCCCACCCGGATTTGCCGCGTGGAGTCATCGTGCGTGACCACCACCGTGATGGCGTCTTCGGTTTGTGCATCGACTGACTCGACGCGTGAAATATCTGGCACGTGTTTAACCACAACGAGAGCTTGTTCAATTGCGCGGGGGCTGCCTCCGCGAATGTTGACGAGCTCAGGGTCGTGCTGAACCACGTCGATTTCTTCGCCACGCGACGAGTACCTGACCCACCCGTCGTCGGTTTTGTGTGCTGCAACGGGTTTTTTATCCGTGATGGTGACGTGCAGAGTGTTGATCCCCGACCATCTCACGCGCACGTTTTCGGACTTCGTGAATGCGGCGCGGATATCCCCAGAAAGCGTATTCATGGAGATTCTGGGAAGCGGACGACCGCCATATCGTTCAAGCACAAACGTGCGCACGTCTTCTGCCGGAGTCAGATCTCCGGTCTCTACGCTCACGTTTTTGAGACCCATGATGGGCGTAAAGAACATGAGGCACGCAACGAGAACGAGCCCCGCGACGATTCCGGCGCCCACCTTCACGCCGAGGTGGATTCCGCGTTTCTTCCCAATGACCGGGATGGATGTCACCGTGCGAGTGCTCCCAGTAGCTCCGGTCCCAAGATCGTGACGTCGCCGGCACCCACCGTCAAAACGATGTCGCCGGGTTTCACACGTTCGACGACAGTTGGTACTGCGTCAGAAAATGCGGGCACATATGTCACGTCGCTCGTGACCTCGCGAGCGATGAGTTCCCCTGTTACACCAGGAATTGGATCTTCGCGTGCAGGAAAGACGTCCAGGACGATAACGTCGTCGGCCAGGCTCAAAGCTTGTGCGAATTCGCGGTAGAAGTTCTTGGTACGGCTAAACAGATGCGGTTGGAAGACCACGTGGACTTTGTTTGATGGATCTACCACTTTGTTCGCTGCCGTCAGCAGAGCTGTCACCTCGGTGGGGTGGTGGGCGTAGTCGTCGTAGACGCGTACTCCCTTTTCGGTTCCGCGCAGTTCAAAACGGCGACGCGTACCCGTGAAGCTTTCCAACCCTTGGATGATTCCTGCAGGGTTCGCTCCTACCGTGCGCGCACTCAAGAACGCAGCTGTTGCATTGAGCGCGTTGTACGTTCCAGGCAACGCGATGTCGAACCCATAGCTCTGCCCCTCGTATGTGATCGAGACGCTAACCCCTTGTCCGTGGGTCGTCGCCTTAACGCGTGCGTCAGCATCGTCATTTTCACCGTAGAAGATGACGTTGCTCCCTCGTTCACGAGCTTCACGTCCGATCGAGGCCGCACCTTCGTCGTCTGCACACACGATGAGGGTGCCGCCCATTTTTCCTACGTGGGAGCTAAAGTCGACGAATGCTTCGCGGACACGCTCCCAACTCCCATAGTGGTCGAGGTGATCTGCTTCAGCGTTCGTGATGACGCCAACCTCTGGGCGGTACTTCAAGAACGACCCGTCAGATTCGTCAGCCTCAGCGATGAACACATCTCCTGAACCGGCGTGCGCGTTGGTACCAGTTTTCGAGAGTTGCCCACCGATCGCAAAGGAAGGGTCCTCCCCCGCTGCCTGCAGGGCCACTGTGGTCATCGAGGTGGTTGTCGTTTTTCCATGCGTCCCGGCGATTGCGATGGTCCGCTTGCCCTCCATGAGCATGGCAAGTGCGTCCGAACGGTGAATCACTGGAATGTTGAGTTCCTGTGCGCGCACGATTTCGGGGTTAGTGGGCCGGATGGCCGAAGACACAACAACGGTGTCGACGCCTTCGACGTGTGAGCCGTCGTGCCCAATGAACACGTGGGCACCTTGAGCGCGCAGCGCATCGACCACCGCTGACTCTTTTGCGTCTGAACCAGTCACGGTGTAGCCACGGCTGAGCATGATGCGGGCAATGCCGGACATGCCGGCTCCTCCGATCCCAATGAAGTGGTACGTGCTCACGTCTGGTCCTCTCGTTCGTCACGGGTCATGAGTTCATACGGGTATGCCCTGTCCGGGTACGGGACGTTCGCTGCCTCGAAGATCATGCGTGTCACATCGCGGTCGGCTGTTGCCGGGAACTTGAGTTCGTTCAAGCGTTTGGTCATGTTCTTCAAACGGTGGGGATCTTTGGCAAGCGGAATGACCGTGTTCTTGATGGTCGTTGCGCTAAACGCCGCGTTGTCCACCATGAGCGCCCCACCGGCAGTGACAGGATCCGAGGCATTTTTCACTTGTTCGCCGTTGCCGATCGCCAGCGGAACATACAGTGCCGGCACTTGGGCGACGGTCACCTCGGCGACAGTCCCTGCGCCAG
Source organism: Brevibacterium sp. ACRRH (assembly GCF_022346365.1). Classification (NCBI taxonomy): domain Bacteria; kingdom Bacillati; phylum Actinomycetota; class Actinomycetes; order Micrococcales; family Brevibacteriaceae; genus Brevibacterium; species Brevibacterium sp. ACRRH. The sequence continues at coordinate 54,324 of NZ_JAKRMN010000008.1, forward strand.
CTCGACAAATCAGAAGGTCCGCAGCCGAGTACACCGTCTCCATACCGTCTACGTATTCCGTGACATGGTAGTTGCGCAGGTCTGCTGTGGCTTCGCGAATCTTGTCAGCCTTGCCGATTCCCGTGATGTGCAGTACCTGGACACCGGTGCGCCGAATTTCGTCAACCGCGTCGCAGAACGCGTCGTTAATAGCCTGTGCACCGCTGGAACCGCCCGTCACGATCACGGTGGCAAGGGACGCGTCCAGGCCGAGTTTCTGCATGGCTTCGTACCGAGTCAGCGGGTCCTTGCGGTTGATCTGAGCGATCTCGCGACGCATGGGCATTCCCACGTGCTTCCCCTTCATTGGGGTCGAGGCGAACGTGTAGCCGACATGCTTGGTAAAACGTGCCCCCAGTTTGTTCGCAAGTCCCGGTACGGCGTTGCCTTCGTGGACCACGATTGGCACTCCCAAGGATTTTGCGGCCAAGTAGGCAGGTGTAGACACGTATCCACCCACACCCACAACCACGTCGACGTTGTTTTGCTTAATCAAGTTCCTGGTACGCGAAACTGCTCCGGCCAAACGACCGGGGAACTTCACAAGCGACGCATTGATGGAGCGGGGAAACGGCACCTTTTCAATCGTGTTGAGTTCATATCCTGCCTGAGGAACGAGGCGACTCTCTAGCCCTTCCTCGGTACCCAGGATCGTCACGTTTCCGTTGGGGTCTTGGAACGTGAAGTCGCGGACAATAGCAAGCATCGGAGCCACGTGCCCCGTTGTCCCACCACCAGCAAAAAGGACGTTAACCATTCTTACTCTTTCTTGACATTCGGCCCAGCAGCGTACTTCGCAGGTGGAAACCACGCGACGCAAGCGCTTCCGAAGCACCAGGTTCAGAACGTGCAAATGACAACAAAACCCCCGCAGCTATCAGTGTCGCGGCCAGCGAAGAACCACCGTATGACACGAATGGCAGAGGCACACCGATCACCGGCAACAGGCCAGTCACAACCGAGATATTGATAAACGCCTGACCGGCCAACCACGCTAAGAGTCCCGCCGAAACCGTTTGGACAAACCGGTCTTGCGAACGCATGATGATGCGCACAATTCCGTAGCTCAAAAGAGCAAACAGCAAAACTACAGCCAACGTTCCCACGAGCCCCAGCTCTTCGCCGATGATCGCGAAAATGAAGTCGTTGTGAGCTTCCGGCAACCACGCCCACTTTTCGCGGCTCCCACCGAGGCCGACTCCTAGCCATCCTCCGGAGGCAAGCGCGTACAGACCGTGGTTGGACTGCCAGTGCTGCCCCAGCGGATCCGACACGTCAGACGAGTGACCGGTGAACATCGCTTGAATGCGCGCTATTCGGTTCGCATTCGTCAGAACCAACACCGCCACACCAGCGATCGCGGCCGCCATGAGCGTCATAATCCACTTCCACGGCAGTCCTCCCACAAAAAGCGCGCCAAGGGCAACTGCGATGAGCACCAGCCCGGTCCCGAGGTCGTGCCCGGCTATCACGAGCCCGATCGACAGGCCAGTGGCGGCAAGGACTGGAATCACAACGGTAAAAGACGAAAGCTCTCGGATTTTCGCTGCCATGAAACGACCGATGTACAGCGACAGCGCAATCTTGACGAACTCCGCTGGCTGGATTCGAAAACCGCCACCCACCGAGAACCATGACCGGTTTCCGTTGACTTCAACGCCAAGCGGGGTCAACGGCAGAACCTGTAGCAGAAGTCCGCCTATCAGAAGCACGGGAGCGAGCTTCTTCCAGGTCTTTACCTTGAAGCGTGCGACAACAAACATCAAGCCCATCCCGACCACAGCGAACATGGCTTGCCGAAGAAACACACTGAAAGGGTTTCCCTCACCACCTGCGTACGAGGTGATGGACGACGCCGAAAGCACCATGATGAGACCAAACGAGGTGAGCAGAACAACACACCACAGCACGATGTGGTAAGTGGCGACCGGGGCGTCTAACAGTTCTTTCCACTGCTCGACCCAACGGCGCGCACGAGACGGGTTCTCTACTGCCTGGCTCGCCACGTTTACAGCTCGCTTACTGCCTGTTCAAAAGCGTCGCCACGCTCCACGTAGTTCGTGAACTGATCCATGCTTGCTGCGGCTGGGCTCAACAGCACCGTGTCGCCAGCCTGCGCGGCGTCGTTAGCGGCACTGACCGCGCGTTCCATGACCTTGGGCCCAGGTTCGATGCGGATCACGTCAACCTGCGATGCTTCCAGTGCGCTCTTCAGTGCAGAGTCGTCTTCACCAATGACGACCACTGACCTGAGGCGGTCTTTAAAGGTGGCAACGATGTCGTGGTAGTCGGCCCCTTTCGGCAGACCACCGGCGATCCACACGATCGGGTCAAAGGATCCCAGCGCTGCCGTTGTTGCGTGCGGGTTCGTCGCCTTCGAGTCATTCACCCAGGTGATGTCGTCGTGTGTGCGCACAACTCGCATCCGGTGGTCACCTGGCGAGAACGACCGCAAGCCGTCACGCACCGCAATTGGTGGAAGGTCGATACTGCGGGCAAGCGCAGCCGCTGCTAACGCGTTCATGACGTAGTGGGCTGGAGCGGACGTTGTTCCAGCTGCGTGCGCAACATCTTCCAGGCTGGCCAATTCCAACGCGCTCGAATAACGGTTAGGCGCAAAGGCGCGATCCACTAAGACGTCTTCTACCAGGCCAAACTCTCCGGGCCCGGGGACACTCAAACCAAAACCGACCGCGCGGGCCCCGGCAACCACCTCGGCATCTTCTACCAACGTACGCGTAGCCAGATCTTCCCGGTTGTACACGCATGCCTTCATTACGTTCGAGAACACCCGTGCTTTGTCAGCCACATAGTTCTCATACGACCCGTGCCAATCCACGTGATCAGGCGCGAGGTTGAGTACCACTGCGGCGTGGGCGCACATCGAAAACTGCCAGTGGAGTTGAAAGCTCGCAAGCTCAATCGCAAGGACTTCAGCAGCCGGGTCCAAAACAGCTTCAAGAAGAGGAGAACCGATGTTGCCACACGCAACAGCGTTCACGCCCGCGGCCTGAAACATCGACGCGAGCATGGACGTGGCCGTGGTTTTACCGTTCGTTCCCGTGACGACCAGCCACGGTGCGGCGTTCGTGCCACGCACCCGCCACGCAAGTTCGACTTCACCGATCACTGGCACGCCCTTGGCCTGAGCGTCCACCAAAAGCGGCTGGTCGGGACGCCATCCCTGGGACGTACACACCAGGTCGGGAAGCGAACCGTCGGGGGCCGTGGGAAGCTCCGTGACGTGTTCGGGGCCACGGCGAATGTCCACGTCGAATACGCGCAAGATCTTTTCGTGTTCACTCCGGTCGATCTGAGTGTCGCCGTCGACACAAATGACGTGAGCGCCTCGTTCAGCGAGGTGAACAGCCATGGGGTAGCCAGAAACACCCAAGCCGGTCACTACAATCGTGAGACCGTCTAAGGGCGACTCAGGGCCAATAATCTGCTCGGGGATCTTGTCAGCGAGCGGATAGTCCACGGGTGTGGCACCGGGTACCAAGACATCAGCCAAGGTAGGACACCCACTCGGCGTAGAACAGGGCCACTGCGATCACAACACCGATCAGCGCCACGATCCAGAAACGGATCACGATGGTCACTTCGCCCCATCCTTTCAGCTCAAAGTGGTGCTGCAGCGGGGCCATGCGGAACACGCGTTTACCGGTAAGCTTGAACGATGTCACCTGGACAATCACCGAAACGGTGATGATGACAAACAGGCCGCCCAAGACAACCAGCAGAAGCTCGGTGCGTGACATCATCGCGAGACCACCAATCGCACCACCGATTCCGAGTGAACCAGTGTCACCCATGAAGATCTTGGCGGGCGAAGCGTTCCACCACAGGAACCCGATACACGCTGCCCCCATTGCCGCTGCGACCATGGCCAAGTCGCGTGGGTCGCGTACGATGTAGCATCCGGCGCGGGCAGTGCTCATGAGGTCACAGTTCTGGATCGACTGCCACGACGTAATGATGACGTACCCGGCGAATACCACCGCGGCCGCACCGGAAGCGAGTCCGTCCAAACCATCGGTGAGGTTTACCGCGTTCGATGCAGCAGTGATGATGAGGTTGGCCCACACCACAAACAGGACCACCCCCACTGCTGTTCCCCAGAAAGCGAGATCTAACGCATCAATATCGCGCAAAAAAGAGATTTTTGCTGACGCCGGAGTACGCCCGTAGTCATTCGGAAAAAGCAGGGCAAGAACCGCGAACGAGACGCCCACGAAACCCTGCCCGATCAGTTTGCCTGCGGGGCGCAGACCGAGCGACCGCTGTTTGGACACTTTGATGTAGTCGTCCAAGAACCCGACGATTCCCAGGCCCACTGCCAACCACAACACCAAAAGGCCGGAAGGCGTAGGGCTCGAACTGGTGAACAAGTGCCCCAGGAGGTACGCAACAACTGCCGACAACAGAATGACGACACCACCCATGGTGGGGGTACCGCGCTTGGTGGCGTGGGACGCTGGACCATCGTCGCGGACGAACTGTCCGTAACCGCGTTTCACGAGCACACGGATAAAGAGGGGCGTACCCACCAGCGTCAGGACGAGCGCAATGCATGCGGCAAGAAGTACGGCAATCACTGGGCCCCCGAAACTCCGGCGATCTCATCGCCGAGGAAGCGCAGTCCAGCATCACGCGAGGACTTGAAAAGGACCAGATCTCCTGGTTTGAGTTCGGATTGCAGAAGGTCGCGGGCGTCCGAGACATTCTCAACCCATGTGGCTTCGTTCCCCCAGGATCCTTCTAGGTTTGCTGCCTGGTAGATGGGACGTGCGCCTTCACCTACCGCGATCGTGCGTGAGATGTTCAAGCGCACCACAAGACTTCCAATCTTGTCGTGCTCTTCGACTGACGCATCGCCCAGTTCGAGCATTTCACCCAACACCGCTACCGTGCGCCGAGGTGGGTTTTCGTCATCGCCTCGGCCCATCTCGGCGAGTGTCTTGAGGGCGGCGCGCATAGAGTCGGGGTTGGCGTTGTACGCGTCGTTGATGACGGTCACACCATTTGGTGAGTCGACGAGTTCCATTCGCCACCTGCTTGCAGCACCAGCGGTTGCCAGGGTGGTCACAATTGAGCGGGCAGTCACGCCACACAGGTGCGCTACTGTCGCGGCCGCCAGCGCGTTCGATACGTGGTGCTGACCCAAAAGCGACAGTTCAACCTGTGCGGGTTCTTCGCCAGGAAGGTGCAAAACAAACGAAGAGCGTCCGGTTGCTCCCGTGGTGACGTCGCTCGCCCACACCGTTGAGTCTGGGTTCGTGGGTTCGCCTTCGCTGAACCACATGGTGTTAACACCCTGGGCAAGCACGTTCTGCATGTCACGCACGCGCGGGTCGTCGGCGTTGAGGACCGCCCAGCCTGGTTCCTGAAGCGACTCAACCAGCTCTGCTTTAGCCCGTGCAGTGTTGTCGATCGAACCGAAAACGCCCGAGTGAGCGGCACCGACGTTGAGTTCGACTGCAATATCGGGGCGGATAAGCGACGTGAGGTAGGCGAGGTTTCCGATGGATCGCGCACCCATTTCGAGAACCAGGAAACGGGTCGACTCCCCTGCCTGCAGGGCTGTCAGAGGAACGCCCACCTCGTTGTTGTACGAGTTGGGCGGGTAGACGGTTTCACCTTCACCAGCCAAAAGAACAGACACGAGGTCTTTCACCGAGGTTTTCCCACTTGAGCCAGTGATCGCGATGATGGTCATCGATTCGCGCAACGCTTCAACACTGGCCGAGGCGAGCTTTCCGAGCGCGACTGTCGCGTCGGTGACCACACACGATGGGAGTGTGTCATCGCCAACGGTGGGGACAGCTTCGGCGATCACAAGCGCGGCACCTGCGGCTATCGCCGAGGGCGCAAACTCGATTCCGTTCGTCGTTTCTCCTCGACGAGCCACAAAGATGTCGCCGGTGGAGATTTCGCGGGAATCGGTTTCAACTCCGGCACTCAGGGTTGTCTGGGGGTCAATGCCATACAGCTCTCCCCCAACGATGTCAGCAATCTGCTGTGCGGTGAATTCCTTCATATCATTCCTGAACTTTACCGGTTCTCTTCACGGTGATAGGCCTCAATGGCCTCGCGTGTCTGGTCACGGTCACTAAACGGGAGCACTTCACCGGCGATTTCTTGACCGGTTTCGTGTCCCTTCCCAGCAACAACAATAGTCCCGTTTACACCTGCGAGCTCAACCGCTCGGCGGATCGCTAAACCACGGCCATCAGCCTCTTCGATGGTGTGAGCACGTACGTCAGTTGCTTCGCGCGCACCAGCTAAAACTTGTGCGCGAATCGAGGCCGGATCTTCTGACCGCGGATTGTCGTCAGTGACAATTACCACATCTGCACCGCGTGCGGCGGCTTCACCCATGGCAGCGCGCTTGGTGGAGTCTCGGTCGCCTCCGGCACCCACGACCACGACCACGGGGTCGCCCGACAACCGATCCAGCACCTTTTCAATGGCGTCTGGCGTGTGCGAATAGTCGATGATGGCCCGCGGGTGCGCAGCGTTGACCACTTCCATACGTCCGGGAACAACGACCTCGGTCCCGTTCGCAATCGACGCGACTGCCTCAAACGAAGCTCCGGACTCCAACAGCATGGCAAGGGCCAGCGCGGTGTTGGTGACGTTGAACAAGCCCGGAAGAACAGGCGTGAACGGTATATTCCCCTGTGGCGTGTGCAATTCCCATTTCGCACTCTGAACCACCAGATAGTCGGGCTTGTCTTCGCTGTTCATCGACACAGTCACCACTGGGATCTGGGAGACGGAAACGAGTTTGCGCGCCCAGTCATCCGCAAGAACCACCACTCCGCGGGAGGCAAACACCGGGGTAAAGAGAGTAGCTTTCGCGTTGAAGTACTCGTCCATGGTGCCGTGATAGTCCAGGTGGTCCTGGGACAGGTTCGTGAAACTCACCACGTCGAAGTGCGCCCCGTCGACACGGTGCTGGCTCAGCGCGTGGGAGGACACTTCCATCGAGCACGTATCGACACCCGCGTCCCGCATCCGAGCTAAAAGCTGATGTAAAGCCGCAGCCTCAGGGGTGGTGCGCACACTGTCAACCCGGTCACCTGCGATCACTGTGGCAACCGTTCCAATCAACCCAGTCGTGTGACCTAGCGCTTGGAGGAACGCATCGAGGATAAACGTGGTTGTGGTCTTACCGTTGGTGCCTGTCACGCCAAACATGGCAGGGCTTGCTCCGGTTCCATACACTTGCGCGGCGATGTGGCCAGCTACTGCTCGCGGGAACTCGTGAACAAGGATTGTCAGGTCGGTAAAGTCCAGGCCTGCTTCGCGCATGATTTCGACGCCGGCCGGGTCGGTGAGGAACGCGTGAACTCCTTGGTTGACCAGCTGGGCTGCAAAGCTAGCGCCGTGGACATTAGCGCCGGGAAAGGCTGCGTATAGCCCACCCGGCTTGGTCGTGCGTGAGTCGTTGTCCACGCTCGTGATGTCACGGTCGGTGTCTCCCACAACCGTGGTGTTCTCAAGCGTGAGGTCAGCGATCTTCATTTTTCCACTCTCTAGCTGGAAGTTCAGGGACAGGGCCGGATGGAGGCACACGCATCTGTTTGAGCGCGTAGCCGGTGACATCGGAAAACACTGGTGCGGCCACCGCACCACCATAGTGCCCTTTGCGTGGTCGTTGCAGGGTCACCGACACGGTGATTTTGGGGTCGTCAATGGGAGCAATTCCGATAAAGCTTGCGGTGTACCCGTCGTATCCGCCGCCTTTGTCCGATGGCGCTTGGGCTGTTCCGGTCTTACCCCCCACCCGGTATCCGGGAACTTTGGCATTGCCTCCAGTCCCGTCTTCGACTACCGCTTCGAGAATCTCTCGCATCGACTGCGCGGTCTGAGGCTTAACCACCTGGGTGCCGTCTTTGAAGGGGATTTCCGTGACTTTTCCGGTGGGGTCCACAGTCCCGTTGACGATGCGTTGTGGGTGCGCGACTCCATCATCGGCAATGATAGAAAACCCTTGCGTGGTCTGTAGCGCGGTCGCGGCAACACCTTGACCGAACAATACTGTTTGTTCGGTACGTCCGTCCCACGACTTGGGGTGACGCAGAATGCCGCGGCTCGTTCCGGGAAACTCCAGTTCCGGGGGCGTGCCGAACCCAAATTTCTTGAGCCACTCGTAGCGTTCTTGGTTATTCAACCCCTCGGCTGCGATCAGCGTTCCCGTGTTGGAGGAGTCCATGAGGATTCCTGCCAAGGTGAGGTTTTGGTCGGCGTGGTTGTGGGAGTCGCGGAAGACTTCGCCGTTGGGGGCTTTCCATTTGTCCGGCACCACGTATTGAGAATCCGCGGTTGCTTTGCCGGTTTCAATGAGCGCCGAGGTGGTAATGAGTTTCGCTGTCGACCCAGGTTCGAAGTTGGAGGTGAAGGTTCGTGACCCGCGGTCTTCGGCCTTGCTCTTACCGGGGTTGTTGGGGTCAACTGTGGGCGATTCGGCTGCAGCCAGGATACGTCCTGTGCCCGCTTCTTGAATGACGACGGATCCCCATTCGGCCTTGTGCTTTCTCACGGCTTCGCCAATGGCGTTTTGCGCATACATCTGAATATTGGTGTCGATGGTGAGCTGGAGACCCGTTCCGTCCACGGGTGGAACTTGTGAATTGCTTCCAAGTGGAATGGGGTCACCGGACAGTCCGCGTTCGTATTGCTCCTTTCCGTCTTTACCGGTAAGGAGGTGACGGTATTGGCGCTCGACACCGGTGAGGGCTTCACCGTCAGATCCCACGAATCCCACAATGTTTCCGGCGACTTCACCTGCGGGGTAGGTGCGGACTGAGGACTCTTCGACCGTGATGCCGGGGATTTTGAGTTCGCGAATCTCTACCCAGACTTCACTCGTGAGGCCGTCTGCGATGGGGCTCCACCGCTTCTCCCCTTGTTCTTTGAGTTTGGGGTAGATAAGCCCGGGATCGGTGTTGAGAACGGTCGCAATTTCGTTTGCAGCGCCCCATGCACCAACAACCTGACCGTTTTCGTCCTTGTAAGCCGCCACATTGACCGGGTCGGCAACCAGCTTGAAACGCCTGGCGTTATCTGCGAGAACAGTTCCATCAGCCGCAAGAATAGAGCCGCGTTTGGCAGGCAATGTTTTGCTGACAAGTCGCGAGTCCAATGCCTGCTCTGCCAGTTTCGCGGTATCCATGCCCTGAATCGACACGAGCTTGACCACGATAAGAACAAGGACAGCGGCAATCGCGAATACGACTAATGCCATGCGACGTTTGGGATTAGCAACCTTTCGGCTGGCAATCGTCGCGGGCATTTTTCATCCTTTTCTACGGGGTTCTGATAGTGGGCGCTTCGAGGTCTTTTCCACTTTCACCGACTGCGGGAAGCCTCTCATCCGATCGTAAGTTTGGTCGAGCGTCATCCCTTGTATCGGCACGCGGGCCAGGCACGGTTCCCACTTTCTTTCCAGGATCTTCCTTCGCTTCAACGACTTTGCCGTCAGTGGTGACGAAGTACACCTTGTCAGCGGGCACCAAGCCCATCTCGTGCGCTGCTTTGTGTACGTTCTGCGGGCTTTGCCGGTAGGCGATGTCTTCAGAAAGTCGGTCGCGCTGAGATTTGAGGTCTTCGCTGCGTTCGCTCAGTTCGTTGATCTGGTAAGTGGTGTTCGAAACGAAGATGTTGGCCAGTAGCACCGCTACTACGCCTATGAACAGAATGCCCATGCATACAAACGGGAACGACCGTGATCGTCGAACCGGAGAGGTGATGAGCTTGAGGGGTCGTTGGGTAGTGACTGGGCTCCGCTGTACGGAGCGCCTTAGTGCAGTGCTCACGCGGGATCAACTCCAATTTTTCTCACGGCTCTCAGCCGCACAGAGGCTGCGCGGGGATTCTGGTTAATTTCTTCTTGTGGCGCTTTGTAGGCGCCTCGGACAATTTCTTCTAGCCACGGTTTGAGGTGGTCGGGCACAACGGGAAGGTCGGGCGGCGCTTGTACGGTCGTCCCTTGGCGGAAAATGCGTTTGACAATGGTGTCTTCGCCAGACTGGTAGGACTCCACAACGGCCACTCCCCCGAGGTGGAGCGCTGAGAGTGCCACAGGTAGAGCTCGCGTGATGTTGCCAAGTTCGTCATTGACTTCGATGCGCAGGGCTTGGAATGTGCGTTTGGCTGGGTGAGACCGCTTCCGTTGGTTCTTTGGGTCGGGGACTACCCGGCCAATGAGGTCGGCGAGCTGCTGTGTGGTCGTCCATGGTGTGTGTTCCCGGTCGACGACGATCGCACGAGCAATTTTGCGCGCGTACCGTTCCTCTCCGTACGTGGAGATAATGCGAGCGAGGTCCTCTTCTGAGTACGTCGCCAGCACGTGGGCGGCACTGATTCCCTCTGTGGGATTCATACGCATGTCCAGCGGGGTGTCGCGGGAGTAGCTGAAACCGCGTGCGTCATCGTCGAGTTGTAAAGAGGAGACGCCGAGGTCGAAAAGGACTCCTGAGATCGGCGGGTTTCCGCGTTGGTCGAGAACCTGGGCAATGTCGTCGTCCGAGGTACACACAGCCTCAAAGCGAGAGCCAAACGGGTCGAGCCTCGTTGTTGCGATGTCAATAGCCGCGGGGTCACGGTCAATTCCGATGACGTGGACATCGTCATATGCGCGCAGGATGCCTTCGGAGTGACCACCCATACCCAAAGTGAAGTCGATAATGACGGGCGTAATGTCGCGGGCCCGTGCTTCTTCGACTCCTCGTCCCAGCAGTTCGACGCACATGTCGAGCAGAACGGGAATGTGTGGATATGTCATGGTCTCCTCCTTCCTGGCTGTTGTTGTGTGTAGTGCTGCTGAAAACTGAACTCCGTTCGTCCACGGCCCTGGCACCGGGGAAGTGTGTCAGGACTAGGGCTTTGGAACCGGGGAAGTGCTCCAAAACAACGTGGACGAACAGAGATCGGAATCCAGCAACATCAGAAGACTCCCTGGATGACCTCGTCGGTACGATCCGCGAATCCCTGTTCGGTTTCGTTCAAGTAGGACTCCCATGTGTGGGCATCCCAGATTTCAACGCGATTTCCCAGGCCGATCACCGCGAGCTCTCGCTCGAGTCCCGCATATTTGCGAAGAATCTGCGGGATGGTGATGCGTCCTTGTTTGTCGGGTTGTTCTGCCGAAGCTCCAGAGAGGAATACACGCAGGTAGTCGCGAGCGTCCTTACTGGTCATGGGGGCGGTCCGCAGTTTTTCGTGAACCGTTTCGAACTCTCGGGCTGAAAACAGGGTGAGGCAGTGTTCTTGACCGCGAGTTACAACGAGTCCACCGGCCAGTTCCTCCCGGAACTTTGCGGGCAGGATGAGGCGACCTTTGTCATCGAGCCGCTGCATATGCGTGCCCAAGAACATGTCATCTCACCCCTTTCGAAACTCCATGAGCTCCGACAAAGACCACTGTACTCCACTTTCCCCCACCAAATACACTTTTTCAGCCTCTAACTCCCTGAGAACATACATAACTGCAGGTCAAATAGGTGGAGGAAAGTGGGAGAAATTTTCACCGTTGTGTCGTTATCCGGGGTTGAGACCATGTTTTTCGTCCGGATCTACAGCGTTTACACACCGAGGGGAGGAAAGTGGAGGTGTTCAGTGGGGCAAAGTGGGGTGGCTGTGTGGAGTGAAGTGGAGATGACTTGCGCAATAGGCCAAAATGGAGAAATGAGCACACCCACAGAGGCAGAAATCGCATCCATCGCTGAACTCGCAGCGCGCGCCCGCAACTCCATGAACACGGTCCTCGATGGCAAAGACCGCGTTGTTGAGCTGAGCTTGATCACTCTTCTGGCAGGCGGACACCTTCTCCTCGAAGACGTCCCTGGCGTAGGTAAAACCCTGCTCGCTAAAGCGCTGGGTCGCGTCGTCGACGGTTCGGTCCGTCGTATCCAGTTCACGCCTGACCTTCTGCCCACGGACGTTGTGGGTGTGAACCTGTTTAATCAGGAAACTCGCCATTTTGAGTTCCGTGCGGGACCGGTTTTTTCCAATGTCGTGATTGCCGACGAAATTAACCGCGCTTCCCCCAAGACTCAGTCAGCGATGCTGGAGTGCATGGCCGAAGGCCAAGCCAGTGTCGACGGGACCACGTATCTCATGCCACAGCCGTTCATTGTGGTGGCAACTCAGAACCCCATTGATATGGAGGGTACGTACAGTCTTCCGGAGGCTCAGCGCGACCGTTTCATGATCCGCACGTCGGTGGGCTATCCGTCGGTTGAGTCGGAAGCCCAAATGTTGGCGCACAACACCGGGCGCGACCCGTTAGACGAACTGAGCCCCGTCACAACATTGGAAGAGATCGAACGTGCCCGCGTGGCCGTCACAAATGTCACCGCCACAGCCGAGCTACGTAACTACATGGTTCGCTTGTTGACGGCGACACGTTCTCACGACGCAATTTCCGTGGGTGTTTCCCCACGTGGTGGCGTCCTCCTCTTGCGCGCAGCCCAGGCTCACGCGGTCCTCAATGGACGCAACTACGTCACTCCTGACGATGTACAGGACTTGGCTCAGGAGGTTTTGGCCCACCGCATTATCGCTGTTGAAAGCGACCACCCAGAACACACTTCCCAGCTGATCCGTGACGTGGTGGCCGCAACCCCGGTTTCCTAATGCGCGTAACCACCTCTGGCATTGTTTTCTTGATTGCAGGCGTGAGCCTGTGCATTGCCGCGTACCGTTTTCAGCTTCCGGCACTGCTACCAGTAGGCATTTTGCTGGTCTTCCTCACTGTTTTTTCACTCATCTTCGCCCTCGTGACCAGCACCCGCATGAAGGTGAAGCTCCGGGCGTTTGCGCCGCATGTGAGCGGATACCCCCTCACGTACGTGGGCACAGACACCGATGTGCGCGTCAGTGTGACGAACGCACTTCCGTTTCGTAGCGGGTCGTTCTACCTGGAGGTTGAGCCAGAAAATGGGTTCGGCTTCCCCCAGGGGGTGCAGGTTCCTTCGGTCGCGGGCGGTGGGACCGTCGAGGTGGATGCGACGTTCACCCCATCGGCCCGAGGTCTCCGCGGGATTTCCGCTGTCACGGTGGCGGTGAATGGCCCGTTTAGGCTGACGATGTTTAAGAAGAAGGTGTCCCAGGGTCTCAAGATTGCGGTCGCTCCCCCACGCGTTCAGTTGGCTAGCCCAGGTTTGAGTGGGCGACCAAACCCGCTTGCGGAAACGGAACGTTTGTCGCGTGGAACCTCCACCCGCGATTTCTATACACGCGAATACGCGCCGGGCGACGATTTGCGACACATACACTGGAAGACTGTGGCACGCACCGGCCAGCTGGTTGTCAGGCAAGAAGCAGATGAAGACAACCCTGTAGCGGCTGTGATCGTTCACGGTGAAGGCATTTCACACCCCGTCGAATTCGACTTGCTGGTGGCTGCGGCCATGAGTGCTGTTCACGCTCTCACGCAGTCCGGTTTTTCGGTCCGTGTCGTCATGGGCGAACATTCGGTTCAAGCTGAGCCCAGAGAACGCAATTTGTCGGTCGATGTTTTGGCAGCCCGGGCACATGCTGCACCCGCACGCATGCCTTCTGCTCGGGAAATGCGCGCATTGTCAGAACTTGTTGTCTGCGCACCTGATCCCGATCACGTCCCCCGGATCACCGGTGGCCAGCGCGTCCGCACGCATCGCTGGTACGCTTCGGACATCGATAGCGAAACCGTTGACGACATGAACTTCACAGGCATGTTCGGTGGCGATGTGAACCTTCCTTCTCAGTGGAGTCTGCGAGGTGTGTCATGCGCATAATCTCGACTCTCACAGTATTTGTCGCCATGGTGCTGTCAGTTGTGGCGACCTCGGCCGTCTTTAGCGACTGGAACTGGTTCGTACCCACCGTTGCGGTGGTCTTCCTCACGGTGGCCACCGGGTGGCTGTCGCGTTTGTCTGAAACCGCGCGTAACACGGGCCTTACCGTGATAGTGCAGTTCGTGGTGGGGTTCTTTGCGGTCATCGCAGTCACGTTGCCCGAAACCACAGTCGCTGGCGTGATCCCTACGGGAAGTAGCTTTTCTGAGCTCGCAGGGTCGATCGCACAAGGTTTCCGAGACGTGTATGCGGCTCCTGCCCCGGCTCCGTCAACGGCCGGCCTTACCGTTCTCGCTGCAGTATCTTTTGCTCTCTTAACCATGTTGGTCGACAGCCTGGTCCATGACCTGCATTTGACCCACATCGCAGGCGCCCTGGTTCTTGCCACGTGGCTCATTCCGGTTTTGATTGCGGCCTCGTCGATCCAGTGGTGGCACACATGTGCCGTTGCCGTTGCCTTCATTTTGCTTCTGCTCACCGCACATACGGGTGCCTCGCGAGGTTTCTTGTGGGCTGTCACAGCTGGGGCCCTCGCTCTCATCTTGGGCATCGGGCTGCCTCTCCTCATGCCGCCCATCGTTCCTCAAGCGAACAAGCCAGCAGGAGAGGACCAGGATGTCAAAGTCATCAATCCGTTCCTTGACCTGCGGGCGAATTTGACCAACAAGAGCGACGACGTCGTCTTCTCATACGAATCCACTGACCCGCTGGAACCACCTGTACGGCTCACATCCGTGTCCGAATTCGACGGCAAGAAGTGGGCACCAGCCGCCTTCTCTTTTAAACGCGGCGCCTCGCCTGACGCAGGGCTACCGGTGGGCGACCTCGGGCCAGACATTGAAGCCAACTCCTACACCAGCACCTTTACGATCAAAGGGCTGGGTGGCAACCACTTGCCGGCCCAGTACGCCCCGCTTGAGACCTCGGGCCTGGGCGACCGGTGGGTCTATGACCGTGACACCCTCACGATCGTGGGCAACAACGTGGGGGTTGAAGGGCTAAACTACTCACTCACATACCAGTCAGTTGAACCCACGGCAGAACAGTTGAAGAAGGCTCCTTCGGTGAATGAGGGCGCGTTTGAGCAGTATCTGAAGCTGCCAAACGATCTGCCTAGCGACATTAAAGAAGAAGCCGACGCGATCACCAAAGACGCCAAAACCGACTGGGATAAAGCCGCGAAGTTGCAGGCGCATTTCCGTGACTTTGAGTACTCTCTCGACGCCCCCAATGAGGCGTCGGGAAGTGTGCTGTCGCAGTTCCTCAAAGACCGTCGTGGGTACTGTGTTCAGTTTTCGGCCGCAATGGCCACGATGGCGCGCATGGAAGGTATCCCGGCGCGTATTGGGGTCGGGTTCACTGCTGGTGAGCCTAACGACGCGGGCGGATATGACGTGACCATGCAGAGGTCTCACGCGTGGCCCGAACTGTACTTCGAAGGCGCCGGTTGGGTTCGGTTCGAACCCACTCCCGGTGGCCCCGCCGGTCCCCCACCACCGTGGTCGGTCGAAGGTGGCGAGGCTACCGAAGAACCGGAAGAACCTACCCAGGAGCCCTCGGAGGAGCCGACGCCAGAGGAAGAAGCCGCCGAACCCACACCTACCCCAGAGGAAGAGCCAGCTCAAGAAGAGGAGCCGGAGACGACCTCGGCGGTTCCATTCATCGTGGGAGCGGCCGTGTTTGCGCTAGTCATCCTGGCCTTGCTACCGCTGTTGTTGCGTGCGCGGGCCCGCAGCCGGCGACTGCGCACCCCGTTGAACGCCAACCTGGTGTGGGAAGAAATTCGGGCGACCGAGGTGGATTGCGGTTACGCTGCCCCTACGTCAGATACGCTTGCCAAGCGTGGGCGCGATCTGTCGGAGCAGTACCCCGACCACGCGGACGACATTGCGAAACTGGTCGGCACCTTGGAGCGTGAGCACTACGCGGGAACGGGCTCGGAGGCCCTCAATTTCGACGCCCGCGGACTGGTCAAAGACGTGAAGAAAGACCGAGCCGGTTCAGCGTTTGGGCGTGTGAAGGCCACCCTGTGGCCACGTAGTCTGTGGAAGAAAAAATAATGCTGAAGAAAAATAAGGCTAGAGCGAACCGCGACGCTTGTCCCAGCGTTCTTCGACACGGTTCATGAAACCACTGTTCTTGTGCGGTTTGTTTGCCGAGTTCTGAGCTTTCGAACCGGTTCCCGCGGACTTTGACGCAGACGCCACTGCGAAACCGTAATAGGCGCCTCCCACCATGAGGAAGAACCCGAGCACTCCACCCACGATGGACAGAGGCGATGTCAAGAAGAAAACCGAGCCGAGCGCAATAGCTAAGCCCACTACCAGCACGAGCGTGCCAGTAACCAGGTGCTTAGGAGAAAGTGCGATACCTGCAGGGCTGTGGGTTTGTGAAATGTTTTGCGCAAATCGAGGATCTTCATTGCGCAACTGCTTTTCCAGCTGGTCAAGAAGTTGCTGTTCGTGTTCCGACAGCGCCATCACAAATCCCCCATTTCAAAGCTCGGTATCACTATCATAGTCGGTCTTGTGCGCGGGTGCGTCATGGGTTTTGTCAGGATTGTTGCGAATGAGCGACGCGCGTGAAATCGCCCCGCTCCCAAAACGGTTGCGAACGGCGTCTAACGCGATCTCCGAGTCCCGCTTTCCTGAGTCCGTATCCTCCAGCGTTGCTTGCCTACCAACCTCGCCGAGGTCGTTGAGGTCGGCCGCGCGCACGCCCAGCAGGCGCACTCCAGGTCCCCGTGTGTGCAAGGTGCGGAGTGCAGGGAGGAGCGCGTCGCGGAACTCGCTGGCGACGTCGCTGGGGGCTGAGAGAGTCACAGACCGGGTGAAGGTGGAGAAGTCCGCGGTTCTGTATTTCAGGCTCACGGTGCGGGCCGCTTTGCCTTCTTTGCGCACCCGGCTCGCCACGGTGTCGGCCAAACGGATGAGTTCGAGTTCAAGTTCGTCGATGGAGAAAATGTCGGCTGGAAAGGTGTGTTCTGCGCTGATCGAGTGGTCGCGGACTCTGTTGGGGTCTCGCGAATCTTCACCGTGAGCAGATGCGTAGAGGCCTTTTCCATGGGCACCGAAGCGGGCGTTGAGCCAATCGGGTGAGCACGCAGCAAGCTGACCGATCGTAGTGATTCCGTACCGTGCCAGTTTGTCTTGGGTCTTACCCCCTACACCGGGGATTGCTTCAACGGGCATGTCGTGAAGAAACTGTGCCACTTGGGCACGCGGAACAACGAGCATGCCATCGGGTTTAGCCCGCGCGGACGCCATTTTTGAGACCACACGTGAATGAGCGACACCAATAGACGCAGCAAGCCCTGTGGCCTCACGGATCTGCGCGCGCATACTCTGCGCGATCACGCCCGGTCGCCCCAGTCTGCGCACAGCCGAGGCGACGTCGATGTACGCCTCGTCGACGCTCACTTGATGCACTTCGTTAGTAAAGGTTTTCAGAATGTCGAAAACCCGGGCGGAATACTGCGAATACAGGCCACGGGACGGCGGAATCACGACCGCTGAAGGGCATTGGGCGAGCGCCCTGCTCATGGGCATACCCGCGTAGACACCGTATGCGCGCGCTTCATAGGAAGCCGACACCACGACGCCGCGACCTGCACGGCCGCCCACAATCACCTCGGCGCCTTTGAGATCCGGACGATCCAAGAGCTCAACGGACACAAAGAAGGAGTCCATGTCCACATGCAGGGTGGTACACCCGGTGTCGTCACCGGACAGCGTGGACAGGTCCCCACCAGACCGGGCGAGTTGCTTGCGGCTCACACTTCCCCCTGTAGGCTTGCAGGCATGGATCGGTTACATCAGCCTGCGGACATTATTGCCCACGTCGACGCTGTTTTGGAACAGGAACTTGGCACGTTCGCTGATGAACTGGCCGGTTTGTCGCCTGTGGCTTCTGAACTCACCGACCCGATTCGCGCGTTCTGCGTGGGCGGAAAACGGATCCGTGCTCTGGCAACGTGGTGGGGTTACCAACTGGCGGGTGGCACACATCCTGGAATTGCCCATGTGGCTGCCAGTGTTGAGCTTCTTCACGCGGCTGCTCTCATACACGACGACATTATTGACAACTCGGATACGCGCCGTGGGAACCCGTCTACCCACGCGTTCTTTTCTCACATGCACAGTGACGAAGGGTTCGGAGGCGATGCGCGGAGCTTCGGAGTCAATGCCGCAATTATTGCAGGTGACGTGTGCCTGGGGTTGTCCGAGCAGTTGTTCACTGCCTCCGGTTTAGAGGTGGCCGATTCCCATGTCCGGGCCACGCACGACGCGTTTCGTCGCGATGTCATGCTGGGGCAATACTTGGATATTCGTATCCAGGCGGCCCCGGTACCAGACGCACAGATCGTGGACCGGGCCATGGAAGTGCTCACGTACAAGTCCGCGAAGTATTCGGTTGAACAGCCCTTTGAATTGGGCGCGCGCTTAGCGGGTGCCAAATCTGAGTTTGTGCGCGCTCTTTCGGCTTTCACTTTGCCGTTGGGGCAGGCGTTTCAGCTGCGTGACGATGAGCTGGGCGTGTTTGGTGATCCGCAGGCGACCGGCAAACCCGCGGGTGATGATCTTGTTGAAGGGAAGAAGACCGTCCTCGTGGGGTTGGCGTTGGCACGCATGAACGATGACGACGCCCAGTGGTTCCGTGAGCGCTTGGGAACCGACTCCGACACCGGTCGCATGATTGAGCTCCTGGATCAGTGCGGTGCGAAACGCGAACACGAAGACCTGATTGATTCGAAGCTCCAGGACGCGTTCGTCGCTCTGGACGCCCTGGGTGAGCACGGAGTGAGCTCGAATGATCTGGAGTTGTTGCGCTCCTACGCCAACCGGCTCACGCGCAGGGATACGTAAAAGCTCTACAGCGCAAGCGCTTGCGCACGGCGACGCACTTCTGATTTAGCGCCTTTGCGCAGGTGGTCGATGGGGCGACCGGGAAGCGTCTCATCATCAGTGAACAGCCACTGGATGATTTGGTGATCGTCCATCCCTGCGTCGTCTAAAAGCGTGATGGTTCCGCGCAAAGCAGGAACCGGTTCGCTGTCCTTGAAGAACAGTTCCGGAATCTTCATCACGTGCCCATCTTAGACTCCGCACACATACCGGTCCTCCAGCAGGCGACGCACCTTCGACGGGGTGACGCCCAGAAGCTGGGCAACTTCTTCACGCGTGAGCCATGTGTCAACAGTCATGGTTTAAGAGTACTTGCGACACGCCGCACTGCAAACCCACCTAAACATGGATGGCCGCAACTAATCTGGAGGTGCGAAACCCGTCTTCCCCCGGAGCATTTTTCATGACCAATTTCCGCACGTCGCGCCAACGACCTCCGCGCACGCACCCAGGTGCCGATGCGCTCGAGGTCGAGGCTCTGCTCCAGCGGGAACACGAACAGCCGCGCACACTTCCTGAACGCTATGAAGAGCGCCCCCTCATTGACGACGCGCCGGGATTCACCTCGGGCACCCTGACCGAGGCCGTCCCCGTCACGCACGGGGGACGCACCTACCGGGTCAAAAGTTCAGACACGGTACTCAGCATCGCGAAGAAACACGGGGTATCGATTCCCGCGCTCGTGGAATTGAACAACCTGACTGGAGGAGCGGTACGTCCCGGCCAGATTCTGTCTCTGCCAGAAAAGAACGTTGCTCCCCCGCCGGCCTCTCACCGCGTGTGCCCGGGAGATTCGCTCGAATCGATCGCACTGAAATACTCGACCACCGTTGGCGCCCTCATGCGTGCCAACGCGATGACCAGCCAACACATTGTGGTAGGCGAGCTACTCATGTTGCAGGGCTCGGGAGCCACATCTGGCAGGACCCGTCCTGCCGTCGACCAGCGTCTACCTAAACTTCCTACCCACCACGGTGACGAGCCGTATCCCGAACACGTTGTCGAAGCTGCCCGTTTTAACAAGTGGGTGCTTTCGACCCGCCCAGCACCGCGCCGAGACTGGGTGTACAAAACACTCACACGCTTGGCCTCGGAGATCGGGGTGAGCCCGCACTTGGGGCTTGCGATCGCGACCCAGGAGTCCGGGCTCAACCACCGGACTGTCTCCCCCGTCAACGCGATAGGCATCATGCAAGTCACGCCACGGGCGGGAATGTGGGCTTCATCCCTGGCAGGACGTCACCTCAACATCACCGACCCTGCCGACAATATCGTGGCGGGGCTGGTCATCCTCAGGTCGCTCATTCGGTCAACCGAATCCGTACCGGCGGCAATCGCGGCGTACTATCAAGGCGCGTCCAGCATCGAAGCTCATGGACTCGCACCCGATACGCGCGCGTTTGTACGTGCTGTTCAAGTGCTCGCCGACCGGTTCGCGACAACCGGATCTACGCAGTCACCCGGCAACCACCTCGGCGATTCTTCTACGGACGGTGAGCAGTGAAAGACCCGCTCGTAGGAACGGTTCTCAACAAGCGCTACCGCGTCGATGACAAAATCGCGCGCGGTGGCATGGCCATGGTGTACCTGGGCACCGATCTGACCACGGACCGGCAGATCGCCATCAAGGTCATGCACCCGCACTTGGCGACGGATGCGTCATTCGTGGAACGGTTCGAGCGCGAAGCCATGAACGCGTCGCGGCTCGAACACCCCAACCTCATCTCGGTCACCGACCAAGGACGCGACGGGGACGTCGTCTACTTGGTGATGGAGTACCTCGAATCCGTCACGCTACGCAAGGAGCTTCGGCACCGGGGTAAGCTCACACCTCGGCAGGCGATCGTTGTCAGCAACGCAATTTTGGCAGCTCTAGAAGCCGTTCACGAGGCAGGCATGATTCACCGTGACCTCAAACCGGACAATGTTCTGTTGGGCACCGACGGCAAAATTAAACTCACCGACTTTGGTCTAGCCCGTGCGGTCACCACGGCGACCACCACAAAAACCCTGATCGGTACGGTGGGGTACGTCGCACCGGAGCTCGTCACGCGCGCCGGTGCCGATGCGCGTACGGACCTGTACACGCTGGGCATCATGCTCTACGAAATGCTCACCGGGTCCCAGCCTTACACCGACGAGGTGCCCATTCAGGTGGCGTACCGTCACGTTCACGACAGGGTTCCCGCCCCCAGCGAGGCGCTCCCCGGTCTGCCTCCCGCGATCGACGCTCTGGTGTTGTGGGCAACGTCCCCTGAACCGGAGGGCCGGCCCGAATCTGCCCGCGCGTTTAGGGACGCCCTCAACGAGGCGCGCGCTGAGCTCAGCGACGACGAACTAGACTTTGGTGCGTCGGAACCCGTAGATGCGTCGGCGCCGGTCATCACCGCGACCGCCGATGTCGAGTCCTCCGACCCGATTCAACGTCCCAACGAACAGCCTCTGGTCAGCGACGACGTGGATGAGGAAAAGGCGGAACAGAGCCAGGCGCAGGACGACGATGCCGAGACGCTCTCCCCCACCACCGTGGTTCACACGGCAGACGTGGAGGAAGATGCAGAAGACAAAGGCACACATGACAAAGGCGCAGGCTCGAGCCCAGAGCCGGCGACCGCCTCGGTGCCCAACCCCCGCGTCGCACGCCGACGACGCACCATTTTCGCGCTCGTCGCAGCAGCGGCCATCCTGGTGTTGGTCGCGTCCGGAATCGTGTGGAACCGACAGAACACGGACGCACCTAAGGAAGTGCCCGCAATTGCTACCGGTGTTGAACAGTCGGACGCGCAGCACATGATCGAATCGGCGGGACTGACCGTCGCGATCACCCAGAAGTTCAGTTCCGAGGTGCCTGCCGGCAGGATTTTGGAAACCCACCCGGCCCCGGGAAGTCAGGTGGAACCGGGTGGCACCGTCACGCTCGTCGTCTCGAAGGGTAAGGACCTGGTCGCGATTCCCACGCTCACGGGGCTCAAGCGTGACGACGCGGAAAAGGAAGCCGAAAAGGCCGGCATCACCATTGGCAACGTTGAGGACACATACTCCGACTCGCCTAAGGGTGAAGTGATCGAACAGTCCCGCAAGCCCGGCGACAAGGTCGAACGGTCGGAGTCCGTCAACATTACGGTGTCTAAGGGTGAAGAGCCGATCTCCGTGCCCAACGTCAAAGGCCTGGAGTTCAAGAGTGCTTACCACAAGATGTTGAAGCTTGGCTTCCGCGTAGGGACCGATGAGAAGTACCACGACACGGTTCCAAAGGGTCGCGTCATCTCACAGCACCCTGCGCCCGGCACGCCCAAACACCCCGGCGACTTCATCCTTCTGCGCATCTCTAAAGGCAAGAAGCCCGCGGATGACAAGAAATCTGGCGACAAAAAGAAGGACGAACCTAAAAAGGACGACAAGAAGGACAAGTAATCCGTCAGTGCGACGTCAGGTACTCCGCGACTTGGAATGCCATTTCAAGTGACTGGTCGTGGTTGAGGCGTGGGTCAACACGCGTTTCGTAGCGACGGCGCAGGCCTTCTTCGTCGATTTCGGCGCCACCACCCATCACCTCGGTGACGTCGTCTCCAGTGAGTTCCATGTGGAGCCCGCCGGGAATGGTCCCGGCTTCGGCGTGAGCGTCAAAGAAGCCCGAGACTTCGCTCATAACATCTTCGAACCGGCGGGTCTTGAAACCGTTTGAGCTGGTAATGGTGTTGCCGTGCATGGGGTCGCACACCCAGGTGACGTGGGGCAAGTCAACGCTTGCGAGTAGTTTTGGGAGGCGTTCGCGCACGGTTTCAGCACCCATCCGGGTGATGAATGTCAGGCGTCCTGGTGTGCCGTGAGGGTCGAGTTTTTCGGCAAGGCGCAGCGCGTCATCGGCTGTGGCGGTTGGCCCCAACTTAACGCCAACAGGGTTCTTGACCCGCGACAGGAAGTCGACGTGCGCACCGTCGATGTCGCGTGTGCGCTCCCCGATCCACAGGAAGTGCCCCGACGTCCCGTACGGTTCTCCGGTACGTGAGTCAATACGGGTGAGCGCACGTTCGTATTCGAGGAGAAGCGCTTCGTGGGCTGCGAAGAATTCCACTGAGCGGAGGTTCTGGAAGTCGGCTCCGCACGCCTCCATGAACTTCAGTGCGCGGTCAATTTCGGCTGCTGTGCGTTCGTAACGCATGTAGTTTTCGTTTGCGCTGAGGAAGCCGCGGTTCCATTGGTGGACAAAGCGCAGATCGGCAAACCCTCCCGTGGTGAACGCGCGGATGAGGTTCAAGGTTGATGCCGAGGTGTTGTATGCCTCCAGCAGGCGTCGAGGGTCGTGCCTGCGGGCTTCCTCCGTGAATTCGTGAGAGTTGACGATGTCACCGCGGTATGACGGCAGGGTGACGCCGTCGCGGGTTTCGGTCTCAGCTGAACGCGGTTTTGCGAACTGGCCGGCCATGCGTCCCATTTTCACGACGGGAACCGAACCACCGTAGGTGAGGATCGCTGCCATCTGCAAAATGGTTTGCACGCGACGGCTGATTTGGTCGGCGGTTGCGTCTGCGAAGGTTTCTGCGCAGTCACCGCCAGCCAGGATGAAGGCTTCTCCGCGTGATGCTTTTGCAATGTGCTGTGTGAGAACGTCGGCTTCACCGGCGAAAATCAGCGGTGGTTGCTGTCGAAGCTCAGCGAGTGCTTCTTCGAGTTCGGCGGCGTCCAGGTAGGTGGGCTGCTGTAGCGGGTTAAGTTCGCGCCAGCGTTCCAGACCATCAAGGGTCTCCTGCGATGCTTTAACGGTCCCTGCAGCGGTGAACATGTTGTCGTTCAACTTACCTACCTTCAGTTAGTCAAAATCTTCGGGCGACACGTGGTCAAGAAACTCGCGGAACTGTGCGACTTCTTCTTCGTCGGCCTGGGGCGCGTCGATACCGATGTCGTCGAGCAATTCTTGAGTGGTTTCAATTGTGCAATGAGAGATGAGTGCCATGGCGACGGCGTCCGAAGGGCGGGCGGAAATGACTTTGCCGTCACTTAAACGAAGCTCGGCGTGGATGGTGTGCCCGTCGCGGTGGGTGATGACTACGCGGTCCAGTTCCGTTCCGAATGCCTCAACGATGTCGACTAAGAGGTTGTGGCTCAGTGGCCGAGGTGGTTCCCACCCGCGTTCGGCAATGCTGATCGCGTTGGCCTCCTGGGCACCGATCCAAATGGGCAAGAATTTGGGTACGTCTACTCCTTTGAGCAGGAGGACACGCTGATTTGCGGGCATTTCGACACGGATGCCCACAACTTCAACTTCGATGTGCACCACTGTTACTGGCGGGGGCGCTGTTGGAAAATCATGCGGAATTTTCCAATCTGAACGTCAGCGCCGTTGCGAAGTTCCACCGAGTCGATCAGCTGGCGGCCAACGTAAGTGCCGTTGAGCGATCCGGTGTCGCGCAAGGTGAACCCTGATGGGGTGCGAACAAATTCTGCGTGCTTACGTGAAACCGTAACGTCGTCAAGGAAGATGTCCGCATTAGGGCTACGGCCCACCGTGACGACATCGGTGTCGAGAAGAATCTGTGCGCCGGCGTCCGGGCCGGATACGACAACGAGCAGAGCGTCGGTGTCCTGCAGTCGGTTGAGGTCAGCAACCGGCATGACATCGCCGGTGCGTGGGTCGTAGATGCCAGGCACGTTGTCATTCTGCTGAGCAGGCGCAGACTGGGCAGGCTGGTGCTGGTCGGTCTGTTCGTTGCTGTTTGGGTTACCGCTGTGTGGGTTAGATGGGGTGCTCGCGAACGACTGGTGTGGGGCCTGGTCAGAGGATCCTACCTGTGGCTCGATGCCACCGCCGTACTGTCCTGGAGTGGTTCCGTGTTGCGGTGCAGAACCTTGTTGTGGTGCAGACCCGTACTGCGGAGCGGATGCTTGCTGAGGCGCGGATCCCTGTTGCGGTGCGGGCGCCTGCTGGCCCGGCCCTGCGAAGGGGTTAAACGGGTTGGAGTTCTGTTCGGGCTGAGATTGAACGGCTCCGTTTGAGTTCTGGGGGCTGTCGTTGGCTGGGCCACCCAGCGGGAACTTCTTAGCTTGTTGGCCCGAGTCCTCCTGATACCATGAGTCGCCCTGACCAGTAGGCTGGTTGGGTTGAGACATCAGACCCCCTCGATAACGCGTTGCTTCCGCAGAAACCACTTACACAATTTACGGCTCAAGTTATCAGCTCGAGTTGTACACTCAAGCATAGCTGTTCTCAGCTTATCGTGGTGGATAGTGCAAACAGCTGAACACATGAAGGCTAGCACTTTTGCCCACGTCCGTGTAATTTGCGCCACCTATATACAGTTAAAATACCTGCTGGCAAAGCAAATTGCTTTTGCTTGTGGCGCATGTGTAGACTGTCGGAGTTCGTGCGCAATGCATATACGGGCTATGGCGCAGCTTGGTAGCGCGCTTGACTGGGGGTCAAGAGGTCGTGGGTTCAAATCCC
Organism: Brevibacterium sp. ACRRH; assembly: GCF_022346365.1. Classification (NCBI taxonomy): domain Bacteria; kingdom Bacillati; phylum Actinomycetota; class Actinomycetes; order Micrococcales; family Brevibacteriaceae; genus Brevibacterium; species Brevibacterium sp. ACRRH. The sequence goes on from NZ_JAKRMN010000008.1 coordinate 79,556, forward strand.
GCTAGCCCGACATTTGTGTAGTCTTTAATTATCGTTCTTAAGCGATGCACCCCTTGAAGCGAAGAGAAAGCGACACGTGGTGAAACGCATTGCCGCCGCTTTTGGTCACGCAAGTTCTTGGACCGCCCTTACTCCTAGTCTCGTTCCCCGCACGTGGTGGATGACTGCCATTAATGTGGCAGCCAATGCGTATGCGGGACAGAAAATCGGCGAACTCGCCTACGCTCTACTCAACCGAAATCGCCAAAACACCGCTGGCTCTTCGCAACCGCCACACCTCTCACAATCCCACCGCATCGGCTTCCGCATTGCCCGTCCCGCCACACAAAGCGTGAGTCGCAACATTGCGCTCTTATCCCTCGCAGGCGCGGGGTCCGCATTCGCAATCTCGCGTTCTGTCCGAGAACAAGAAGATATTGCGCAACGCACCAACGACCACACTAGGTCTGTTCGTGAGCACGTATTCGGTTACCTCGTAGGCGAACTCGGCTGGCTGAGTCTAGACCTTGCGTCCCTGGGGATGAACCGGTTCCGTCGGTTCCTCGAAAGCCGACTCCACACACGTTTGCCGTTCATGCCCGAACTGCTCATCACGACGCTGTCCGCCGGCGCCATGATTTACTCATCACGCAAACTCATCACCACACTGCTGTTCAGGCTCGCCGAAGAAGCCGTGCGCTCCGACTTTGCCCGCCCGTCACTCGCCCGCCGCCCGTCTGAACCTCAACGCTCCGGTTCGCGTTATTCACAAGAACCCTTTTCCACTTTGGGTTACCACGGCCGTGATTTCGTCGCCTCGGGCCCGCGCAAAGGCCGCATCCAAGCGACACTGTCACGCACCTCGGGCAAATCACAGACCCCCACCGACGCCGCCCACGAACCCATCCGAGTCTTCATTGGGCGCCTGTCACACCCCGACCTCGCGGACGCAGCCGACGCAGCCGTACGCGAACTCGACCGCGCGGGAGCGTTCGACCGCGAAGCCCTCCTCTTGGTCACCAACACCGGATCCGGTTGGACCCCACAGTGGTCAATCGAAGCCTTCGAATACCTCATGGGAGGAAACTGCGCATCGGTCGCAATCCAATACAGCTTTGCAGGCTCTTGGCTGGCATTCCTCATCCACCGCGATCAAGCAATCTACGCCAGCCGCGCACTACTTGAGGCCGTTGAGCGTCACGTCAGCACATTAGGCAAACGCCCCCGCATTTACGTGACCGGCGAATCCTTGGGCGCCTTGGGCGGACACGGCGCGTTCACTAGCATCACCGATATGCGTCAGCGCGTGGACGGCGCCCTGTGGACGGGGACTCCACGCACCACCCCCATTTTTAAAGGCCTCATCGCATCGCGTCACGTCCTCTCCCCCGAGATTCAACCGGTGATTGGCCGCGGGAGCCGCATCCGATTCGTGCAGAAGCCCAAGCAACTCAAAGAGTCTCCGTTGGGCCCGTATCGCCCGTGGATTGGGTCGCGCATCGTATACGCGCAGCATCCGTCCGATCCGGTGGTCTGGTGGTCACCGTCCGTAATGTTCCGCAAGCCCGACTGGCTACGCGAACCACGGGGCAAAGATGTGAGCCCCTATGTTGTGTGGTTCCCGTGGCTCACGTTCTGGCAACTCCTGGCGGATATGCCGCGGTCGGTTCAACTCCCCGGTGGTCGCGGGCACAGTTATCACCGCGAAGTTGTGCACTACTGGAACGAGATTCTGGACACACGTTTCACTAGAAAGGACTGCACCAAAATCGGCGACGCGATTGCCGACGACATCGCCCGCAAGTCCACGGGTCAAGCGTGGCGTCACCCTGAGCAAAACACGGCTCAACAGAGTCTGTTCGACAAGGTCTTGTGGGCTATCCTTCAGAGACGGAAGGATTCATAACAACACATGGCAAAACGCGCTACTTCCCGCAGAATCATTGAGTTCGACCTTTTGCGGGGTTTCTTCATCATGGTCATTACGCTTGACCATCTGGCTTACTGGCCCTCCCCTCTTGCATTCTTCTCAGGCAAGGGTTGGCTGTGGGTGAGTTCGGCAGAAGGCTTCTTCCTCATTTCCGGTTTCCTTATCGGTTTTATTCGCGCGTACAAGGGACGTCACAAGGACCTGTGGCAGGTCACGAAGAGCCTGTGGCGACGCGCCCTCAAGCTCTATCTGTGGGGTGTGGGCATCACTCTTTTCCTCATGGCGATCACGGCCTTGGTTCCCCCGGACAACGTGAATACCCTGCCTTCTCTCCCTCCCGAAGACACCACGGTGGGTAGCACCGTTGTGAACGTCCTACTCATGCGCACATTTCACGCATGGATCTTTTTCCTCCGCATGTACGCGGTGATGTTGCTGGTGACACCTGTATTCCTCTGGCTGGTTCGCAAGGGCAAACTGTGGGTGGCAGTTCTGGCGTCGGTGCTTGTGTACGCCTCCAGCTTGTTTTTTGAAACGCCCGAGGCGGTCGTCCAGTGGCAGCTGTTGTTCTTCCTGGCGGCGGCGTTGGGTTATGTCTTCACACCGGTTCGAAATTGGATGGCTGAGCACGTGACGTGGCGCAATGTCATGATCGTGGGACTCGTATCCGTCACCGCCGTAACAATGGTGCTCAGTGGGATTGCGATCCATGGAGAGCACCTGATGAACCAGCTTGGTCTGGGCGAATTCCAAACGAACCTCCACCACTGGGGCAACGGCACCTTCTCCAACTTCCCCATGCAACCAGGGCGCATGATCTTGGCGTTCATCTGGTTTGGTGGGCTCCTCGCGTTCTTCCACGTCCTGCGCGACCCCATTATGAAGTTCTTGGGCTGGGTCTTAGTTCCATTCGGAAAGTACTCGCTCACTGCTTACTGTCTGCAGGCGATTATTTTGCCGTTTATCGTGATCATCACTGAAGCGCAGGGCTCCCTGTGGAACATGTTCGTTGGGCTCCTGACGATCATGATTATGTGGCTATTGATGAAGAGTAAGCTAGTGCTTAAAATCATGCCTCAGTGAGTGGTAGCGACTGACCCAGCATCTGCCACCTTCAAGACGTAATCAATGAGGACTACACATGCCCAAACTCAGCCAGACAGCGCACAGCTTCCCTGACTCCGAGATCCGTCGCATCTTCGAGCTCTCTCTTGAACTCGACGACGTCATTCCTTTGAGCGTGGGGGAACCCGATCTTCCTGTCCCCCAACACATTCTGGAAGCCGGAGCTCGCGCATTTAAGGACGGCATGATCCGCTACGCGCCCAACTCGGGAATCATGCCACTGCGGCGCGCACTGGCAAAGAAGGTCACCGAGTTCAACAAATACCCTGTGGACCCCGACCAGATTCACATCGGCGCTGGTGGTTCTAATTCGCTTCACATGGCCATGAGCCTGGCACTTGGGCCCGGTGACGAAATTCTTGTGCCTGACCCCGGTTACGCCACGTTCTTCATGACTCCACGCACAGTGGGCGCGACCCCAGTGGGTTATCCCTTGAAGTCTGAAAATGATTTCATTCCTCAGATCGAAGACCTCGAAAAACTGGTCACTCCCAACACCAAAGCCATCTTGCTCAACAGCCCGTCCAACCCTCTGGGTGTTGTTTTTGAACGCGACGTCATGGTCGCCCTCATGGACTTCGCAAAGGAGTACGACCTGTGGGTCATCAGCGACGAAGTCTACGAGTACCTGGTGTTCGACGGCGAGTTCATTTCGCCGGCTACCCTCGACAACGACAACCGCGTCTTGTCCGTGTATTCCTTTTCAAAAACCTATGGCATCACAGGCGGTCGCGTGGGCTACTTGGTCACGCCCCCTGGGATGACCACTCGCGTGGGCGCTTTGCAGGAAGCGAACGTGTCGTGTGTGAATACCCCAGCACAGTACTCGGCGCTCGCCGCGGTTGAAGGCCCGCAGGACGAAGTCCACAAGGCGCTTGAGCACTACCGCACAAACCTGGCCCGCGCACGCGAAGTCCTGGACGCAAAGAACATCGAGTACCTCACTCCGCGCGGTGCGATCTACCTGTTTATCAACATGTCACACGCCACGGGTGGTGACGTGAGCACATGGGCCGAACAGTTCTTGCTCGAACACAAAGTAGCTCTAGCCCCTGGCACCGCTTTTGGACAGCACGGTGAAGGGTGGGTACGCGTGTGCTTCGCAGGCGACACCGACCTCCTCCTCGAAGGTCTGTCGCGTTTGCCTTCACGCCCACAGGAGTAAAGAGCCCGCGACAGCGAACAAAGGGCCCGCCTTACAGCTTTGAGTACACCAGCTGGTGACTGACAGCGAGCACCTCGCCCGACCGCGTCCACAGCTGAGCTGTTTGGTCGTGCAGACCAGACCCAAACCACTGCGCACGCGCCGAACACAGAATGTCCGCGCCTGCCGATTCCAGCACGTGCGCGTCCGCCGACACGTATGTGGTGATCGTGATGGTGCCGGCTGGCAGTGGACGTCCCGCGCGCAGGAAGGACCTGGGGAAGAACGAATCGGAAGCCGCAACAAGGGCCGCGTAATCCCATGGGCGGCCATCTGCGTGTCGTAGCCAGTACGTGGATGTGGTGTCCTCTTGCGGCCCTTCCTGGATCCGTTCCCAGCCACCTTCGACAAACCGCAGTTCGTAGTTGTTTGACCATTCGGGCCGTCCCGCACCGTCGGCGACCGGGTACTCTTCCGGCGCTGCCACAGAAGGGAACGGAATCTCGTTTGCGCGCAACTGGCCACGCTCGGCGACCAGCAACACTGTGGCCGTCAGTGGCGTGTCCTCACCTTGGTGCCCCTTCACCACCCAGTGTTGGTTCGACGAGTTGGTACGCACGCACTCCAGTTCCAGCTCATAGTCGCCGTCGCGCACAGGTGACGTGAAGTTCGTGGTGACTGCTGCGAGCCTCCCCTGGGCGCCAGGGTGGGTCTGGACTGCGTGGCAAATGGTGGCCACAGTGATCCCGCCAAACGGGCCCACCATGTTGTGAAACTTGGGGTGTGTGCTGGCCTGTGCCCGGTTGCCGTCAAAGCTCACCGCGATTGCCTGGTCAAAAGCCGATTCCGTCATGCGTGCCTTTCTCTCGTGCTAGTTACGCATGTTACTCACTGCCGTTGCCACCTGCTGGATTGACCGCGAGCGCAGCCACGTATTCTTTCGTCACCATGTCGGTCACGGTGATCCAGGAGTGTGATGTGCAGTCGGCGTTCTGGGGTGGCCCGCATTCGATCTGAGCGGGTTCTAACGCCCCAAATCCGGTGTGCATGCTTTTGAGAACTGCTTCTTTCCGCACCCAGGCGCGCAGAAGAGCCCGGCCGAGGTCGTCCTCGGGAAGGTCTGTAAAGTGCGGCCGTTCGTGGGGTCCCAGGATGTGGGTGAAAGTGTGGGGTTGAACTGTGAGGGCATCTGCCGGTTCAATGTCAATGCCGATCCAGCCCGTTTCCCCTGGTGTGAGAATTGCAACAGCCGTGTAAGGGTGTGATCGGGACACGGAACATTCCACGATGTGGTTACCGTCGGTGACGATGGGATTACCTCGCGCGTGCGATTTAACCTGCAGGTCATGTGGGTTGATACCGTAGTGGTGGGCCACAAGTTGAGTCAGCATGTGGTCTGCTGAAGCATCGGTGTCCCTCACGATTCGCGCATCCACTCCCGTTCCTCCAAATTAACTCCAGCGGTTTAGTTCTGTACCATTAAGGCGATCTCAAAGCCCTACCCAAGGTGGTCTGTGAACACGTACGAGCCTCAATTTCCGGCCGGTCACCTCGCAAGTGAACCCGGAACCCTTGTCGACCTCATTTTAAAGAACGTCGCAGAGCACCCGGATACTCCAGCGATCGACGACGGCACTACAGTTCTCACATACGCGGAGCTCATTGAGCAGATGCGTAACTTTGGACTCACTCTGCACGAGCACGGGGTGGGGCCAGGCGACAAGGTGGGTGTTCGCGTCTCCTCTGGTTCCGTTGATCTGTACGTGTCGATTTTGTCGGTGCTCATGATCGGCGCGGCCTACGTCCCTGTCGATGTTGACGACCCGGACGAGCGTGCCCGTACGGTCTTCGAAGAAGCCAATGTCGCTGCCGTCATCACCGACGGCCCCACGATCACCAAAGTGACCACGCGCGAAACGCCACCCGAACTTCGCGCCCCGGTCCCCGAGGACGACTGTTGGGTGATTTTCACCTCGGGATCTACGGGCAAACCCAAGGGTGTTGCCGTCACACACCGGTCCGCGGCCGCGTTCGTGGCAGCCGAAGCACAGATTTTCTGCCAGGACGAACCGTTGGGTCCATCCGACCGAGTGCTAGCCGGCTTGTCGGTGGCATTCGACGCGAGCTGTGAAGAAATGTGGCTCGCGTGGGGTCACGGAGCCTGCCTGGTTCCGGCTCCCCGCGCGTTGGTGAAGTCCGGAATGGACTTGGGCCCGTGGCTTGCGAGTAGGCGCATCTCGGTCGTCTCCACGGTCCCCACGCTGGCAGCCCTGTGGCCACCAGAAACTTTGGACAATGTGCGCCTCCTCATTTTTGGTGGCGAAGCCTGCCCACTTGAACTGGCTCAGCGTCTGTCTGACGGGGACCGCGAAGTGTGGAACACATACGGTCCCACCGAAGCCACCGTGGTTGCGTGTGCTGCCCCGCTGGGCGAAGAGCCCGTGCGTATTGGTCTTCCTCTGGCCGGGTGGGATCTGGCCGTCGTCAACCCAGAAACCGGCATCCCGGTTGCCGAAGGTGAAACGGGTGAACTCATCATCGGCGGGGTGGGGCTCGCGCGTTATTTGGACCCAGAAAAGGACGCCGAAAAATACGCTCCTATGGAAACGCTCGGCTGGGAGCGCGCATACAGATCCGGTGACCTCGTCATCAACGACCCAGCCGGTCTGATCTTCGTCGGCCGAGCCGACGAACAAATCAAACTGGGTGGCCGCCGTATTGAAATGGGTGAAGTCGACGCCGCCCTCCAATCGCTACCCGACGTTCACGGTGGCGCGGCCGCGGTGAAAACCACCTCTGGCGGGGTTCAACTGCTGATTGGTTATTTGGCACCCTCACCCGGCGTCACTGCTGACGCGCAGCAGCTCGAAACCTGGTCCCAGCAACTCCGTGACGTGTTGCCACCTGCCCTTGTTCCGCGCCTAGCCATCGTCGACGATCTGCCAACCAAGACCTCGGGCAAGGTTGACCGCAACGCACTCCCCTGGCCTCTTCCAGGCATGGACACCTCCGAGGACACCGGTGATGTCCCAGCCGAATACGCCTGGATCGCCGAACAGTGGGAGGCCACCCTGGGCGCAGCACCCGGCATGAACACGGACTTCTTTAACGCCGGTGGCGGATCCTTGGCCGCGGCTCAGCTGGTGAGCCGCTTGCGCACCAACTTCTCGACCATCACCGTAGGTGACATTTACGCACACCCACGCTTCGGCGCACTCGCTGAAATGTGTACGGGAACCGAACCCACCACCCAGCGTTCCGAACGCACCGTGAAGCGCACCAGTCGCTTCATGCAGTGGATGCAGACCCTCTTGGGCATTCCGGTCCACATTTTGGCGGCGATGCACTGGATCGTCATGACGCTGGCCGCAATGAACGTGCTCGCACTCATGGGCGCGCCTGTCATCACCACGTCATGGTGGCTGATCGGTGTTCTCTACCTGGTGTTCGTCACATCGTGGGGGCGCATGTTGGTCTCAGCTGGCTGTGCGCGTCTGCTCTTGGGCAACCTCAAACCCGGCGTGTATCCGCGCTCCGGGTGGGTCCACTTGCGCCTGTGGTTGGCCGAACACATCGCCGACAACGCCTCTGCCGTCTCGGTTGGTTCTGCCCCGTGGGTCACGTGGTACGCGCGCCTGCTGGGTAACAAGTTGGGGCGCGATATCGACCTCCACTCCATCCCGCCGGTAACAGGCATGCTCACCTTGGAAGAGGGTGCCGCAATTGAGCCCGAGGTGGATCTCAAGGGCTGGTGGGTCGATGGAGATCTGTTGCGGGTTGGCCCCATTCACGTGGGCAAGTACGCCGTTGTTGGGTCCCGTTCAACTCTCATGCCCGGCACGCGCGTGGGCGCAGAAGCCCGTGTCGCTCCGGGCTCGGCAGTGACGGGTAAAGTGCGCAAGAAGCAGGTGTACTCCGGGTCCCCTGCTCAGCGCACATCGAAGAAACACCATCGCTGGCCGGCACCGCCAAGCAAGCGTGCGCACTTGCCGTTCTTGCTCTACGCGGTCGGTTCGATCCTCCACGCGTCTATTCCGTATTTGGCCGCGGTTCCGCCCATTGCGCTCATGCTGTGGATGTACGGTGTTGACGTTGTCACTCAGCCGCTGACTCTTCTCGCATGGTCACCGGCCCTGGCACTCATCTGGTTTGTTTTCACCGCCTTGTTTGTCCTCATTGCGGTGCGCACGCTGTCGATTGGTTTGCGCGAAGGCACGTATCCCGTGCGTTCGCTCATGGGCTTTAGGGTCTGGGCTACCGAACGCATCATGGACATGGCCCGGGATCTACTGTTCCCCATGTACGCCGGTCTGATCACGCCCATCTGGTTGCGACTGTTGGGCACCAAGGTGGGTTCAGGTGTCGAAGCTTCGACGGTGCTGTTGGTTCCCAAGATGACGCACATCGCTTCCGGCGCGTTCCTCGCCGACGACACCATGGTCGCCAGTTACGAACTGGGTAACGGGTGGATGCGTATTGGCCACGCCAAAGTGGGTAAGCGCGCCTTCCTGGGTAACTCTGGAATTGCGGCAGCCGGGCGCAGGGTTCCGAAGAACTCCCTGGTTGCGGTGTTGTCGGCAGCGCCTCCCAAGTCAAAGAAGGGTAGCTCGTGGATCGGTTCGCCTCCTGTTGAGCTCCGGCGCGCCGAGGTGGCGGCCGACGAATCGCTCACGTACGCACCTCCCAAGAAACTCAAGGTGGCGCGTGGAGCGTGGGAGACTCTGCGTCTGTTGTCCGTGGGTGTCGCTGGTCTCATGGTCGCTGGCGTGATCCTTTCGCTTATGTGGATTACTCAAGCGACACAGTCAGCTGTGTGGGCCATTGTGTTGTCCGGACTGGTCATGATGTGCGCGGGCGCTGTTGCCGCCGGTGTTGCCGTGGTGACCAAGTGGTTGTTTGTGGGTCGTATCCCTGCTGGTGAACACCCGCTCTGGTCCTCGTTTATCTGGCGTAACGAGGTCGCTGACTGCTTTGTTGAGCTCATTGCTGCCCCGTGGTTTACCCGAAAGGCTGTGGGAACGCCGGCTCTCGTGTGGTACTTGCGTGCGCTCGGGGCCAAGATTGGCCACGGCGTGTGGTGTGAAACGTACTGGTTGCCAGAAGCCGATCTGGTGGTCTTGGAGAACAACTCCACGGTGAACCGTGGATGCGTGGTCCAAACGCACCTTTTCCACGACCGTGTCATGTCCCTTGACGCGGTGACCTTGGAGGACGGTGCTACCCTTGGGCCAAACAGCGTTATCTTGCCGGCCGCCACACTGGGCAGGTCGTCTACCGTGGGGCCCACGTCGCTTGTGATGCGTGGAGAATTTGTTCCCGCGAACGCGTACTTTACAGGCAACCCAGTTGTCCCCTGGGTCGATGCGCCTGTTGACCAAGAGTAAAGGATTTACGTGACCGACCCTTATCTACCGCAGAGCGGGAGCACTTCGTACAAAGTTGCACACTACGATCTGCGGTTGGACTACCACACTGCCCCAAACCGTTTAAACGGAATTGCCACACTCCAGATCGAACCTCTCGAAGCGGTCAGTTCTTTTAAACTCGACTTGTCTGGTCTTACCGTCACCAAGGTGTATGTCAACGGCAAGACCACCAGGTTCAAGCAGTCTCCGGGTCAAGTCACCGTCCGGTCCGCGCTTACTCCGGGGACGCCAGTTCGTGCCGAGATTCGCTACAACGGAAATCCCGCCCCTGCCATGGGCACATGGGGCGATGTGGGTTGGGAAGAACTCGAAGAGGGCGTGCTGGTTGCCGGTCAACCCAACGGCGCATCCACGTGGTTCCCGTGCAACGACCACCCGCGGAACAAGTCCACGTACACCATCACGATCCTCTCGGACTCCGACTACGTGTCGATTGCGAACGGAACGCTCACGTCTACCCGGCGCAAAGCATCGCGCACCGAATGGGTCTGGGAGTGCAATGTCCCCATGGCCACGTATCTGGCTACCGTCCAGATCGGCCCCTACAAGATGGGACCCCTGGAGCCTGGCCAGCATAAAGCGTCTCGCATTCCCATGGCGCTTGCAACGGCCGAACACAACTGGGCTAAAGCACAGAACTTCTTGAGCCTGCAGCACCAAATGATGAACGTGTTTGAGGACCTTTTTGGCCCCTACCCGTTTGACCGTTACGGCGTGGTCGTCACCAACGAACACTTAGAAATCCCGCTTGAGAGCCAACCACTTTCCATCCTGGGGCCCAACCATGTTGGCCAGTCCTGGGAAGCCGAACGTTTAGTGGCGCACGAGCTTTCCCACCAGTGGTTCGGGAACTCTGTCAGCCTCACCACGTGGTCAGATATCTGGCTCAACGAAGGTTTCGCGTGTTATTCCGAATGGCTGTGGGCGGAGTCCAAGGGTCACCAAGCGGCTTCGAGTCATGCCAAGCGCCACTGGGGCTTGCTCAAGCTCAAGCCTGGGCTCATTCTCACTAATCCCGGTGCCCCAGACATGTTTGACGACCGGGTGTATAAGAAGGGCGCGCTGGCAGTTCATTCCCTGCGCCATCACGTGGGCGATGAGAAGTTCTTCACGCTTCTGCGCGCCTGGACACAGACATATAAGCATGCGAACGCCACCACAACGGATTTCCTCACCATGACGAATCAGGTCTGTGGCGAAGGTGCCAACGATGTGCTCACGCCGTGGCTCTACGAACAGTCACTCCCGCCTTTCCCAGGCGGGCTGTTATAAGAACCGCCTGAGAACCGCTCTAGGTCGAGGCGATCATCAAGCTCGAATCACCGTTAACACCGGCAGTAATGTAGCCCAACTGGGCAAACAGTGCGGCCGCCGGGTTGGCGTGGTTCACCGACAGTGACACAGACTCGATTCCTTCGTCATACAGCTTGGAATGGAGTTTAGAAATGAGCTTGGTCGCAATCCCCCGGCCCTGAAACTCCGGAATGACCGCAATTGCGAGTTCAGGAACATCGTCGGCGATATACCCGTACCCATGGGGCAAGTAACGGACCCACGCAGCCCCCACAGGCTGGTCGTCTTCCCACGCGATCAGTGCGTGGTCGCCTTCTTTGCCCCAGTCCTCAACGTAGGCACGCACGTGCGGGTCGAGTTCGTCAAAATTGGTGTGAGTGCCCGGCCAGTTAATGCACTGCATGAGAAACGGTTCTAAAAGTTGCGTTGTCGACGGCTCTGTCGCACCACTAAAGTTCATGGCACCAGGCTAATGTTCCTTCTGCTTTGCGTCGAGTACCGCAACGGCGCGCGCACGACGAATCCACCCTTCGCCGCGCATCCGTGCCCCCAAGCCCACGGCACGGAAAGCCATGAACCCAAAACAGAAGCACGCCCACAGGGTACTGATCGTGAAACTCATGCCCATCGCCGCCCATACCAGCAGGGCAAATCCGGTAGCCGCACCAAACTGCGCCAGTGCCAAATACCGGGCATCCGAGGCGCCCAAAAGAATCCCGTCAAGCGTAAACACGTACCCGGCCAGAGGCATACTTACCGCCAGAATCAGCACTAGGCCCGTGACAGTGGAAACGACCTCGGGACTGGACGTAAACGCCCTGCCCACAAACGGACTCACAACAGCGAGCACAACACCCACAACGATTCCAAAGCCCACACCCCACACAATCAGGCGGGTTTTGACAACATGCACCTTCTGAGTGTCGTCCTTACCCACGTACAGTCCGATCATGGCTTGCCCGGCGATCGCCAGCGAGTCCAGCACCAGCGCAAGCGAGTTGAACAGGGTCTGGGCAATCTGCACAGCCGCCAGGCTCACGGTGCCCATCACGCTGGCAACAGATACCAGCACAATGAGAGCCGCGCGCAGGCTCGCGGATCGGATGAGAAGCCAGCCCGAGGTGGAAGCCGCTGACAACACTCCCGACCAGTCAGGTGCCAAGGAGGCGTTGTGGCGCCGGGCTGCCCGCCCGGCGAAAACCAGGTACACAGAACACATGGCGGCATGAGCCAGCACGCTCCCCCACGCCGAACCGGCAACACCTAAGCCCATTCCGTAAATGAACACGGCGTTGAGCCCAATGTTTAGGCCAAACCCGCCAGCCGCCACGACGAGTGGCGTCACCGTGTCTTGCATACCGCGCAACAGTCCCGTCGCAGCAATCACGATCAGCATAAACGGCAGTCCCCACCATGACACGGTGACATATGAGAGGGCGCCGGCGAACACCTCGGGCGAGGGATCAAACATGCGCAAAACCGGGCCCAACAGGGGCAGACCGGCGGCCACCAGAACGACGGACACCACCAGGGCCAACCACATGCCGTCAAACCCGGCACTCACGGCGCGCCTGTAATCCCCTGCGCCCACAAACCTGGCCACACGCGGGGTGGTCGCATACGCGAGAAAAATCATGAGTCCCAGGACCGTCTGCACTACCACACCGGCCAGGGCTAAGGACGCCAAGGCGTCCTTCCCCAGGTGGCCTACCATCGCAGTGTCGGCGAGGAGGAAGATGGGTTCGGCAGCGAGCGCTCCCAAAGCCGGAAGCGCCAAACGAAGAATGTCACGATCAACAGCACGCACGGGCCCCAATTGTAGTGGGCTAGCCCGTGCGTGTGGGTTTTGTGGTTTTTCTATCGCAGTGGAAGTTAGTGGTCCGCGGCGACCGCGCGCATTTCGCGGCGCAGGATTTTGCCCGAGGCGGTCTTGGGCAGTGCGTCGATGAAGTTCACCTGGCGTGGCGCTTTGTAGGCCGCCAAGTGTTTGCGACAGTGTTCGATGATCTGATCTTCAGTGACGTCCTCGCCGGCCCGAAGTGTCACGAACGCGACCACGTTTTCACCGCGGTAGTCGTCCGGGACACCCACAACGGCGGCTTCCGATACGGCCGGGTGCAGGTACAGGACATCCTCGACCTCACGTGGCCACACCTTGAAGCCGGAGGCGTTGATCATGTCCTTCTTGCGGTCCACGATGTATACCCATCCGTCTTTGTCCATGAAGCCCACGTCGCCGGTGTGGAGTTCGCCGTCCGGAATGTCGGTTTCTGTTGCCGTTAGGTTGTTGAGGTAGCAGTGCGCCACCATGGGGCCGCTGACATAGACTTCGCCCACTTCGCCTGGGTCGCAGTCGGAGCCGTCTTCACGAGCAATGCGCACGTGCGCGTCCACACTGGGCAGACCACACGACAGGTTGCCCGACTCCGGGTCCACGGGGGCGCGCAACCAGTGGGGAACGGTAATGCACTGAGCGCTGGTTTCCGTCAGCCCGTACCCTTGACCTACGTAGATGCCCGCGCGTTCTTCGAACTTCTTGACAAGGCCTTCAGGAAGGGCGGCCCCACCGGACATGATGGAGCGGAAGGAACTGAAGTCGTCCGGCGTGAAGTCCGGCTGAGCGAGCAGTGCCGTGAACGCTGTGGCTGGCCCGGCCATGTAGACCGGGCGCGTTTCGCGGAATTGCTTGAGCGCAACTGCAGGGTCAAAGCGATAGTTGAGCACCAGAGTGGCTTTGGTGGAGATTGCAGACAAGAAAATGCATACAAATCCGGTGATGTGGAAGACCGGAGCCATTTGGTAGAACGTCAGCTTGGGTTCGAACTTATAGCGGTGCACCAGCATGAGTGAGTTGACGCCCAGCCCCTTAAACGGCAAGAGCGCGCCTTTGGATTTGCCAGAGGTTCCCGAGGTGTACCCGATGAGGCCTACCGCGTCTGGGTCGTGTGCGCGTTTGTTCACGGGGACCGTGGCACCGTCATGTTCTTTGAGAACGGTGAGGAAGTCAGGCTGGCCAGTGTCGATCTGTTGCGGGAACATGTCGAAAATGGCCGGTTCGTTGGTGGTGACGAAATCGTGTTCGCCCACCGTCACCACCAGCGGAATGTGCCCGGCATGGTCCTTTACTCGATCCATGTACGCCGCTGATGAAACCACGAGTGCTTTCACCCCGGAGTCACTGAAAATGTGGTCGAGTTCGTCCCGATACATGGGGTTGAGTGGGACGACAACTCCGCCAAGTTTCCATACGGCGATAACCGCGACCATGTAGTGCGGGACGTTTTGCAAGTACACACCCAGTGGATCGCCTTCACCAAAACCGTTGTGGGAAAGGTATGCGGCGAACGCGTTACTCATGCGGTCGACGTCACTATATGTGAGTTCGGTTCCGTAGTAGTAGATCGCGGGGTGTTCAGGAACCTCGTTAACCGCGTCAATCCACAGGTCCAGCGGAGGTGTGAGAGCAATAGGAGTTGCGTCTTCAGGGTTGTCGTAGGCGGTTTTCAGCCAAGGTTTTTCGTCAATCCAGCTCATGGGTCACTCCTTTGTGACAAAGACACCGGGTGGCGCGGTGGCCACCCGGTGTCAGGGTTTTTAACAGACTTCGAACAGTCCTGCAGCGCCCATGCCGCCACCAACACACATGGTGACAACAACGTATTTAGCGCCGCGTCGCTTACCTTCGATGAGTGCGTGCCCGGTCAGGCGCGCGCCCGTCATTCCATACGGGTGTCCAACCGAAATACCGCCACCGTTGACGTTGTACTTTTCCGGGTCAATTCCCAAACGGTCACGGCAGTACAAAGCTTGAACAGCAAACGCTTCGTTGAGCTCCCACAGGCCAATGTCATCGACCGTCAGCCCGTGTTGCTTGAGCAGTTTAGGAACCGCATACACCGGTCCGATCCCCATTTCGTCAGGCGCCAGACCCGCAACTGCGATCCCTCGGTAGATGCCCAGTGGCTCCAGGCCACGGCGTGAGGCTTCGGCATCGCTCATGAGAACTGCTGCCGATGCGCCGTCGGAAAGCTGTGACGCGTTTCCAGCGGTGATGCACGGAGTGTCGGACAGTTCACTGGGCTCCAGCACCGGCTTGAGGCTTGCGAGTCCTTCAAGCGTTGTGGACGGACGGTTACCTTCGTCCTTGGTGAGCGTCAGCGTCTTTTCCGAGATCTCTTTTGTCTCTTTGTCCTGCACCAGCATGGTGGATTCCAAAGGAACAATCTCGTCGTCGAACTTCCCAGCTTCCTGGGCTGCCGCCGTGCGCATCTGCGACTGGTACGAATACTCGTCTTGAGCCTCACGGGACACGCCATACCGCTTAGCCACGACCTCGGCGGTTTCCAACATGGAGTAGTACGTGTCCGGGCGGTGCTCAACGATCCACGGGTCCTTGGTTTTGAACGTGTTCATCTTGTCGTTCTGAACCAGCGACACGGACTCAACGCCACCACCCACAGCGACATTCATACCGTCAACCAGAATCTGCTTGGCAGCAATCGAAATCGCCATCAAGCCAGAGGCACACTGGCGATCCACGCTCATGCCGGACACTTCAACAGGCAGGCCCGCGCGGATTGCGGCCTGACGTGCCACGTTACCGCCCTGGGCACCCTGCTGAAGAGCTGCACCGATCACGACATCCTCGACTTCGCCACCTTCGAGACCGGCGCGCTTGACTGCATGCTCGATCGCGTGACCAGCGAGTGTCTGCGACTGCGTGTTGTTAAACGCACCGCGGTAAGCCTTACCAATGGGGGTGCGTGCAGTTGAAACGATGACTGCGTCTGTCATGAGTCGTCTCCTTTAGTTGCGTGGCCCACCGGCGACGTAAATGACTTGACCGGAAACGAATCCGGCGCCTTCTGAAGCCAAGAACGACGCGGTGTGAGCGATGTCTTCTGGGACACCTGGGCGTGCAACAGGGATCTGGGAGACGTTGAGTTTGACGAACTCTTCCCAGTCCATGCCCAGGCGTTCTGCCGTGGCCTTGGTCATGTCGGTTTGGATGAATCCAGGAGCAATAGCGTTTGCGGTCACGCCGAACTTGCCCAGTTCGAACGCGTACGTCTTGGTCATGCCCTGAATCCCGGCCTTTGCTGCCGAGTAGTTGGTCTGCCCACGGTTACCCAGCGCCGAGGTGGATGACATGGAAATGATGCGACCAAACTTTTCTTCCACCATGTATTTCTGCACGGCCTTAGTCATGATGAAGTTACCCGTGAGGTGAACGTCCAAGACCTTGGTGAAGCCGTCCAGTGGCATCTTGAAGAGCATGTCGTCGCGAATGATGCCTGCGTTGTTCACCAGAATGGTGGGCGCGCCCAGTTCCTCAGCGATACGTTCAACGGCTTGGGTTGCGGAGGCTTCGTCGGTAACGTCGGCACCGATTCCCAGTGCTTTTCCGCCTGCCGCTTCGATCTCTTTGACAACGGCTTGAGTGTCTTCTTCGCGCAGGTCGATGACGGCTACGTTGTGCCCGTCCTGTGCGAGACGAGTAGCGATAGCCGCGCCAATTCCGCGAGCTCCACCGGTGACAATTGCAGTTCTATTCACAATCAACCTCTATTCTCCACGTCTGTGTGGTCTATCACATTCTTAACTGAACACTCGTTTAGACGCAACCGGTTCTCACGTGTGTTCAGTCCTCGTCGACCGTGTCGAACAGATCGATAGACCCCGCCCCCACGCGCCTAACAACGGGAGCGCCACTGGAGAAGTCCACAACAGTCGACGGAGTAGTTCCAGGCACCCCCGAAGCCACAATGACATCAACCAGCTTGCCAATGCGCGCTTCCACATCAACCGGATCAGTCAAAGGCTCATCTTCACCCGGCAACAGCAAGGTGGACGACAGGATCGGCTCCCCCACGCGCTCAATCAGATCCAGCGACAGTCGATTGTCCGGAATGCGTGCTCCCACAGTCTTTTTCTTGGCGTGCAACATGCGCCGGGGAACCTCTTTTGTGGCCTTGAGAATAAACGTATACGGCCCAGGCGTGAGCGTTTTAATGGTACGAAAGGCGCTGTTGTCGACAATGACAAACTGGCCCAGCTGAGCAAAGTCGTGACACATGAGCGTGAAGTGGTGCTTCGCGTTCAACTGCCGAATCCGCGTAATGCGTTCGATGCCGTCCTTGTTGTCCAGCGAACACCCAAGCGCGTAGCACGAGTCCGTTGGGTAGGCGATCAAACCGCCGTTTGTGATCACGTCAACAACAGATGAAATGAGTCGTGGTTGAGGGTTTTCCGGATGGATCTCAAGAATTTCAGCCATGCTTTATTTTATGGCGTCCCCCGAGGTGGTTCCCGGGTTTTCGGGGCCTTCTGCATCTCCCGAGTTGGTTTGTGGGTCCTCTTCCGGCTCCGAGGTGGGTGCAGGTTCCGAGGTGGGTGCAGGTTCCGCGGTGGGTTCTGTTTCCGAGGTGGCTTCCGGTTCCGGGCCCATGGGCGCTCCAGACGTGGCGAGTATTTTGCCGGTGTGCCGGTTAAAACCTGACGAGATCAGCAGGTTGATCCACCGCGCCCGAGGGTCAGCGTCCACCAAGAGTGCCTTGACCAACAGGGTGGCAGGCAGGGCCAGAAGAGCGCCCAGCGGCCCTAAGACCCAGTACCAGAACAGAAGCGAGAGGAACGAGATAAAGGGGGTCACGCCCACCGATTCGCCTGTGAACTTTGGCTGGATAATCGACTGGATGACGAAGTTGAGCGTCAAGTACGCGACGACGACCCAGAATGCGTCCCACCAACTTCCTTCTAGAAGCGCCATGAGGGTGGGTGGAACCAGGCCAATGATGAGCCCCACGTTGGGGATGTAGTTGGTGGTAAAAGCCAGAACACCCCAGACTAAAGCGAGCGGAACACCAATGATCCACAGAGCAATGACGTCGAAGACCGCCACGATCAGACCAAAAATCGTAGCCACGATCCAGTAGCGTCGCACGCCCTGCCCAAAGGAGCGCATGGCGTAGGTGAACTGTGGGGCCACGTTGCTGATCGCCTGTAAACGAGCCGGGAACTGAAGCGAATCCATAATCACGAAGAACACCGTCATGATGACCGTGGTCAACAACGCAACAATGGCCGACACGTTTGACAGCACTTTCAGGGCCGCGTCGGTCAAGGACGAAAAATCGAATGCGTTGAGTTGGCTCTGGATGACTTCGGGGGTAAGTCCCCACGATGTGGTGACGCCAATGATGTCCCCGTAGAGTTCCGCCAGTTTTCCCGAATAGCTGGGAAGCACAATGACCAGTTCGGCGATTGCCCACGCGTTGAGCCCAAAGAACGCAACCAACAGAGCCATGACCAACACCACAGTGATCGACGCTGCAACAATCGCTGGCACGCGTTTAGAAATCAGATACGCCTGCAGCGGATGCACCACGACCACCAGGTTCAGCGCCAAGAACACAGGGGCCACGATCGTTTGCAGCCCTTGCACAAACTGGATTCCAAACGCCAAACCCGCGAGTCCTAAAACAATGATGAGGAATCGCGGAAGAATCGGCTGGCGAGTGGAATCAGTGTCCACTAGCGCTTCCTTTTCTCGCGAATGCGCATGTTGATCTCAACTGGGGTTCCCGTGAAGTCGAACGTTTCACGCAAGCGACGCGTAATGAACCGCCGGTACCCCGGGTCCAAGAATCCCGTAGTGAACAGAACAAACTTGGGCGGACGCGGGTGAGCCTGCGTTCCAAACAGAATGCGTGGCTGTTTTCCTCCGCGCAACGGGTGAGGGTTCGCGGCAACGAGTTCGCCCAAGAAAGCGTTGAGACGACCGGTCGGAATCCGCGTATCCCATCCTTTCAGGGCCGCGTCGAGGGCGGGCACCAGCTTGTCGGCGTGACGCCCCGTCTTTGCCGAAATGTTCACACGTGGCGCCCACGACACGTGACCAAGTTGTAGCTCGATTTCCTTTTCGAGCTCGAGACGCCGGTCCTCATCGAGCAAGTCCCATTTGTTAAACACCAAAACCAGGGCGCGACCAGCTTCAATGACGCTGTTGATCACACGCAGATCCTGCTCCGAGATAGGCTGGTCGGCTTCCAACAAAACCAATGCCACCTCGGCGCGTTCCAAAGCCGTCTGCGTACGCAAGGCGGCGTAATAGTCAGCCCCAGACGACTGCCGTGCCCGCTTACGGATACCGGCCGTGTCCACAAAACGCCACTGCCGATCCCCCAAGACCACCAGTTCGTCCACGGGGTCGCGGGTGGTTCCAGCCACGTTGTCCACCATGACACGTTCACTACCTACAAGGCGGTTGAGAAGCGAAGACTTCCCCACATTCGGGCGACCAATGAGAGCCACCCGGCGCGGCCCGCCTTCTTCCACCATCTGGTCGACTTCGGACACGGCGGGGAGAGTTTCGACAGCTCGGTCCAGAAGGTCAGCGACACCTCGGCCGTGCATAGCCGAAACCGGTGACGGTTCGCCCAGCCCCAGGTTCCACAGCTCAAACGCGGCCAACTCCGAGCGCTCATCGTCAACCTTGTTCGCCGCTACGATCACCGGTTTACCGGTGCGGCGAAGCATGCGAACAATGTGCTCATCGGTCGAGGTGATACCGGTGTGTACGTCGAGTACGAACACAACGGCGTCGGCGAGTTCGACCGCGATTTCAGCTTGTTCAGCGATCCGTGAGGCCATCCCCTTCGAATCGATGTCCCATCCGCCGGTGTCCACCAGGGTGATGTCGCGGCCAGCCCAGTGAGCCGTGTAGCTCACGCGGTCACGGGTCACACCAGGCACGTCTTCAACCACGGCCTCGCGTCGGCCCAAAATACGGTTTACCAGCGTGGATTTACCCACGTTTGGACGGCCTACAATCGCGAGGATCGGTGACGGTCCCGTGGGGCCACTCGCGTCGTGGTCGTCCGGGGAACGGTCCAGAAGTTCGCGGTCTTCGTCCTCGAGTTCGTAGTCGTCGAGGCCGGCTCGCAGACTTTCTTCTCTGAGCCGTTCTTCGTCTCCATCAATAGCGGAGAAGCGTTCGTGGAAATCCTCGTCAGGAACGGGCGAAAATTCGGGTTCCTTGGTCACTTGTTACCGCCGTCCGCCTGGTGAATGAGCCCCATGACGGCCTCAACCGATTCGTCGAAATCAATGTGGGTGGTGTCCAGCGTGTGGACGCCTTCGGCCGCCGTGAGGAAGCTGGTGGTTGCTGAATCCTTGCGGTCACGGTCAGCGACCTGAGCGCGGGTGGCCTCGACTGACTCTTCGGTTGCTTCACCGTGGATCTCGCCTGCCCGACGAGCAATGCGCACGTCTTCACGGGCGGTCATAAGAATCCGAACATCGGCGTCGGGTGCAACGACCGTAGTAATGTCACGCCCTTCAACGACGATCCCGCCTTTGTCTGCGCTCACGCGAGAAATGATGTCACGCTGCATGCCGATGAGTTCTTCGCGAGCGTCAGGCACGCTTGAAACAACCTGCACATTCGTAGAGACATCTTCTGACCGAATGTCGGTGGTGACGTCGATCCCGTCGACCTCGACGGAAGCGTGTTCTGGGTCGGTCGAGATTTCGAAGTCCACGCCACGGATTTGTTCAACCACGTCGCCGGGGTCACTCACTCCACGCTGCAAGCACAGCCACGCCATCGCCCGGTACATCGCCCCCGTGTCCAAGTACCCAAAGCCGTTACGACGCGCAACCTCACGCGAAACGCTGGACTTCCCAACTCCGCTGGGGCCATCGATAGCAATAACGGTCACTTTTCCTCCTTGGGATCGAGAGCCTGCTCCGGTAGACGCCACCCGTTTTCGCTTAAGCCTTGCACAAGAACTTGCACGTGAGCGGGCACTACCGAAAGTTCGACGCTACCCAGTTTAACGCCCGTGGCGTGGTCGATCCGGATGTCTTCAATGTTCACACCCAGGCCACCGATGTCGGCAAACAGCCGTGACAGCGTTCCCGGTGCGTCGTCCACGTACACCGTGACCGTCTCATAGGTTGCCGGTGCCATTCCGTGCTTACCGGGAATCCGAGCCCGGCCGTCGTTTCCAGCTGCAATCGAACCGGCGATCGTTCGCAGCGATCCCGGACGCACGTCCAACGCGTCGATCACTCTATCCAGATCACTGCGGATATCACGCAACACCGCTGCCACCTCGGCGGCGTTACCCGCCAAAATCTGAGTCCACAACCCCGGGTCAGAATCCGCAATCCGGGTGGTGTCTCGCAGCCCCTGACCGGCGAGCGCAACACCTTCTGAGGGCATGTCGATCAGCTGGGCAGCCATGATCGAGGCCACGACTTGCGGGGCGTGGGAGACTCGTGCGACTGAGGAGTCGTGGAACAGCGGGTCCAGGTGCATGACCGAGGCACCTACGGCCTGCGCGATTGTCACGACCTGTTCCAAGCGCTCCTGTGGGGTGTCTTCGTCGGAGCACACGACCCACGGACGGCCCATGAACAGGTCGGCCCGGGCTGCGATCGCGCCGGACTTTTCGCGGCCAGCCATGGGGTGTGAACCGATGTAACGGTCCAGTTCCCGATCGCGGGTGTGTTGTTTGACTGCGTCCAGAATGGCGGTTTTGACGCTTGCGACATCGGTGATGGTGGCGTTGGGCCATGTGCGCAGTGCGTCGACAATGACCTGTGCGACCACGTCGGGTGGCGTGGCAATGACAACGACGTCGGGGTCCTGAGGGTGATCCGCTTCGCCGGCTCCCATGTCGGCGGCGAGCTGCACGGCCGTGGGTGAAAGGTCTTCGAGGGTGACACGGTAACCGTGCCGGGACAAGCTCAGGCCAAGCGAGGTGCCTAACAGCCCAGTCCCTACAATGTGTACGTTCACAGATCAACAGCTTTCATGAGTTCTGAAACCTCTTCCGGGCGCAGTTGCCGCATTTTGCCTTGGCGCTGTTCTGCAAGGGCAATGGGCCCAAACTCGGTGCGCACCAGGCGTAAGACCGGGTTGCCCACAGCACTGAGCAGGCGTCGAACAATCCGGTTTTTCCCGGAGTGCAGAATCACTTCCACCAAGGCCACCCCGGGCTGGGAGTCGATGAGTTTGAACGAGTCCACCCGGCTGATGCCGTCGTCCAGTTCAATTCCTTCACGCAAGCGAGCGCCCACATCTTTGGCAACGGGTCCCTTGACTTGGGCCAGGTATTTCTTGGGGATTTCATAGCGTGGGTGGGTGAGCCGGTTGGCCATGTCCCCGTCGTTTGTCAGAAGGAGCAGCCCTTCTGTTTCGTAGTCCAAGCGCCCCACGTGGAAGAGGCGTTCGGTGCGGTCGCGGACGAACTCGTCGAGGTTGCGCCGGCCTTCGGGGTCGCCCATGGACGAGACGACCTTGGAGGGTTTGTTGAGTGCGAAGTACACCTTTTCGGAGTTCACCTCGATGGGCATGGAGTCGACCACTAGGCGCTGCTTGGAGGGGTCGATTCGGGTACCCAGTTCGATCACGATGTGGCCGTCGACTTCCACGCGCCCGTCCAGGATCATCTGTTCGCACGTGCGTCGCGACCCCAGTCCGGCGTCCGCCATGACTTTTTGGAGGCGCACCCCGGTTTGGGTGTGTGGGTCCGAGGTGGTTTGTTTCTGGGCGCGGGCGATGTTAGCTTCGCGCTGTTTGCGGCTGGGGCGCTTCTTGTCAAAGTTCACGTTGTTTCCTTCGTGTCAAAGGTGGCTTCTTGTGGAACGTCTTCTGGGAGGAATGGTGCGATTGCTGGAAGTTCGTCGAGGCTGTCGATTCCCATGGCTGATAGAAACACGTGGGAGGTGACGAACTGGGTGGGGCCTTCTGTTTTTGGGGCTTCAACGATGAGACCGCGCATGAGTAGCGTGCGCACCACCCCGTCGACGTTAACGCCTCGAATGGCTGCGATGCGCGCGCGGGTCACGGGCTGTGCGTAGGCGACAACTGCCAAGGTTTCCAGGGCTGCTTGGCTGAGCTTGGCGGTTTGGCCGCGAGTCAGGAACTGTTTGACGGTGTCGTAGTGTTCTGACCGCGAATAGAACTGCCACCCACCAGCTGACTTGCGGATCTCGAAACCGCTGACGCGTCCGGTGGAGTACTCGTCGTGTAGTTCTTCAATCGCCTGCTCAATGTCTTCAGGATTGGCGTCAAGTGCGGTTGCGAGTTCGTCGGTGGTCACCGGTTCGCCAATGACCGTCAGGATCGCTTCAATCCGTGTGGTCAGTGGTGTCATGTGTCCTCCCGGAGATGACGAGTGTACTCAGCGGTGCGTCTTGGTCCAGATCGATTGTGCCGGCTTTAAACAACTCCAGCAGTGCTAAAAACCGTGCGACGACCACCAGGGTGGAGTCGGCCGTCTGGGCAAGTTCATCAAATGTAATCGTCTCACGTTCGGTGAGCAAACCAAGAATATGGGCGCGTTGTTCGGGAACGCTGACGTGTTGGAGGTGAATGTGGTCGATCGACACGGTGGGCGGCGTGGTGTCGCGCGCCAACACGGTCGCATACATGGCGGCCAACATATCCGGTGTCGCCGACATGATGAGAGGCGGCAGAACGCCCTGGAAATCGCTCATGTTGCCGCTGTTGGCCACCGAATATCCGTTTTGGGTGATCCGTTCGCCCAGTTCAAAAGACACGGCTTTGTACGCGCGGTATTGCAAGAGTCGCGCAAAGAGAAGGTCTCTGGCTTCGAGGAGTTCTAAATCGAGTTCGTCTTCGACCGTCCCGGCGGGCAGCAGGCGCGCGGTTTTAAGGTCAAGCAGGGTGGAGGCGACCAGCAGAAAGTTGGAGAGTTGGTCCAGGGTTTTGGCTGTGCTCCAGCCGGCTTCCTGGGCCGAGGTGGTAAGCACGTTAACGTGTTCGACGAACTCGTCAGTGACTTCCGCGAGGGCTACATCGGTAATGTCGAGTTTACGTTTACTGATGAGCCCAAGCAGAAGGTCGAACGGGCCGGAAAAGTTGTCGAGTTCAACAACAAATTCGTGGCTCAGGGAGCCCCACCTCGGGAGATGAGTTCACGAGCCAGCTGCCGGTAGGCCTCCGCGCCCGAGTGCTTGGGTGCGAAGCTGGTGATAGGTTCGGCGGCCACGGAGGCGTCTGGAAACTTCACGGTGCGGTTGATGACGGTTTCAAACACTTTGTCATCAAACGCGTCGACAACACGTGAGATCACTTCGCGGGCGTGCAGGGTGCGCCCGTCGAACATGGTGGCCAAAATACCGTCGATTTCAAGACCTGGGTTGAGGCGGTCTTGAACTTTCTCAATTGTTTCGACCAACAAGGCCACACCGCGCAGAGCAAAGAATTCGGTTTCAAGCGGAATGATGACACCGTGCGCTGCCGTCAACGCGTTGACGGTGAGAAGCCCCAGGGAGGGCTGGCAGTCAATGAGAATGACATCGTATTCGTCGGCGACTTTGTCTAGAGCCCGGGCCAGCACCTGTTCGCGCGCTACCTCGTTGACCAGCTGAACTTCTGCGGCTGACAGGTCGATGTTGGCCGGCAACACGTCAATGAGCTGGTGTTCCGTGTGCTGGATGACGTCTGACGGGTTCACGCGACTCGACATGAGCACGTTGTACACGCTCTGTTCCAAGTCGTGCGGGTTGAGCCCCAGGCCCACCGACAGTGCGCCCTGTGGGTCGAAGTCGACCAGCAGTACGCGACGCCCGTAATCCGCTAAAGCGGCACCCAAGTTGACCGACGACGTGGTCTTACCCACGCCACCTTTCTGGTTGACCATCGCGATGATCCGTGCGGGACCGTGGCTTTCAAGCGGTGGCGGTTCCGGAAATTGTCGAACCGGCCGGCCGGTGGGTCCGAGTTCCTGTTCTTCCACGCACGTGCCTTTCTTCGAAACGATCTTCTTTCACCCTATCGCGCTCTGGGGTGGGTCGATGCATAGACCTCTTTCAGCGCTTGGCTCGTGACCTGAGTGTATATCTGAGTGGTTGTCACGGACGAATGCCCCAAGAGTTCTTGGACAATTCGGATATCCGCCCCACCTTCCACCAAGTGGGTCGCGCACGAATGCCGCAGCGAGTGCGCAGTGACACCCGGAACGTCGGCAACCTCGGCCGCCTTTTTCACGATCGCCCACGCGCTTTGGCGGGACAGTCTGCCACCTCGGGCGTTGAGAAAAACAGCGGGACTTGAGGCGGCCCACGCAGGCCGGCCGCGCGTCAACCACGCCCCCAACGCTTGGATAGCGTGGGAGCCCAACGGCACCAGGCGTTCCTTGTTACCTTTTCCGTACACGCGCGCAATGCCGGCGTCCACATCGACGTCGTCACGGTCAACCCCCACGGCCTCACTGATGCGAGCGCCGGTGGCGTACAGGAATTCCACTAAAGCGACGGCACGCAACTGGGCGGGGTCGGCGCTGTGTGGGTCGCCGGCAGCGTGAATGAGCCGGCCCACCTCGTCGACGCTCAGCGCTTTGGGAAGCCGCATCGTGTCCGTAGGTGGTTGCACGTCATCGGCGGGGCTCGCTCCCCCGGTTTCGGCAGCCGTGAAGTGGTGGAGCCTGCGCACAGCTACCGTGATCCGGGCTCTGGACGTCACGGCAAAGTTCTGGTGCGCAATGTGCTCAATGAAACCGGCAACGTGTTCGCTAGTGACGGCCCCGAGGTCGTTGACCCCTGCGTCTGCAAGGTAGGTGACGTATTTTGCGAGGTCGCGGGCGTAGGCGTCGACGGTGTTGCGTGAGCTTCCGCGTTCCAGCTGGAGGTACGTGAGGTACTCACTCACGGGGCGGATGAGACCCGAGGGGGCATCCGGCAGGAGGCCTGCCCCGTGCCGTGCCCCGGTCACGAGTTCAGGAATCCGTTGAGCAGGTGGTCACGTGCGGGCCACGGGTCATCGACTGGACGCAGGTTCGTAAAGCCGGTCTCCGCGTGCCTGGCCGCGTGCAGAATGCCCAAGCAGGCGGTTGCGTTTGTGATGTGGCCGGCCATCACCGCGTTGACAGCGTCGTTCAAGGACACCCAGTGAGGTTTGATCTGAGCTTCTTCAGCCGTGCGTTCGCTGGCGGGATGCGTAGTAACATCGCGGGCCAGGTAGATGCGCAGCGCCTCGGAGGACCCGCCTGGTGAGGTCAGCTGATCGGCTAGTACGTTCCAGGTTTTGGCGCTTAAGTCGACTTCTTCGCGCAGTTCCCTTGCAGCGGCCTCGTGTGGTTCTTCTCCAGCGTGGTCCAGAAGTCCAGCGGGAACCTCCCACTCGATGACTCGTAGCGGGTGCCGGTACTGTTGCATGAGCATGACGCGGTTGTCGTCGTCGAGAGCCACAACGGCCACAGCACCCGGGTGGCGCATGACCTGGCGGGTGAGTGCGGTGTCAGTTCCTGGTAGCACGAAGCGTTGTTCAACCACGTCCCACACAGCACCAGTGAAAACCACCGAGCTGTCGACAATGTGCGTGTCGACGTACTGGTCGCGCATTAGTCGTCGTTGAGGACAAGCGCCTGTGCGTACACGCTCAAGAGGTGGTCAGCGATGAACGTGTGGCGCGCAGTGCTCACGCGGTCGTGAGCGTGGATTCCGTTTTGCACGCGCAGGGCCGGGCGGTCGATAAGTTCCGCAACAGCGTGTAGCGCACCGTCCACGTCGTCTGGCGCGAACTGTGGAACACCGTCGCCGTACATGCGACCGTTTTGTTCCGAGCCGACGAACACAACCGGACGGCCCAACTGCATGAGACGTTCAGCGTCAACCGTAGTCATCCGGTCAGACGCCACAACGACATCGGACGCTGCCAAAACATCGACCGTGGACACTTCTTCTGCCAAACGCATGTGCTCGACCCTGTCGACGATTCCGCTGCGCACCGTAGAGCGGGAACGTCCGCCACCGGTCAGTGCGAACACCCACGAGCGGTCGGAGCGGTACGTTGCCAACCGGACACCCACCTCGGCGATGGTGGTCACGGCAGGGGAATCAATGAGAGCGACAGGGCTCGACACCAGCCACGCACCAGACGGAACATCGAGCAGGTCGCGCGCCTCTTCGCGCGACAGCCGTGGCTGAGCAACCGGGTCAACGTCGCTTGAGAGCAACTGGGCACGTTCCACGACCGCAACAGTGTCCACGTACTTTTCGACGATAGGTTCTGTGGTTCCCAAAACCACCGTGGCAGTTTTGGCGACGATCTGTGCCTGGGCGTCAGCGAGCATGCTGCCGTCACGCCCTACCGAAGCGACAATCGACGGGTGCATGGACTGCGGCAGGCCGGTCAGACCAGCGCCGGCAAGAGCTGCAGCGTGCAGACCGTGCGCGTGGACCAGGTCGATGTGTCGGTAGTACTTGTGCAGTGTCAGCGCCGTGTTTGGGTCATCCAGGCGAAAGCCTGCACCTGCTCCGATTTCGATGTGGCGCAAGCGGTCGCCGGCCACGTTCAAGGCCTTGAAAACCGACTCGCGCGACGCAACTGCCACACGGTAGCCAGCGTCGAGCTGTGCCTGAATTGCGTGACGTGCTACTTCTGCGAGAACCGAATTAGCGTCAGTCAGAACGTGCATAATGCGTGTGTCTGCAGGTAGCAGTTCACTCATTGTGTTCCTTTCACCGGTGGGACCCATACGCCTAGCCTATCGAATTCCACCCGAGTTCAAGATCAGCCTTTGCGAGGTTCAGGAAGTGGATTAGGCACGAGTGCTTTTGCACTGTCAGCGAACCCGTATGACTGGTGTTTTTTGGTGGACTGGAGATCGGCAACTGCAAGGGCTGTAATGACGGTGCCAGCTGAAAGGTCAACGCCGTCGACAGTGGTAGCGGGAACCTTGCGGTCACGCAGTTGTTTCACGGCGCCCTGGCTTCCGCTGTCCACTGTGCCAGACGCAACGGTGGGTGCTGTTGCGCCAAGTTCAGTGAGCAGTCCCGTGTAGTCGTCTACGGGTTGCGCGTCTTCTTCAGTGGAGTCGCCTAAGAGGAACACCACGACGTCGGCACGTGCGTAGCTTCCGCCGTTGAGGCGTTTAGCCGAGCGCAGTTCGTCGATCACTTTGGTGGCTTGATCAGCGTTATATGCGCCTTCATGTTCACCGGCGTAGGCGTGAGCAATCGCTTTCTCGAATGCCTCACGTGGGTCGGCTGGAAGCTTGGGGTCGATCTCTTTGAGAGCTTCGATTGCTTTTTCGCTCTCTTCAGGTTTGAGTGACTCAGGAGTAAGCTGTCCCCCGTCGCTCACGGAGGCTCCGGCATCTTCTAGGCGCCCTTGCACGTCCTTGATGGTCTGCGAGGGTGTGTTTGGGGTTGAGACCAGGGTGACTTTCGTTCCCTTGAGAGTGTCGGTGAGAAGCGCAGGGGCCGACTCCGTGATGTACGTGTTCAGTTTGTCGATTGAACCGTTTGCGGTGTCGAGTTTGGTGCGCAGATCGTCGCGGTCAGAACGCAACGAATCGACCTGTGACTGAAGAGATTCACCAATGGGTTGCTTGAGTGGCCCTGCGCCCAGGACGATCCCTACGGCCAGTGCCAAAAACACAGAGATGATGCTCACTAGGTGATAGCGAAAATCAATCACAGTTGTCCTTCCATCCGGGGAGGTATCACCACGAAAAGAGATTACCTATCCAGCTAAAGAATCCATCGAATTGCGCACCCAAAAGACCCAAGAAGGTCTGTCCGGCAGCGGTTGCCATGAGTGCGACAAACAGGGCGAACAGGCCGGCTAACGCCAGTCCTGCCAAGAACCAGTTGGAGAACTGCCGCCGGTACAGAAGCGAGACACCTTTTGCATTGATCAGGCGAGTTCCCAAGCGTAAGTGGGTGATGAGACTGGGGCCGTACAGGGTCGCATCGTCGTCGACCATGTCGGTGAGCACGTCATTGCTTCCGACGGCCACGATAAGAGGCGCGTCCAGCGAATCTGCCACGAGCAAACCTGCGTCGCGGTTGCTGCCCAGAGTGGGAAGCTTGTGATACTTCAGCTCTTGCGATTTCATGCGTTCCGTACCTGCGGAACCGTCCTCGTCAGGTGAGTGGGCTAAGAGCAGTGCGCCACAGTTCGCTGACGCATCGGCGACCGAGTTGAGGTCTCCCACAATAATGTCGGGCGTGAGCCGGGCGTCCAGCAGGGCGTCGGCACCTGTGTCGACGCCGATCAGGACTGGCTTGTATTCCTTGATGTACCCGCGCAACATTTCGAGGTCTTCTTTGTAGTGCGCGCCAGCGACCACAACCAGTGCTTGCCGTGAGCGAAGCGACTGAGGAAGTTCAGGAAGCTCGATGTCGGACTCAACGAGGTCCGGGTGTTCGTGTAACGTGGCGCCAAGTTCGCTCGCGAACTCGCCTACCAGCGAGTCGAGCTGAATGCGCGGGTCCTTCTTTTGCGTCATTATCGAATCATTGTGACATGTTTAGCCCACAAAGCCCTGTTTCTGGGCGCGGGCCGTCTGTATGAGTTCCGTTGCGTGTTCACGCGCGGCGGCGGAGTCACTCACCCCACCCAACATGCGAGCCAGTTCGGCTTCGCGTTGATTATCCGCGACTTCTGTCACTCCAGAGACTGCTCCGGAGGGGTTGGAATCGTCTTTGCGAATCACCAAATGTGTGTCTGCCCATGCCGCAACCTGGGCTAAATGTGTGACAACAATCACCTGGCTGTGTCGTGCAAGAAGCGCCAGGCGGCGCCCAATTTCAGTAGCTGCGGCACCGCCTACGCCGGAGTCAACCTCGTCGAAAATGAACGTGGGGAATGCGTGCGCACGCGCGATCACCACTTCAATCGCAAGCATCACGCGCGAAAGTTCACCGCCGGAGGCCAGCTTGGAGATATCGCCCGGCGCGGTTCCCCCGTGAGCGGAAAACAGCAGGCGGATCGTATCTGCTCCGTGGGGCCCGGGCTCCGTGGGTTCAAGATCGAAGATGACGCGGGCGTGTGGCATGGAAAGGGCGGTGAGTTCTCCCTGAACTGCGTCGGTAAAGTCGCGTGCGGCACTCGTGCGAGCCTCGGTGAGCGCACGGGCGTGCTCGTGCAATGAAGTTTCGCACTGGCTGAGTTGTTCGTCGATCCCAGCGAGGTCAGAACTGTCGGCACGCAACTGAAGGAGCTCTTCACCGGCTTTCGTTTCAAACTCCAGAACGGCCTCGACGTCTTCGCCGTACTGTTCGAGTTCAGCCAGCTGAGCGATTCGCGTGTGCGTATCTTCGAGCGACACGTCATCGAGTTCCGCGAAGCTCGCGAGGTACGCAGACAGCTCAGAGGCCACGTCCGATGCGGACAGGGCCAACGCCGTCAGGGCTTCGGCTTGTTCTTTCACCGCTTCGTCGTGAGCGCGTGCGTGGTTGACGTGGTCGGCTGCGCGGTGCAACAGATCTACGACTGTGGGGGCTTCGGAAAAACCGTCGCTGACCAGCATGTCGCATGCCGTCTGGACTGTCTGTTTCACGTCATCGGCGGCTTCTAGCTTCAGCACAATTCCTTTGAGCTGCTGATCCTCACCGTCAACCGGGCGAACCCGGTCAATGTGTGCAAGCGCCCCTTCGAGATATTCAATGCGAACGTTGCGTTCCTGTTCGCTCGCGTGCAACTCTTGTGCTCGCGCTTGAACACGTTTCCATTCCTCAAATGCGTTCACGTATGCGTCACGCACGCGCGCCAGCTTTTGGCCACCGTATGTGTCCAGCAGTTCGCGCTGTTTAGACGCGGAGCGCAACGTCAGCTGTTCCGACTGGCCGTGCATGCTCACAAGCTTCTCCCCCACTTGGGAAAGAACTGCGATAGGTACCGTGCGTCCGCCGGCCGTGGCACGGGCCCGTCCCGAGGTGGGAATCGTCCTGGTGACCACCAACTCGCCGTCATCTACGGACCCGCCGGCATCCTCCACCCGGTCGACGACCTCGGGCTGGGAATCTACGGAAAAGATCCCCTCAACAACGGCCTTGGAAGCGTCAGTGCGCACGGCCTGGGTTTCTGCCCGTGCGCCCGTGAGCAGGTTCAGCGCGGACACGAACATGGTTTTTCCCGCACCTGTTTCACCGGTCACCACGGTGAAGCCTGGGCGCAAGTCCACGTGGGCGTTTTCAATCACGCCCATGTTGTTAATCGACAGTGACTCGATCACGCTTGTGGCCCCCTCCACCCGCTGACGGGAAGCTGGAACTTAGCCACGAGGCGGTCGGTGAACAGGTCGCGGTTGAGTCGAGCCAGCGAGACGGACTTTTGCGCACGCACGGCTTCGACGCGGGCACCTGCGGGGACTTTGAACCGAAGTTGTCCGTCGCACCACAGTTGCGCGTCGGTGTGCGACTGAGTGGGAATGAACTCCACGCCCAAGCGTGAACGCGGCGACACCACCAGCGGTTTTGTGAAAAGCGCGTGGGCAGAAATGGGGATCATGAGGAGCGCTTCGACTTCCGGCCACACAACCGGGCCACCGGCAGAAAACGCGTACGCGGTGGAGCCCGTGGGGGTTGCGAAAATGACCCCGTCGCATCCGAACGACGACACGGGCCGGTAGTCCACCCCCACGACTACTTCGATCATTGAGGAGTAGCGCCCCTTTTCGATCGTGGCTTCGTTGAGAGCCCAATCGCGGTGGAGCAGGTGGCCGTCTTGCGTGACGGAGATGTCGAGCGCCATGCGCTGTTCGACAAAGTACTGGCGCATGATGGCGGCTTGGGTGGCTTGTTCGAGTTCCTTGCGTTCCGACTCGGCTAAGAATCCCACGTGGCCCAGGTTGATTCCCATGATGGGGACCGCGGTTTCGTGGTACATGCCGGCCGCGCGCAAAATGGTGCCGTCGCCTCCCAAGACCATGATGAGTTCAGGGTCTGCGGTTTCGAGTTCATTGGCCGACAGCACTTTGATGGGGGTCGACGGTTCGCCTTCGTAGCTGACCAGTCCGGCGTAATCGTCGTGGGACATGACTGGGGTGACATTTTCTGCGTGCAGAAGCGAGCACACGTTCAGCGCCGCCTGTCTGGCGTGCGCACGGTGCGGGTGCAAAACGACGACGATATTTCTCATGTCACCTCCCCTTGTGAAACTACCGGACTTTCAGCGTAGACGAAATACTCGATATTTCCGCTGGGTCCAGGAAGGTGAGATTCGTGGGTTCGCAGAATGTGCGCACCTGCCGAACGCATGTGCGTGATAACCCGGTCGACGGCCTCGTGCCGTTTCTGCTCCGAGGTGACCACTCCGTGTTTGTCTAAGGCCGAACGGTCCAGTTCGAACTGGGGCTTCACCATGAGGAGCAGGTGCCCGCCGGGGCGTGTGACGTGCATGAGCCGGTCGATGAACAGCGTGAGGGAAATAAAGGACACATCGGCAACAACCAGGTCTACTTCGCCACGCGTCCACTCTGGGGTGAGTTCACGCAAATTGTGCCCTTCGAGGTTCGTCACGCGCGGATCGGTACGCAGGCTCGCGTGGAGTTGGTCGTGGCCCACGTCCACTGCGTAGACGTGCGCAGCTCCGTTTGTGAGCAGGACTTGAGTGAATCCGCCTGTAGAGGCACCCGCGTCCAAGCATGTCAGCCCGTCTACCCGGTCAATTCCCAGATCACTGAACGCGCCTAAGAGTTTGTGCGCCGACCGCGCTACCCACGGGTCTGCTTGGGTGAGCGCCAGCTGGTCATGGGGCCCTACTGCGTGGCTGGGTTTTGTCACTGGATGACCGTTGACGGTGACGTTGCCTGCTGCGATTTCGCGGGCGGCCCGGTTACGCGAGGCGACGAGTCCGCGGGCCACCAGTTCGGTGTCGAGCCTGGGCACTAGGGCCGTAACCCATCCAGCTCTGTGGCCATGGAGTCAAGAAGTTCGTGCAGTTGGGTGATTGCGGTACCAATCTCGCCGAGGTCTCCCCCAGGTAACGCTTGAATCTCCTGGGCGCGCTGTT
Source organism: Brevibacterium sp. ACRRH (assembly GCF_022346365.1). Taxonomy (NCBI): domain Bacteria; kingdom Bacillati; phylum Actinomycetota; class Actinomycetes; order Micrococcales; family Brevibacteriaceae; genus Brevibacterium; species Brevibacterium sp. ACRRH. The sequence goes on from NZ_JAKRMN010000008.1 coordinate 112,231, forward strand.
CCCAGTTCACAGTTGCCCGCTCAAGGTGCCGGCGTCCAGGCCAGTGTTGTGGGCGTGCATGTAAGCCAGGGCTGCGTTCGCTGCCAGTAACGGATCTCCGTCGTGGGCCACGACACCCGCCTCAACCCGCACGGAAGCCGAACCACACCGCGCTTCGGTGGGGCCCACCTCGGCGACGGGGAGCTCTTCCAGCAGATCAGGTAGCCCGGACACGATCCGGGTGGGGCGCTGGTGCTGCGGAGCACGCAATGCGGCGTCGATACTGGTCACGCCCGTGAGTGTGAGTGCCGAGTCGATCCCGGCTGCCACGGCTGCTTCGATATCGGTTTCAAGCTGGTCCCCCACCATGAGCGGATTGGACGCGCCCATCGCGTCGATGGTCTGGGTGAGCATGGTGGGTTCGGGTTTGCCAGCGTACACGGGGGTGGCACCGCTGAATCTGGCCACGATGTCGACGAACGTCCCGTTTCCGGGCATGATCCCCCGGCCGGTGGGGATGGCCTTGTCCGGGTTCGTTGGACGGTACTGGGCGCCGTTACGCACGGCCGTGATGGCCCAGGAGATGTCTGTCCACGTGGTGCTTGGGCCGAACCCTTGCACCACTGCCGCCGGAGTGTTCTGGGTGAGCCAGTCGCGGTTGTCAGGGGTGATGACGCTAAACCCGTGCGACGCGACACATGAACGCAAGAACTCGCTGCCCAAAACGAGAACAGCGGAGTCGGTGTCGATGTCGTGCGCGAGCTTTTCGGCTGCAGCTTGCGCGGACGTCCGCACGTGCTGTGGCGTGCAGTGGATGTCGAACGACGCAATCGTCTGCGCGATTTCTTCGACGTCACGTGCCGCGTTGTTGGTGATGAACGCGTACGGAGTGCCGGCGTTGTGCCACGTTTGCAGAGCCTGCGATGCCCCCGGGATGGGTTCTTTCCCCCGGTAGATCACACCGTCAAGGTCAAGAAGGATCGCGTCGTACATGTTTAGCGAACGGTTTCTGGGTCGATGCCGGCTTCTTCCAGGATTTCGTCTAATTCGTCTTCGACGTCAACGTTGGGGTCCGGCGCCGAGGTGTCCTCTGGTTCCGGCTTTTCGTCGGGTTCTCCTGTCGCTGGTTCTTCTTCAGCCAGTTCTTCTTCTGATTCTTCTTCCGGTTCTTCTTCGATCGTGATGATCTGGATGCCCTCGTTGGGGTCTGGCGTTTCGTCACCGAAGAGAACGTTGGTGCGTTGCGCGGTACGCCGAGCGAGTTCTTCGTACTTGTCGCCGGTTTCTGTGTCGCCTTGAGCGCGCAGAATATCCGCATACATGCTTAAGAGTCGGACTGCCGACCCGGGGGCGTGTCCGGTGAACCCTTGTGCTTCGATGAGAGCTTTCGCCGCTGGCAAGTTGTCCAGGTCCATGTGTGCCCCGGCCACTACGAGCACGAATTCGATCCACGTTTGCGGGTCGAAATCTGACTGCTTCGCCTCTGCGAACATGTCCAGAGCTTTTTGGGGTTTTGCGCGCCCGCGCTCGGCGTCTGCGATGACGGGAATGTTCTCGGTTGCTCCGGTGATGCGTTTGTGGGTGCGGAGCTCGCGGAGGGCTTCGTCGTACTTGCCCAGGCGGTATGCGACGAGCCCTAGTGCTTCGCGCGTGGCCGCAATCCGACCTGCTGATTCGACTGCGTACCGGGCGTGCTGGTATGCCGCCTCGGGGTCGGAGTCGATAAGGGTTCCCGCGGCCGCCAAGTGGTTGGAGACGACTTCACGGTGTTCGCGCGAAAGCGGAGTGAGCTGTTGGTGAACGGAGGAGGAAAGAATGCGCCCTGAGACGCCTTCCGGCAGTTCGGGTTCTTTCATCTTCCGAGGTCGGTCATATCCTCGGGAGTGTTTTCCGGGCTGCTGCTGGCGCCGTCTATCCTGTCCGCCACGACGCGCTGGGCGACGTCCCTTAAAGTTGTTCACTACGCTCCGTTCATGTCGATCGAACATCTACTCTACCCGTGTCGACGATCAACCCTCAACGCCGAGAACTCGCGCACAATGTCGCTCGCGGTCTGCGTCACACAGTGGGTGAAGCCGGTGCCAGCCCACAGGTTGAGCATCTGCGGGTCGTTGGCGTGCGCCTTGCGGATAGGCGACGTCATGTAGTGAACATGTGGGTATCCCACAATCTGTTCAGGTTCCATAGTGGAGGTGAACGTGTTGGCGAGTCCGCGTGCAATGCGTCCAGAAAATGCCCTGGTTTGCACCGTTGACGAGAACTCCCTGCTGATCAGCGCGTGTGCGTGCGCAGGTTTGGTTCCGGCTTCAGCGGCAGTGAGAAAACGCGTGCCGATGGATACGGCTTGGGCACCAGCGTCAAGGGCTCGCTGTCCCTGCCGCACGGTACCAATTCCCCCGGCTGCCACAAGTGGCACAGAGACTTTATTGCGTACTTCTTGCACTAAGACCGGAAGTACGGTTGGCGTCACTGCCTGGTCTTGTCGATGAACCGACAGGTGCCCGCCGGCTTCCGTCGATTGCACGATGAGAAAGTCTGCTCCGGCTTTGACCGATGCCACTGCTTCTGCCGTACTAGTTACTGTGACGCCTACGTGGCTTCCGTTGGATTGAACACGTTGGATGATTGCGGCGTCTGGCAGGCCGAATGTAAACGTGACAATCGCGGGTGTGTGGTCGAGAACAATGTCAATCTTGTCTCTAAAGTGGTCGTCGTTGAACTCCGGGACGTCTACTGCTTCGCTGAATGCTTCTCCGAGTGCGGTTGCGTAGCGTTTGAGGTTATCGGTGTCTGACCGAACTGTTTCGGGGACGAAGATGTTCGCGTTGAAAAGGTCAGTGAGTTCACGCGTTTGTGTCAGGATCTGGTCGAAGTCTTCCGGGCTGAGATAGCCAGCTGCGATGGAGCCTAAGCCCCCAGCGTTGGTGACTGCAGCGGCGAGTTCGGGGGTCGATGGTCCGCCTGCCATGGGTGCGCACAGGATGGGTACACGTAGATCGGTAAGCACGCTCATGCGTGTCAGTATGTCATGAATGTGAAAAGGAGGAGGCCACGGCTTCGTGGTCTCCTCCTTTTCGTGAAGTTGGTTTTGCGGCGGTGTCTTACTCTCCCACACACTCTCGTGTGCAGTACCATCAGCGCTGTCAGGCTTAGCTTCCGGGTTCGGAATGGGGCCGGGCGTTTCCCTGACGCTATAACCACCGC
>NZ_JAKRMN010000009.1:0-109881 GCF_022346365.1 Brevibacterium sp. ACRRH
GCGTCGGGCAGGGACAGTGCAAGGTCGAGGTCCCAGTAGTCGGCGGGGATGAACTTCATGCGTTCACGTTCACGCTCAACGACCAGGCGGGTGGCAACCGACTGCACGCGACCAGCGGACAGCCCGGCGCGGACCTTGCGCCACAGAACCGGCGATACTTCGTAACCGTATAGACGGTCGAGGATGCGGCGGGTTTCCTGGGCGTCGACGAGGTTGATGTCGAGTTCGCGCGTGTTTTCCAGTGCGCGGTTGATGGCTTCCGGGGTGATTTCGTGGAAGACCATGCGCTTGACGGGGATTTTTGGTTTGAGCACTTCGATGAGGTGCCATGCGATGGCTTCACCTTCGCGGTCCTCATCGGTTGCGAGGTAGAGTTCGTCGGCGTCCTTGAGGAGCTTCTTGAGTTCGGTGACCTTTTTCTTCTTGCCGGGGTCCACCCGGTAGTACGGGTCGAAGCCGTTGTCCACATCCACGGCGAACTTGCCGTAGGGGCCTTTTTTCATGTCGGCCGGGAGCTCTGACGGCTGGGGCAGGTCACGGATGTGGCCTACGGACGCTTCCACATCGTAGCCGTCGCCCAGGTATCCAACGATTGTGCGGGCCTTTGTGGGTGACTCCACAATAACGAGGCGACGTGGCTGAGTGGTTGGCACGAGAGTCCTTTCTCACGCAAGTGTGTACGCGTCCACTTGAATGTAGCACTTGTGATGTGCGCGGTTTTATGAGTTGGGGTACAAGATACCACTGACAACCGCGTCACGAACCTGCGCTACGAGTTGCGACGCGAGCATATCAGGCTCCACGTCAAGCAACTGGGCGAGGGCGTGGGCCACTGCCCGCAAGGTGAGGCTACCGTCTGCGACTCCGATGCAACCGGCGAACGCGGTGTCTACGGTCATTTCGCGGGCGAACCCGGTTCCCACTTCGATGGTGATGGTTGTGGGGGATTCGTCGCCGGGGGTGAAGTGGCGGTGTTCGACAACGCCTTCGTTGCGGATGAACGCGGTGTCGAGCAGTTCGTTGTCGTCTGCCTGGTTGAGCCACTGGATGAGATCGAAGCGCACGTCGAGGAACTGCGCGATTCCGCCGGGGTTAGCGCCCAGCGGGCCGGGACGTGATTCGAAGTGGCGGATGGGGGCACCTGTTGCACCTTCGGCTTCCGCAGCCCGAGCCCGCACCTGGATCCACCCGAACGCGATCCGGGTGACGCCTCGGGAGGCGAAGTCGTCTAGCCACGCGGCCGTGTCTGCGTTCCAGCGGGAGCTGCCGGGCACCACTCCCCCGTCGCGGATCCACGTTTCAGCGTAGTGGGCGGGGGTGAGTTGTTCGCGTTCGATGACGCTGATGTCGACGGTGTTGGGGACCCAGTTGGTGGGGGCTTCGGTAGGGTCTGTGGGGTTTGCGGGGTCTTCGTTGGTGGCGGGCGTGATTTCCCAGTTGCCCAGCAGGCATGCCGTGCCCGAGGTGGTCAAGTGGTTTGGCAGCTGGGCGAGCAGCGTGCGCATGAGTTGGTCGCCGGTGTGGCCGCCGTCGCGATATTCCAGTGTGGCCGTGTGGCCTTGTGGGGTGATGACGAAGGGTGGGTTGGAGACGATGAGGTCGAATTGTTCTGGGGTGGGTTCGAAGAGGGAGCCTTGGCGGGTTTCGATGTTGTGTGCCCCGTTGAGCGTGGCGTTGGCGCGGGTGAAGGCGAGCGCGCGGGATGAGATGTCGGTGGCGATGACGTGGTCGCAGTGGCGGGCCAGCGCGACGGCTTGGATGCCGCACCCGGTACCGAAGTCAAGCGCGGTGCGCACGGGGGTGCGCGGGGTGATGTTGAGGAGGGTGCGCCCGGCACCGCCCACGCCCAGCACGAAGTCACCGGCGACGGGTTCGTCGCGGGTGAGGGTGCCGTGGTCGGAGAAGAGCCAGATGTGGTCTGGGGTGCTGTCAGGGGCGGGTTCGTCTGCCTGGTCGCTTAGGCCCGGTGGCACTTCGACGGCGCGCAGGGCGAAGGGGGCGTGTATGGTCCCGGCGCGTTCGAGTAGAGCACCGGCTTTGGTTGCCGTGTCGAAAAGGTGAGTGCCGAGGGAGGTGCGGACGACCTCGGCGTCCATGGTGGCCGCGCACACGAAAAGGTTCGCTAGCACCGAAAGCGGGTCCGTGCGACCGGTCAGGAACCAGCGGGCGGGGGCGGCGTTGTTGCGGGTGAGAGCGTCGTCGATGTCTGCGCCCCACAGTTCGCGCAGGCCGGTGGGGGTGAACTGGTGGTGGTGCAGGGCGTGACGCAGGGTGTTGCCGGTGGTCTGATCAATCGTGAGCACGGGCACTACTTTACGGGTCGGTTTGGGGTGCGGGCTACGGAGCTGTGTTTGGCGTGACGGCTAAGGTTGGGGTGTGCTGATTGATCTGGTGACTGCGTTTGGCGAGCGGGCTGACCGTGTGACGCATGCGCGCAGTTTTCCCGCGCGGGAGGCGCAGTTCGCGGATTGGCCGGAGTGGGTGAGTCCCGAGGTCGTGCACGCGTGGCAGGTCACGGGTATTGAGCGTCCGTGGCAGCACCAGGTGGAGGCGGCGCAGAGGGTGTGGAAGAACGATGATGTCGTCATCGCCACGGGCACGGCCAGTGGGAAGAGCCTGGGATTTTGGTTGCCGGTGACGCAGGCGGCGTTTGAGTGCCGGGATGCGTTGCCTACGAAGGTGGCGACGACTCTATATATTTCGCCCACGAAGGCGTTGGGGCACGATCAGTTGTCGAAGCTCGTGTCGTTGCCGTTGCAGGGGGTGCGAGCGGGCAGTTTCGATGGGGACACCTCGGAGGCCGACCGGCAGTGGGCCCAACAGCACGGCAACATCATTTTCACCAACCCCGATATGTTGCACCGCAGCATTCTGCCTGGTCATGAACGGTTTCGCCGGTGGTTTAAAAACTTGCGGTTTGTGGTTGTTGACGAGGCGCACAGGTACCGAGGCGTGTTCGGGTCGCATGTGGCGTTGGTGTTGCGCCGGTTGTTGCGAGTGGCGGCGTTATATGGGGCGCGACCGGTAGTGGTGGGGGCGTCTGCGACGATGGCTGACCCGGCCAGCGCGTTTGGCCGGTTTACTGGCCGGGAGGCGTATGCGGTGACGGAGGATACGTCACCTAAGGCTGCGGGCACGTTTCTTTTGTGGGAGCCGCCGTTGGTGGCTGGTGAGGAGGCGCAACGCCGGTCGACGATCAGTGAGGCCACGAGCATGTTGGTAGATACGACGTGCGCGGGAGTTCGGTCGATTGCGTTCATTGCGTCGCGCGCGGGGGTCGAGGCGCTGGCGGACTCGGTACGTAGCCAGGTGGAGCGGATAGCGCCGGAGTTGACCACCTCGGTCGCGGCCTACCGGGGCGGGTACTTGCCGGAGGAGCGCCGGGCTTTGGAGACGGGCCTGCGCGGGGGCAAGTTGCGGACGGTGGCGTCGACGAGCGCGCTGGAGTTGGGGATCGACATCAGCGGGTTGGACGTGGTGGTGATCGCAGGCTGGCCGGGCACGTTGGCGTCGTTGTGGCAGCAGGCCGGGCGCGCGGGCCGGGCGGGGAACGAGTGGTTGGCGGTGTTGATCGCGCGGGATGACCCGTTGGATACGTTTGTGGTGCATAACCCGGAGCATGTGTTTGACGCCCCGGTTGAGGCGGGGGTGATTCATCCGGAGAACCCGTATGTGGTGGCGGGGCATTTGTTGGCGGCGGCTGCCGAGGAGCCGTTGACGGAGGATGACTGCCGGTTGTGGTTTGGCGAGCGGGCCGTTGAGGTGGCGCGCGAGTTGGCCGAGGCGAAGTATTTGCGTGCGCGTCCCACGGGGTGGTTTTGGGCGAAGGCGGAGTCTGCGGCGGCGTTGACGGATATTCGCGGGTCTGGTGGCGCGCAGGTGCGGTTGGTGGATCAGGCGACGGGGATGTTGTTGGGCACGGTGGATGATGCGGCTGCGCCCCGGCAGAGTTTCCCGGGTGCGGTGTATGTGCATCAGGGCGAGACGTTTTCGGTGTTGGAGTTGGATTTGGCCGAGCGGGTGGCGTTGGTCGCACCCGCGACGGTGGATTACACGACACAGGCGAGGTCGGTGACGGAGATTCGCGTGGTGGGCACCGACGGGTCGCGTGGGCTGCCCAGTGGGTGTCGGGTGTTTCATGGGGCTGTTGAGGTGACGACCCAGGTGACGGGGTACATCATGCGGCAGAACGGCACGGGCGTGGTGTTGGGTGAGCGGCCCTTGGATTTGCCGGCGCAGACGTTGCGCACGCATGCGGTGTGGTGGACCGCGCCGGATTCGGTGGTGGATGACGCCGAGGTGGTTGCCGGTGATCTGCCCGGCGCTGTCCACGCGGCCGAGCATGCATCGATTGGGCTGTTGCCATTGTTCGCCGGTTGTGACCGGTGGGACATTGGCGGGGTTTCTACCGCCCGGCACGCCGACACCGGGCAGGCGACCGTGTTTGTGTATGACGGTCAGTCCGGCGGTGCGGGGTTTGCCGAGCGTGGCTTTGAGGTTTTTGGGGAGTGGCAACAGGCCACGCTGGATGCGATTGACGCCTGCGAGTGCGTTGCTGGCTGTCCATCCTGTGTGCAGAGCCCCAAGTGTGGCAACGGCAACGAACCTCTTGATAAGGACGCGGCGCTGCGGTTGCTGCGAGAGGTGCTGGGGTAAGTTTTGAGGCCAGACGAGCCGTCGCAACATCAGCCGGTTCCCTAGCCTGGCCTTTTCTCAGAACGACGGGAGGTCACCAACCCGGCTTCTACTAAGGTCAGAACGTCTGAACGGTGGCGCGTCACCAACCAGTTCTACCGACCTCGGATTCCCCTACCAAGGTCCTTCAAATCCCCCCCCCCAGCTGGTGACGCCCTACTGAGGCAAACACTTTCCTAAGGAAAACTGTCTTCTCAGAACGGTGGCGCATCGCCGACCAGCTCTCCCGGCACCGGCGCATACTCCCAGACGGACCTCTCGTCACACCTAGCTTTGCCTTCCCGGGGTGTCCTCGATTGGCCAGCAGGCTTCCGTCCTGCACCCTCAGCAGATCTTCCTACCCCAGGGTTTACCCCGTCGTCTGCCGACTCATCTACCTCTTCTGTCACGACTGGCTTGGTGATTTCTTCCTGCGTCACGAATTGCTTCGAAGCCGCAACCCCCGCTTTTGCATGTTCAGCGTCCAGAAAGCCATTCACCGAGCGACTCACATCCAACTTCCCCGCGTCGAAGAACTGGACCAACTGCTCGTACTGCTCCTGATTAATTCTGGACTCCGGCGGATACACCAGCGTCGTGCCGATCCGCGGGAACTCAACCGCCAGTCCTCCGTCGTCACGTGTGGTGATGCTGATGCGCCTGTTGGTTTTCTCCTGGTGGTGCTTCTTACACAACGGGTGCAGGTTCTCCAACACGGTTTGCCCGCCACGCTTAGGGTCCGCGTGGTTGAACGGCTCTATGTGGTCTTTTTCGCACACCCGAGCCGGCACCGGACACCATAGCACCGAGCACATCACTGACCGAGCTTCAATCACGCGCTTGAGTGGCGCTGTCACGCGATACTTTGTTGGGGTTGTTTGAAGCACGACACCAGTGTCTGGATCGGTAAACATCCGATACACCCACGTTGCCCGGGAGATCAGTTCATCAGCGGTCTGGTCATCAATCGGAGTCCGGTTGTTCACCATCGCGGGCACGTTCAGGCGTTCCCGTACCAAAACTGGGCGAGCCATATTCCCGTCATTTTCGCGCGTCGCAGTCTCGTGCGAATCACTCTCTTCTGGAGGCCTCGCACCTTGCGCGCTTTCATTTGGCGGGTCTCCAACTGGAGTAACTCCGCTTAAACCGTTTTCATCCGGAGGATCTTCACCTTGTGGTTTACCGTCTGCGTTCATTCCGGCTGGTTGCTGTACACCCGGCGGTTCACCGCCCGGATCTGTTCCTCCCGGGGACCGATCTTCCGAAGCCCAACCGTCACCACCAGGCATCTTCACGCCATTAGCTTCCAGATCCAGCTCAATGAGTCCCGGCATTTGATCTTTGAGGAAGTGGAGCACGGGGACCGTGACGTTGATGTTGGCCTGAGCTTTTAACCATTCCTCGTTGATTGGCATGGAGATGCACAGTTCCATTTCATACACGCGCTGCGCATTGTTGGCTTCCCATTTGTCATTAAACACAGGAACGCTACTTAGCCCCTTGGCTCCTTCACCTGCAACGTCAACGCTTTCGTCATGCTCCACGCTGGCCGGTTTCCGTTGCCCCGTGGATACAACTTTTGCGCGTACTTCAGTACTGGGAATAGCTCCGACTGCCATGTCGAACAAGAGTTGATCCATCAACCGGTCGTCGTCGATTTCCACGTCACCCAGGTCACCGACCCGGAGTTTAACCTTTTCACCAGATTCGCCGGGGACAAGAATTTCGCGGTCTTTATCCGAAAGCGTGGCGATGAACGGGTCGATATCGTTTTTCTTAACCGCCCGCGCGCAACCACTTAAACGCGCGAAGTACGCGTGCATAACCAGGGTTGGGCCGGTCATCGTCACCGTGGACGTACCGTCGCCGTTGTCCCAGTACCGCACGCACCGGTTTCGCACCGCGTCTTCATTTCGGCTCTTTGGGGTGGTCAGCATCGCAATGATCTCATTGACGTGTTTTCTAAACGTTTTGAAGGTCACGTCCAGTCGCCGTGACGTGAGTAGCTCATCAAACTGTGGAACACAGATCCCCAAGTGCGACAACCTTCGGGCGACATATGACACCCGGTCGTATCCGACAACACCGGCTTTCGCCAACGCCCACAGCTTGGGCATGAACAGCGCGCCTGTCACCACCCGGCGAGCCTCAGTGACCACCTGCGGTCCAGTGCAGTCCATGAACTGCGAAAGCACTCCCACCGTTGGGGAAGGCAAAGAGTCCAGCAACCGTTCCACGTCTTTTACGGAAACCACACCGCCACTCGGCCTAGGCACGCACACGACAGTGTCATCAATCGACACCCTGGGTGCCTGTTCGCGCACTTGGCCAAACGCATCTACCCGAGTTTCACCAGCGAAACTGGGCACCTTCCCGACGACAGTCGGAGCCGCGCCCGCCTCGGCATCGAAAACTGTACGTAGCTCCGATGAGTCATCCGGCATTGGGTCGAGGTGAGCAACTATCACAGACACCAAGGCCTCGGCGCGCTTAATGGTCGCGTCATTGACCTCGCGCTCAACTTGCCCGAAAGCCTCAAACACAGCATCGCTGGGTTCGCAGTAAAGGTCTACGTCTTCTTCTAAGCCTGGGTTAAGCATCGTTGCTCACCTCCTTCGTGGTTCAATCTTACCACTATTAGAACACATATTCAATATCTAGATCAACATTTGTTTATGACTATTCGATATCTGTTCGACTTACGCGCGATAGGAGCTAAATCGGTCGAACCCTAGAAGACCGGCGCCGAGGTGGTTAAAAGCTCCGCGCGCAATCGGCGCCGATCCCCTAGGTGCCCCCTAGCTTCGAAGTGTGCAAACACCCGCGCTCGGCAGTCCCTTAGACAACCACCGTCGTCTCTCGCGCGACCGAAGAAACACCACGTCTTCAGTTCCCCTGTGGGTTTCCCGCAACCGCGGTCACCTTGATGGCCTTGAGCGGTTTGGGCATATCAGCCCTCACTTCCACCTTCACAGTGCCCAGGTCCGTGCGTGCAACGCAGTCGACCATCTCGAGGTCTTCACGTTTCACCATCTCCTTGGCCACCTGGCACGGCTCGCCGGGCACCTTGCCGCGCACCGCATCAGCCGCACCCAACGCCGCCAGGTCCGCGGTCCCCTCGGCATGCGCTTTGATCAACGCACTTCGCGCAGCGAACCCCACCGCGCCCATCAGCACCAACGCAAACGCCGTCAGCGCTACGGCCATCACGGTCGCGGTCCCCCGCTCACGCAAACCCCGCTCACGCAAACCGCTCTCTCGCCTCACAGAACGCGCTCTCCACATTCCCGCCACAGAACGCAAACCACCCACCTCGGGCTTAATGCCCATCGAGCGAACCATGGCTTTCACCTTCCGTCCGTGCCTCGGCTGACGCTTCAACTTCCTTCATCACCGGATGCAACGCTTTGGGTAACGTAGTTTTCACATGCACCTTCGCGTACCCTCCACCCTGCGACACGGTCACGGTCGAACCCGGCCCAGCCTTACGCTTAGCCGCCTTCTCAATGTCTTGCGAGGGCTCACCTCGGGCCGCTTCCCTGGCGCCCGCCCGAGCCGCCTCGTACACCCGCACCTGCGCAATTCCAATGACGCCCGCACCCACCACGAGGATCAGCACCAACACCAACGCAGGAAGCACCACAGCGAACTCAGCAGTCACCGTGCCACGTTCACTGCTCCGCACCTTTGCCCTGCGTTGGCCAGAGCCTGTCCTACGCTCACCCGACACACCCCTGCGATCACCAAGCACACCGCCCGATGCCACAGCCTCGTGCCCGCCGAACCCAGCACAGCACCCAATATGCTTAACCCATTCCTGCACCGATCCTCGCAGTGGGACGAGCCATCGCATTACTGCCCCATTCCCAATGCGGTTTGCATGAGGTTGAGCAGAATGTTGTTGATCGGTTCACTCTTGAGCAACACCACCAGCAACGCCGCGAAGCCACACGCAGCTAACGTCGTAATCGCGTATTCAGCTGTGGTCGCCCCGGTTTCGTCACGCAGGTCAACGCGCATGATTTCTTTCGACTCCATCGTCTTTCCTTTCTCTTTGTGTGCGATGGACTTTGAGCGTCTCGCACCGCACTCCCCCTCAGAAAGAGCCCCATTCGCAACTGTGGAAAACGCCATTTCTTCCACATGCCGCGGGCCACTCCAACGCGTGCAGTATCCACAGGCCATGCACCCCACAACCGCCCAACACTCACCGCACGAAAATCGCCGACATATCGCCCACCAGCGTGATCACCACCGGCACCACACCCGTGAGAATCACCGACGGCAAAACGCACACTCCCAACGGAATGACCAGGTGAACGCCCAGTTTCGCCGCCGCCATCTGTCGGCGCCTACGCTCTGCGCGCCGCATATCGGACGCCAATCCGGACAGTAGCGGCGCCAACGCCACCCCCGTCGACCTCGAAAACTCCACCAACGACACCACCGTGCGGTGCTCGGCCACAGAATCCTGCGTTCCCACGTACGCGTTATCCACAGACCCAAGTGCCAAAGAACGACCTAACCGCCCCAACCCCGACCGGTCCTGCGTAGCCCTCGCCGCCAACTCAAACGCCCGCGGAATCGGCAACCCCGCCCGCAGACAAATCGCCACCAAGTCCAGATCAAACGCCAACTGCTCCACTTGGCTCTCACCCAACGTGAGCTGTCCAAACGCCCACTTCCACACCCGCTTGAGCACACTGCCCCGGCGCACCCGCCTCGGCTGCGACAGTTGGCTCAACCTCCCAGACGACCTGGGCCACAACAGCCACACCACGCACCCGGCGCACGCCCCCGCAACAAGAACAGCCACTGGCCCCAGCGCTCCCGCACCCACCGGCGCAACACTCAACACAGCCACAACGCCCACCTCTACCTCGCTCCTGCCAACATGGACCGCATCCAGATCCGCCCCACAATCAACAGCACCAAACCACCACAAATGCTCAGCGCACCCGGCACTGACGTCACCAACTCCACCAAGTCAGCACCCACCAGCACCGCCAACCCCAACGACATAATCGGTAGCCAACTCAACACCATCACTGAGGAAATCGGCCCCGCCAACGCCACATCGCGCTCCCGCATCGCGTCCGCCCGATCCCTACACGTCGACGCATACGACGCCAGCATTTCGGCCGCCGGCGCACCCGCCTGCTCCGACACGAACCACACCGACGCCATCCCCGTCAGAATCCGCGCATCCTCATCACCCAGCTCACCGGCGTACATGCGCAACGCCTGATCCGGCTTCTCACCCAACTCCATGGCCCGCGCCACCTTGCGCAACACTCGCTCCGCGACCTCGTTATCCGGCAGATCCGCTACCAGCGTCATCGCCCGCGCTGGCTCAATCCCCACCTTCAACAACTGCACCGCCCGGTCAATCACCGCGATCATGGACGAATCCTCGCTCCCATCGACCGCACCCGCACCGTCGCCCCTTCCGCGCACCCGCATCACGAACGCGCGCACGCGGTCCCCGAAACGACCTCGGCCACCGCTCTCACCTCGGCCGGCCCCGCTCTCACCTCGGCCCCCGCTCAGAGTCCCAGCTCCCCGGCCAGCCCCACCAACACCGAAGATCCGGCGCACCCGCGCGCCCGCACCCGGCCCCATAAACAGCCACACCGCGGCCGCCACACTCAGCCCCGCACCAAACGCCACCAAAGCAAACACAACAATCACCCAGCCCTAGTCCTAGCCCCAGCCCTCGTCCCTACCTCTACTCCCGCAGCCGCGCAGCCAAATCCGCCCAGCCGGCACCTCGGCCACTGCCCAGCTCCCACGCCGGCACCGTCGACAGCACGCCCCGCTCCAACACCGGAACCGCCACCTGCGACACCACCCGGCCCCTGGGCCCCCGCGTCACATGCACAATCACGTCCAACGCCGTACTCACCTGCGACGTCACCGACTCCGGCGCCATCCCCGCCAACGCCCCCAGCGCCTCCAGACGGGCAGGCACCGCACTGGCCGCGTTCGCGTGAATCGTGGCGCACCCACCCTCGTGCCCCGTGTTCAAGGCGGTAAGCATGTCCCGCACCTCGGCCCCACGGCACTCCCCCACCACCAGCCGATCCGGCCTCATCCGCAAAGCGTTCTTCACCAAGTCAGCCATGGACACCTCACCCATGCCCTCCACGTTCGCCTGCCGCGCCGCCAACTGCACCACATGCGGATGCGCCACACTCAACTCCCGCGAATCCTCCACAACCAACAACCGCTGGCCCGGATCCACCTCGGCCAACAACGCCCCCAACAACGCCGTCTTCCCCGACCCCGTCCCACCAGAAATCAAGAAGTTCTTCCGCCGCTCCAACACGTGCAACAACAAGTCAGCCACGTCCGGCACCACCGTCCCCGACCCCACCAACTCACTCAACGTGAACCCCCGATGCCGCGGAATCCTAAACGACAACACCGTCACATCCCCCGACAACGGCGGGATCACCGCGTTCAACCGCACCCCGTCGGGCAACCGCACGTCCACCAGCGGCTGCGAGTCATCCAACCGCCGCCCGCCCAACGCCGCCAACCGCACCGCCAGCGCCCGCACATCCGCCTCGGTCCCCAACGACACCGGCACCCGGCACAACCCCTCACCGTGGTCCGCCCACACATCCCGCGGCCCGTTCACAAACACGTCCGTCGTCGACGCGTCGTCCAACAACGGCTGCAACGGCCCCGCCCCCGCCAACTGCGCGGAGATCTTCGCCACCAATTCCAGCACCGCCGCTGACCCCAAGACCCTCCCGGATCGCGCAAGCGCGCTCGCCACCGCCGAGGTGGTCACCGGCCCCGGATTTTCCAGCAAGTAGTCGCGGACCTCGGCTACGAGGTCGTCATCAAGCCACTCCTTCATGACCACTCACCGCTCCTCGGCATACACGTCGTCAAACAGGTAACTGGCGAACTTCGCCAGGTGCGTGCGCCCGCGAGGTAGCCCTTCACCTCTGTCGAGCTTCTCCCCCAGCGCCACATCGTCCCGGAACGTGCCCGCCAATTCCACGCCCACCGCTTTAGCCAGCAGATCCGCGTCCACCCCACCGCGCCCGCTTTCCCGCACCGCCACCCGGATCGACGAGTGGACCTGAGTGAGCCGACCCGCCACCGCCGCCGTTGCCACCGCGGCCCGCACCCGCCCCGGCGTCACCACCGTCATGCTGTGGCACGTGGCCGCCCACTCGATCGGCGCGTGCCTGGGCAGGTCGATCACCACGAAGTCGAAAGCCTGCTGCGACGCCGCGATCACCGCGTCGAACACACCCTCCGTAATGTGCGACGTGTCCGCTTCAAGCATGCGATCCCACGACAACACCGACAGGTTCCCCTGCCTGGGCAACGCATCCTGCAGCGTCGACGGCCGCAAACGCCCACGTGAGCTCGCCAACGCCGGCCATCGCAACCCCTCGATGTTTTCGCATCCCAGCACCACGTCGAGCCCACCGCCCAGCGCGTCCGCGTCGACCAGCACCGTAGACACTCCGGACTCCGCGCTCTGCCTGGCCACCGCGCACGCCAACACCGACGCACCCGCACCTCCCGTTCCCCCAATCACCCCGTGGGTGAGCGCCGGATTCCGAGGTGGTTCAACCGCCTGGATCATGCGTTGCGACAACCATTCGGCACCGGCGGGCAGCACCACCACGTTGTCCACCCCCAGCCGAGCCGCCGCCCGCCACACGTCATCCCCAGCGCCTTCGGCTCCCACCAGCACACTCGGGATTCCGGGGGTCGCGGGCGCGTGGGTGACGTCCTCGCCCACCAGAATGAGGACGGCGTTTTGCCACCCACCGCTGTCGGGGCTGCGGACTTCCAGCGTCACTCCCACCCCGTCGGCCAGCGCGGAACAATGTTCAATCAGACTTCGCACGTGCGTGAATAAAACTACTTGCATAGCTTCACTGTGTGACGCCGTGCCTTCGCTTTCTAGAGCCGGTCACACATCTGTGGAAAACCGAGGTGGCACCCACCGACTGTGTACATCAGTCGTAAGTCTGTGCCATGGAGTCGCGCACGCCCTGGCAATTCGCGGGCCGACCCCACCCGCGAGCGCACAAAAAAGCACCCGCACTGGGAGTTATCCACAGTGCAGGTGCTTCTAGTGCGTGTTTACGGAAGGATCACATCGGACACATTGTGCAAAATTCCTTCTTGCTGCGCACTGTTGTGCACAACGTATGACGTGCCGCGGTCCTCCTGTGCCAAGAACCACTCGCCAGGTGTCACCATGAACACGGTCTCGCCCGTGGTTTCGTCCACGGCCGGGCGCGGTTCCGGCACCGCAAACCAGAATGGCTCGGAAACCGGCGCCTGCGCCTCATTGCCCTGCTGTGGTTGCACGGCGTGTGCCAGCTGCGTCTCCTGGTCTTCCGGAGCCACATTGTGCGCCCCGTATCCGGCGTTTTGGCCAGCGTCCTGGCCGGCCGCGTGTCCGCCAGCCTGCCCAGCACCGTGACCATCCTGCCCAGCTACGTGTCCGCCAGCACGCTGGTCTCCCGACCCGTCCACCGGCTCGAAGCCCTGCTCCGAGTACTCATACGGGCGGAAGTACTGCGTTGGCTCGTTGTCATCGGCCACGCGAGACGCCGCGTCGCCGCGCGCATCGGGCTCGCGTGGTGCGTCATCTTGAGCGTTCGCTCCCGCGCCCGAGGTGTTCGCCACCTCATGCTCACGACCCGCCTCGGTTGGCGCTCCTGGCTTGGCCCATGGGTTCTGCGGTTGCGCATCCCCGGTAGCGCCCGTGGCACCTGCAGCGCCCGTCGTACCAGTAGCGTCCGAGGCTCCCGCCGCACCCGCAACACCGGCGACTCCTGCGGCCACACCTGCTCCGGCGACTCCCGTGGCAGCTCCGGTCGAACGCGATCCTGCGCCCTCTGCACCGTCTGCCTCAGAAGCGTCCTTGGGTTTTGCGGCGGCCTCAGACTGGTCAGCCTTCTGTGGCTCGTCTGCCTCCTGCGATGCGTCGGTGTTCTGTGACGCGTCGGTCTTGTGCGACTCGCCTACCGCACTACCCGAGGTCGCAGCACTCTGCGCCCACGGCCCACCTGGCTGGTCACTCGTCTGGTTTTCCTTGCCACCGGTCATGAATGCCTGTGTGGGCTGGTTCTGCGCGTAGCGAGGTTCCTTGGCGCTGTGACGGCCCAGGTACGCCTGCTCGTCATCAGAGGTGTAGAACGTGTCTTCGTCCTTCTGACCCTGGCCACTCTGACCCTTGTCGCCCTGGTCCTGCTGGCCGTGATCCCCTGGCTGGTTCGGCTGTCCGCCGTTCTGTGCCCACGGCTGGCTGGTCTGCTCGCCAGGCTGGCTCTGCTGTGCCCACGGCTGTCCCGGGGTTTCGCCCTGACCTGCGTGGCCATCGTACTGAGCCTGACCAGGCTGAGCTCCAGCGCTCTGGCTGTCGTTCTGTGGCGCAAACGCACCGTGCCCTGCACCGTATCCCGCGCCACCACCGGCAGTCATCTGCTGACCGCTGGGCTGTGCCCACGGCTGGCTAGGACCGGAAGCGGGCTGCGATGCCGACTCATCAGCACCAGCACCCGACTGCGAAGCCGGCTGCGAACCCTGACCGGGCGCGAACTCTGAACCTGGCTGCGAACCCTGCTCAGGTGCGAACTGTGAACCCGGCTGCGAACCAAAGCCACCGGCTGGCTGCGATCCGGCTTGCGCCTGACCCACACCGTGCGCCTGGCCTGCGCCCTGCTCCTGGCCCGTAATCCCCGGCTGAGCCACGTGAGCAACCTGAGCGTTCGGTCCACCTTGCGCGCCCACAACCGGCCCCTGTGCCGCACCACTCTTGCTGTACGGGCGAGCCTTGGGGTGCGCGTCTGTAGCCGCACGGTACGCGAACTCTTTACCAAACACCGGAATAACGGTCAGCGTTCCAGCTACAAAAACGATGATCGCGGCCAAGAAGCCAAACACTGACCCCACGTGGAAACTTACCGCCATCGTTGCGAGCCACACGAAGTTCATCGCGAACGCCACCGAGGCCAGCACCGAAATCAGCTGGTCTACGCTCAGCGATCCGATCAATCGAATGCTTCCCGTCAGCTTGTTCACCAAAGTGAGCACTGCGGCTGCCAAAATCGGCAGGAGTCCCAGCACCACGTACCCGATCGTCGAGGCCGACCACCGCTGCACGAACCATTCGGCGTTCCCCGAGATTCCCTGCACACGAAAGGCGTACCCCGGGGTGGCCAGCGCTACCAGCGCAAACAAACCAGCAACCAAAAGCAAAATGTCACGCAGGGTCAACGGCCCAATGAGACCTGCTCCCGGCGCCTTAGGTTTCTTGGGTCCCTTAGCCTTCTTGCCCACGGTCTCCGGCATAGGCACACCTGGGTTGGGACCACCGAAGCCACCTGCCTGTGGCGCACCACCAAAGCCACCTGCCTGCTGTGGCGCGCTACCGTATCCAGGCTGCTGCGGCGCGCTACCGTACCCGGGCTGACCGCCCTGTCCTGGGTTCGGCTGGCCCGGGTGCTGAGGAGCACTCCCGTAGCCAGCCTGTTGTGGCGCACTCCCGTAGCCAGCCTGCTGCGGCGCGCTACCGTATCCAGGTTGCTGAGGTGCTGAACCATAACCGGCTTCCTGAGGAGCAGACCCCTGAGCCTGCCATGCACCACCGTGCTCTCCACCGTGCTGCGGACCGGATCCCGAGGCGCCCCACGGGCTTCCGCCGCCCTGCTGACCAGGTGCCTGCTGACCGCCGGGGTAACCGCCCTGCTGGCTTCCGGCGTAGCCACTTTCCTGACCAGGTGCCGACTGACCGGCCTGCCCACCTGGGTACTGGCCGCCCGGCTGACCACCGTGCCCACCCGGCTGACCACTGTGCTGCCCCGGCTGACCGGCGTGCTGACCTGGCTGCCCACCCGGCTGACCGTACTGGCCACCTGAGTATGAAGCGTCGGGTGTACTACCTGGATTCTGTACCCCGCCAGGCTGCGCACCGGACTGCGGCTGGCCAGGGTGTGCTCCTGGCTGCGCTCCACCAGGTTGCCCACCTGGTTGCGGTACGCCAGGCTGCTGTCCGTGACCGGGTGCGCCCCACGGGGATGACGGGTTTGGATGACTCATACAGGGATACTCCTTAATCGGACGTTAAGTCTCATACTGTCAGAATTTGCGCGATCGCACTAAGAAAAGTTTCAAAAGTTTCGTTATATGGTGACTACTGACGCCCTCATTTGTCCGCATGTAGGGTGACTACGCAGGCCCCATTCACCTCAACGACGAAGGAGAAACCAGTGGCATCGAACAACGACGTTACGCAGAACAGCTCCAGCCTGATGGACGAAACCCGAACCTTCCTCCCTTCGCAACAGACCACCTCGGTCGCGAACGTCACCCAAGACGAATACCAACGCGCACAAGCAGACCGACTCAAGTTCTGGGAGGACAACGCACGCGAACTTGTGTCGTGGGACACGCCGTTCACCCAGGTCCTCGACTGGTCCAACCCGCCTTTTGCCAAGTGGTTCGCCGACGGCACCCTCAACGTCGCATACAACTGTCTTGACCGTCACGTGGAAGCCGGCAACGGCGACCGTGTCGCCATCCACTTCGAAGGCGAGCCCGGCGACTCCCGCTCCTACACCTACGCCCAGCTCACGGAAGAAGTCTGCAAGACCGCCAACGCGCTCGCTTCCCTGGGTGTCAAGAAGGGTGACCGGGTTGCGGTTTACCTTCCCATGATTCCCGAGGCGGTCATCACCATGCTTGCGTGCGCCCGCCTGGGTGCGGCGCACTCTGTGGTGTTTGGCGGGTTCTCGGCTGACGCTCTGCACTCCCGTATTGAAGACGCCCAGGCCGAGGTCGTCGTCACCGCTGATGGCGGGTTCCGTCGCGGGAAGCCTTCGAACCTCAAAGGCACGGTCGACGCCGCCCTGGACAAGTCGGAAACTTCCGTCAAGCACGTCCTGGTCGTCAAGCGCACAGGCGAAGACACCAACATGGTCCAGGGCCGCGACCAGTGGTTCCACGACGTTGTGGGCGACCAGCCCACCACCCACACCCCAGAATTCTTCGAAGCCGAAAATCCGCTCTTTGTCCTTTACACCTCGGGCACAACAGGCAAGCCCAAGGGAATCCTGCACACGTCCGGCGGATACCTCACGCAAGCCACGTACACCATGCGCGCCGTGTTCGACATCAAACCAGAGACCGACGTGTTCTGGTGTACGGCCGACATCGGCTGGATCACCGGCCACACCTACGTCACCTACGGCCCCCTGGCCGCGGGTGCCACCCAGGTGATCTACGAAGGCACCCCGGACGCTCCTCACCAAGGGCGCTGGTGGGAAATCGTCGAAAAGTACAAGGCCACGATCCTGTACGCAGCCCCAACCGCAATCCGCACCTTCATGAAGTGGGGCGAAGAGATCCCACAGAAGTACGACCTGTCCAGCCTGCGTCTGCTGGGCTCCGTGGGCGAACCCATCAACCCCGAAGCGTGGATGTGGTACCGCCGCGTCATTGGCCGTGACGAACTGCCCATCATGGACACGTGGTGGCAGACCGAAACCGGTGCGCACATGATCGCGCCTCTTCCTGGCGTCACCGCCCTGAAGCCCGGCTCAGCGCAAACCCCACTTCCCGGGATCACCGTGGAAGTCGTGGATGACAACGGCCAGAAGATCGGCCCCAACCAGGTGGGTCTGCTGGTCATCAAAGAACCGTGGCCTTCCATGGCGCGCACCGTCTACGGCGACCCTGAACGCTTCAAGGAAACCTACTGGTCACGTTTCGACGGCATGTACTTCGCCGGCGACGGAGCCCGCTACGACGAAGATGGCGACATCTGGTTCCTGGGTCGCGTCGACGACGTGATGAACGTATCCGGGCACCGCCTGTCCACCACGGAAATTGAATCCGCACTGGTCAGCCACCCATCGGTTGCCGAAGCCGCAGTCGTAGGCGCCACGGACGAAACCACCGGCCAGGCAGTTATCGGGTTCGTCATTCTGCGCGGTGGCGCACAAGACTCCGAATCGATCGAGCAGGAACTCCGCGCCCACGTGGGCCAAGAAATCGGCCCCATCGCCAAACCCAAGCGCGTGTACATCGTGGACGAACTCCCCAAGACACGCTCAGGGAAGATCGTGCGCCGACTCCTGAAGAACCTCGCCGAAAACCGCGAAGCCGGCGACGCCTCCACCCTGGCCGACGCCTCGGTCATGGACGCGATCGCAGCGTCGGTCAACCGCGACAAAAAGTAAACCCAGCATTCACCTTGGTTTCAGCACAAAATCAGGCGCGGTTTCACCTCGGGAGCAAATAGCGCATATCCTTGAAAAAGAAATTCGTAAGAAGCCTTCTGCAGGAGGACACTCCATGACCGAACGGTCCCTGTCTCAGCTCATCCGAGACATTAAGGATGACAGTCAAGCCCTAGCGCAAGAGGAAATCGCTCTAGCGAAGACCGAATCGCAGGCCGGTGCCAAGAACCTGGGAATCGGTGGCGGGCTCGCCGTTGCGGCCCTGTTCCTTCTGTTCCTGTCCAGCTTCATGGCAATTTTCGCCCTCTCCGCTGTTTTCCACGAGGTCGCGAACCTGCCTTGGTGGGCGAGCTTCCTGATCGTGTTCGGGATCCTTGTTGTCATTGCAGGAATCCTGGTGGGTGTGGCAATTCCGCTCTTCAAGAAGGGCAACCCCACGCCTACCGCTGCGATCGACCGCGGAAACTCTGTCAAGGACGCTATTCTGCGCGCCCTGAAGAACCCCACCGGCCCTCGTTACTGATACCAAACGGTGCAAAGCGAGCGTCACGACGCGTTGTAACGCGTCGTGACGCTCGCTTTGCGCTGTTTTACACGTCGATGTGCATGTAGGTGCGGTCCCATTCGGTGGCCCATCCCAGCTCGGTGAACGCAAAGTCCAACAGCCCGGCCGTAAAACCCCAGACCTGTAGCACACCCACGTCAAACACAGGCGACGTATACGCCCGATTCGCCGGATAAAACACTCCACGGTTCGCCGGCGCCACCAGATCCGCAACCGACACCCTATACACCCGCGTCGACTCCGCAGTATCAACCACCCTGACCGGCCCCGGCTGCGTCCACACACCCACCACGGGCGTCACGCTGTGCCGGCTCACGGGCACCGCAATCGGGTCGATCTGCGTCAGCACATCCACCGACCCAGGCTCCACCCCCACCTCTTCACGCGCCTCTCGCAACGCGGCAGCAACAGGCGACACGTCCTCGGGATCCTTCTTCCCACCGGGAAACGCCGGCTGCCCCGCGTGCTGACGCAAGGTCGCCGCACGCTGCAAAATCAGCACGTCCACATCCCCCACGCCGAGGTCGTCCAACCTGGCTACCTCCCGCTTACCTGCCAGCGTTCTGGGTTTCTGCCCGCGAGCGAACAGCATGAGGACCGCTGCGTCGCGTAACTCGGACCCGCCTCGGGCCAGGCGAGCGCCCAGCCAGTGCGGTTCGGTAATGGTGGTGGGCAGCGCGCTCAGCAGCGAGCGCAAGTGCGCGTCGTCAGTCAAAGTCCCACCCGCCTTCCGGGTACGTCAGGCCGTATGCGAACAGTGATGCGGCCGTTTGCTCGTCGAGCTCACCCTCACCGTAGCTGGGGCACAGGTTCGCGATTGGGCACGCGCCACACGCTGGCCTGCGCGCGTGGCAGATTCGGCGTCCCATGAAGATCAGCCGATGCGACACCAGGGTGAGGTCCCGCGGGTCATAGAGATCTTGTAGGTCCGCCTCGACTTTGAGCGGATCTGTGTTGGTGGTGAACCCCATGCGCCGGGCCAGGCGCCCCACGTGTGTGTCCACGGTGAGCCCCGGGGTGTCGAACGCATTGCCCAACACCACGTTCGCTGTCTTCACGCCCACACCTGGAAGCTTGACCAGTTCCTTTTGCGTGCGTGGCACCTCGCCTCCGTGGCGCTCAACCAACTGAATGGCCAGCGCGATAATGTTCGCCGCTTTAGACCGGAAGAAGCCCGTGGGCCGGATGATCGCCTCAACGTCTTCGCGCGTGGCCACGGCCAGCTCATGCGCACTGGGATAACGTGCGAACAGTTCCGGCGTCACTTGGTTAACCCTCACGTCCGTGGTCTGCGCCGACAACACCGTGGCAATGAGAAGCTCAAATGGGTTAGTGAAGTCGAGCTCCGCGCGTGCATCCGGGAATACCCGCGCCAGGATCCTGTCGATCTTGCGCGCTCGGCGTACCTTTGCCAAACGTGTTTCCTGGGCGAACTGGCGTCGCTTGCGGGCTGGGATGACTGACTTCATTCCTCCAGCTTATGCAATACGACACCGGAAGCAGAGAAAGAAACAGACAAGGGATCACAGGCAAGGACGTGAGCCTGAGTTGTACGCCTCAAGCGAACGTCGTTTAAAAGAAAACTACAAATCGCCTGTTGACATGTGACAAGCGCCTCAAAGGGGGTAGGTTTGTATCAAGGACATTTTCACACGGAGGTAGATAGTGGACATCGAAGTCGTCCGCAGTGCGACCCTGTTCGCCGGACTAGATGAAGAATCGACCAGCGCCCTCATGAAGTTTATGAAACCGCGCAGCATCCGTCGCGGCACTCCCCTTTTCCACGAAGGCGACAGCGGAGACGAGCTCTACATCGTGTCCACTGGAAAGCTCAAGGTGGGTCGCGAATCCGCAGACGGACGCGAAAACCTGCTGTCGGTTGTGGGCCCCGGCGAAATCATCGGTGAGCTCGCACTGTTCGATCCAGGCCCGCGTTCATCCACGGTAACCGCCGTGTCACAGTCAGAGGTTTTGAGCCTCAAGCACGAAGACCTGCTCAGCTGGCTCGAAGAACGCCCGCAGGCCGCAATGAATCTGCTGAAGGCGTTGGCACAGCGTCTGCGTCGCACCAACGAAACCGTTGGCGACCTGGTGTTCTCCGACGTTCCTGGCCGTGTCGCTAAGGCCATCCTCGACATGAAGAACCGCTTCGGAAAGCCTGCACCAGACGGCATCTTGGTGCCGCACGACCTCACCCAGGAAGAACTCGCACAGCTCGTTGGCGCTTCCCGTGAAACCGTGAACAAGGCACTGGCTGACTTCGCGGAACGTCGCTGGATCCGCCTCGAAGGACGCTCGGTCGTCATCCTTGACCTGGAGCGCCTGACCCACCGCGCCCACTAACGCGCTACCCAAAAAGCGTCCGGGCACCCACAACTACTGGAGCACCCGCTTGCCTCGCGAGCGGGTGCTCTTGCCACCTCGGCCCCGCCACACACCCGGCACCCCGCCTTGCGATAGTCACACTGTGGACACCAGTTCAGTAATCGTGGAACGTGTACGTACCATGAAAGCACTGATCGTCCACGTGAGGAGAGAGAGGCAATGAAGCCGCATATCCGCGTGACAGCCCAAAACCCGTCCCCCATGACGCTCGACGGCACTAACTCCTACATCGTTCCGTCGAGCGACCTCTGCTCTGTTGCCCTGATCGACCCGGGACCTGAGCTCAGCTCACACAAGCGAGCACTCGAAAACGCCGTCGACTGCGCCACACTCACGGCTATCGTGCTCACCCACCACCACGCCGACCACTCTGAAATGCTGGGCACCGCCCACGAATGGGCCCCGGGTGTGCCCATTTACGCAGTCGATGAAGCCTTCGCAAAGGGAGCACCGGCCCTGACGTCGCTACCGCCTGAAGGGCACGTGGTCGAGTTCGGTTCGCACGAAAGCGACCGCCTCACGCTCATTCCCACGCCGGGCCACACCGCAGACTCCATCAGCGTGCTCCACGGCAACACCCTGTTCTCTGGGGACACCATCCTGGGTGAAGGCACCACCGTCATCATGTACCCGGAAGGCTCCGTAGGACAGTATCTGGACTCCATGCAACGGATCTCTGCCCTGGTCGATCACACCGTTGAGACCATCGAACCCGCCCACGGCCCCACCGTCGAAAACCCCCGCGCGGTTGTCGACTACTACATTTCGCACCGCAACGAACGCCTCGACCAGGTGATCGCGGCCGTTGAGCGCGTAGGCACCATTGAGCTCGATGAAGCCGACGCTATCTCGCAAGAATACGCCGGCCGGGTCGCCGACATCGTCTACGCGGACGTGCCTCAGAAACTGCGCCCCGCCGTCTTGTCGTCAGTGTCGGCGCAACTGGAGTACCTGCTGGAAGGCTAGCCCCGACCGCGGCCCCGGCCCACTTACACCTCGGTGGGGTTTGCCGGGCTTTCGACTTCTTCCAGCTCTGAAGTCAAGGACTGCGGGTCCTCGCCTTCTTCGTCGCCCGAGGTGTCAACCACCTCGGTCTGCCGCGTCCGGCCCCGCTCGGATGGGTCCGCGAGCGGATCCAGGGACACCCACCATGTCCCGTCTCTCTTGAACACCTCGGGGGTAATGGGCGTGACATTGCGGATCTTGCACATCGCAGCAGCCACGCTGGGCACGCCCAGTAGCGATTCGCAGATGAGTCGCACGGGACCACTGATGAAATCGCTGGAATGTTCGCCACACATCGACAGAACTTCGGCCGGGCTCACCCAACCGCCCCACGCACCTGTGATCGACTCGAAGTTCACGCTCTGATCCGGTGGCATCACGGTGGTGAAATACACCGTGTCAAAGCGTTTGAGTTGCCATTCGGTGTTGACCCACCGTAGCCACGGTCGCAACATGTCCGGGCGGAACTCCAGGTTGCGCGTCTCCAGCACGTCGCGAAACGCCACCTTCTTCTGGAACAGCTTGGCCCGCGCGTCACGCACATACGACACGTCAGTGTCCGTTGCGATCGTTCCATCCGCACTCTGCGCAACAAGCACTCCCGTGAGCTCCAGCGCAACCCGCCCGGCCGCCACGAAGTACGCCAGCGAACGGGTCACGTTGGTTTTGCGCAACATACGCGCGCACCGTTCCGGGCTGGCCCCAGCCATGGGCAACCACCGAGAGTCAGACGGGCGCACGTGCCCACTAGGAAAGTCCCACCGGTTACGGTCATCCTGCCCCGGTTCGTCGACGTTGCGAGTCATAAACATCTGGACGCCATGCGCAGAGTCGCGAATCAAAACAATCGCTGCGGCGGGTAGCGGTTGAGGAGGTGTCAGCGTTCGCTGTCCACCTTCGAACATGTTCAAGATCTTCGCGAGCCCCTGTGACGCGGGGATCGTGTGTGAACGGTGTGGCAGGGGATGTCCTTACGTGGGTAGCTCGGCGCTGACCCTAGATTCGTACCGTGACTTCAACTTCGACCGAGGTGCCCAATGGTAACGCTGACACACCCACGGCCGAGCGTGCGTGTTGGCCACGCTCACCGAACACTTCACCGAGCAGTTCAGAGGCGCCGTTGATCACACGCGGCTGCTGGTCGAAGCCGGGAGCTGATGCAACAAACCCCACAACCTTCACCACCTGCTTGACACGTTCCAGATCACCCACGACCGACTTGATCGCTGCAAGCGCGTTAATAGCGCACAATTTGGCCGCATCATAGCCTTCCTCTACCGTGACTGAGTCGCCCAGAACACCAGGGTTGACCAGTTCACCGCTTACAAACGGCAATTGTCCCGAGGTGTACACATGGTCACCGTCGACCAGCGCCGGGACGTAAGCGCCGGCAGGTGCTGGCACCTGGGGCAGTTCGATGCCCAGCTCCGTGAGCTTTTCCGCGACTGTCACGTTCAGCCCTCCTGCTTAGGACGCTTGAAGTATGCAACCAGTCCCTGACCATCAGGGCCGGGAACAACCTGAACCAGCTCGTAACCGTCTTCGCCCCACATGTCCAAGATCTGCTTAGTGTTGTGGATCAGAAGAGGAGCAGTCGCGTATTCCCACTTTTGCATGTCGTCACCTTTCTTAGTGCGCCCCGCAGGACGCTCAATCATCTGGGTCAAAGGAACCAACGATGGTTAACCGATGATGGTGTTGGATCCGCCTCCGCCGCCGTTGTTGCCGCCACCGTTGCTACCGCCGCCTTTGTTTCCGCCGCCGCCGTTACCGCCGCCACCCTTGTTGGACGGCTTCTTCTTTGGCTTAGGGGCGGGGCGACTGTTACCTCCGCCGCCGTTGCCACCTCCGCCACCACCGCCGGAGCCCATCATGGAGCCAGGGGCGCGGAACCCTTCATTACCCTTGGTGTGTTTGATGGCCTTGCTCATGTATGCCTGCCACGACGGGCCAGCGATAGTTCCACCGTAAATGCGTCCCCGCACTTTACCCTTTGAGTTCTTACGCCAGTCGCGCACACCGTCAGGGTCACCTGCCCATACAGCAGTCGACAGCTTAGAAGTGAAGCCCAACAGCCACGTGTGACCAACCTCGAAGTTAGTGGTACCCGTCTTGGCACCAGCAGGTGCGCCAATCCTAAACCGCGAGGTTGTACCACCGTTGAAGGTTTGCGACAGTGCGTATGCCACACCTTTAGCCACATCAGGTTCAATTGCTTCGTGGCAGTCGGGATCCGGGGTCTTCACGTCTTTACCCTCAGCGTCCTTAATACTGTCGATGGGCGACGGTTTGCAGTACGTACCGCCGGAAGCAAACACCGCGTAAGCGGAAGCCATGTCGATCGGCGTCACGGGAGTGGTCCCCAGGATCGAAGACGGCATGGTGGAGATGTAAAGGTTTCGTTCCTTCTTCCAGTTTTCTTGTGGCTGGTCGAGCGGTTCACCGTTTCCGTACTTCAGCCCCAACGCCTGTGCGGTCTTCATGATTCCACACATGTTGAGCTGGTTACCCATTGCCGCGTAGCCGGTGTTCACCGACTTCTTGGTGGCCTGGAGCGCACTCATCGAGCTGGATCCCCCACCGTCACCGGCGTTGTTGGGGTTCCAGTTACCACCTACAGCTGGGCACCCATCGTACTTCCAAGAACTAGCTGAGTATGTACGTTTCGTCGCGTTGACCGTGGTGTTAAGTTTCTTACCTTCGCGCAACCATTCCGCCAACACGAACGGCTTCCACGTCGAACCAACCTGGAACCCACTCGCACCGTTGTGCTTACGGTCCACGTTGTAGTTCAGCTGGGTGTCGAAGTTCTTCTTACCTTCGGCCACCGAATAGTTACGGTTCTGGGCCATTGCCAGAACCTTTCCGGTCCCTGGTTCAACGGACACGATCGAGTGCCCCGCACCCGATGGGTCACCAACCGGAATACGTTTCTTCACGGTGCTATCGGCAGCCTTCTGCATGTCCCGGTTGAGGGTCGTCTTGACCGTCAAACCACCTCGGGCCAGGACGTTAGCGCGCTCTTCTTTAGTCTTACCGAAAACCGGGTCGTTCTCGATGACTCGCTGCACGTAGTCGCAGAAGTACGCAGCGTCCTTAGCGGCAGCACACCCGTTTGGTGTGTTGTGGATCTTCAGGCCAAGGTCAGTTTTGACAGCTTTGTCGTGTTCTTCCTGCGAAATGTACTCGTACTTGAGCATCTGCCCCAACACGATGTTTCGGCGCTGTAATGCGCGGTCGGGGAAACGTTCTGGGTTGTATGCCGCAGGGTTCTTCACCACACCAGCCAACAGAGCCGACTGCTCGAGATTCAGGTCTTTTGCCTTAATGCCCCAGTAGTGGTGAGCGGCCGCTTCAACACCATACACACGTGGCGAACCGGAGTAGTTGTTGATGTTCAGGTAGCGATTGAGAATCTCAATCTTGGGGTACTTCTTTTCAAGTGCAGTTGCGAGTTTAATCTCACGCAACTTACGCGCATAACCGGCCGCACCGTCGGCTTCTGTCGCTGCGTCCACACCCTCGGCGTCGTCCTGCGAGTGCGCGTTTTCTGACAGCACGTTCTTCACGTACTGCTGTGTCAGCGTGGAACCACCCTGTTTGGAGTCGGAGAACGTGTTGTGTACCAACGCGCGGAAAATACCCTGCAGGTCCACACCACCGTGGTCAAAGAAGCGTTCATCTTCAACCGCGACAGTCGCGTCCTGCATGTGTTGCGAAATGTCGTCGATGTGGACTTCTTTACGGTTCTGCCAGTAGAAGCTAGCGATCTCCGAACCGTCGGCGGCGAGCATCTTGGACTGCTCAGCCAACGGCCGCTCTTCCAGCTCAGCCGGGAGCGACTCGAAGATTTCGGCAACGTTCTTAGCACCGACCGAGGCGACACCAACCGAAGGAATCGCCAAACCGGCACCCACAATTCCCGCGATTGCACTGACCGCAATGAACTGCAGGATCAGTGACATTCCGATGGTTTTTTTGTTGGACGCAGAAGACACCATGCGATCATTGTACCGACGACCGCAAATACCTGGGTTCAGCTGAAACTGAGTATCCGCTCAGGATTCGCGAGCCACAAGCTCCATGAGAGTTACCTCAGGTGGGCACGCAAATCGCACCGGCGCGAAGATCGAAAAGCCCAGTCCTGCACTGATGTGAACAGGGACTCCTGAGCGTGTGAACAGGCCGCGTGCTTCGTCCCGAGGTCTGTCAGAGTTGGTGACGGGCGCCCCGTATCCGGGGATGCGGATCTGGCCGCCGTGAGTGTGACCGGCAAAGACCATCTGAGCTCCCGCGTCGATCAGTGCGTCGACCGAGGTGGAATAGGGTGAGTGGGTCACGCCCACGTTGAGATCGGCACCGGTTTCGAAGTGTGGGTGTTCCGGGCTGATGTGCGCGTTGTTCATGTGCGCATCGCCCAGACCAGAGACGCTGACTTTCACACCTTTGACCTCGAGGGTTGCGTTGCAGTTGTCCACGAAGTTCCACCCGCGCAATGTGAGCGCCCGGCGAAGGTCGTCAGCCGGAAGGTCAGGCTCAGTCTCTTTTACCTCGCTAGGACCCATGAGGTATCTGGCCGGGTTTTTCACAGCAGGGCCGTGGAAGTCGTTTGACCCGAACACAAAAATTCCGGGGAACGCGGTGAGCGGGGCAAGCGTGTGGATCACGGTGTCGAGCGAATTGAACCCAAAGTTGTCGCCCGTGTTAATCACCAGGTCTGGTTGGAGTTTTGCCAGCGCGCGAACCCAGTTGATCTTGTGCTTTTGCCACGGCGCAACGTGGAGATCGCTGATGTGCAAAACGCGCAAAGGCGCGCTGCCGTGAGGCAGAACCCGGCATGTCTGGTGGCGCACTCTAAACAGGTGCGGCTCGATACACGCGCCCCACACACCTGCTGCGACGGCGCACGTTCCACCTACACCCACGGCCAAGCGAAGAATGTTCCTTGTGTCCACCCTTTTACGCTACCCCGAAATGACAAACGAATGTTGGTGTGAGTTACACCCCAATAGGGCAGTTTTAGAATTTCTGTCGCCCTAGCGTGGTCGAGTCCCTGCGGCAGCGGCCTTTCACAACTTCATAGGCGGTTCAGTTGATGCCGGTGAGGAAACCTAGAGAGGCCCTGGGAGCACGGGAATGAGCTTATTAGAGGCCGAAGGCGCCACCGCTGACGAGGATGAAGATACCCAGGCCGATCAAAACGATCGGGAACAGCACATGCTCCCAGCGTTCGAGAACCTCCGCGATGGGTGGGCGGGTGGCCACGAACTTCGCCAACAGGACCAGGCCCGCCACCAGGATCAGAAAGACGACGCAGTAGATGATAACAGTGGCGGTATCCACGTTGAGAAAAACCGGGACATAGACGCCGATATTATCGCCACCGTTGGCAAAGGTCACCCCGGCGACGGTCAAGACGCTTACGTTCTTTCCGCTGACTTTCGCGTCATCGTCGTCATCGTCTCCCTGCCAGGCTTGCCAGGCCGCCCACAGTCCCAGGGTCAGGGGGATTAGCCCGAAGTAGGGGATCGCCTCGGTGGGCAAGAAAGCATCCGCCCCTAGGGTGACCAGGATCGTGGCTGCGAGGATGCTCGCGAAACCAAGGTACTGCCCGGCCAGGATCCGAAGTGTGGTCCCTGCTTGGCCGGCCCCACGGGCGAAGAACAGCGAGAGCACGATGATGTCGTCGATATTGGTGGCGATAAACAGACCAACCGCCCCCAGGAGACCAGCTACCACTTACCTGTTCCCCTCTCCGGTGGCGCACCCGGGAACGTCACATGCCGAGTCAATACACGGGGCATTCTCGTCGGCAGCCAGAGTGGTATCCAGCAGTGAGTTCAACGCCTGGACAAGATGGGCGTCGACGATCGCGTAGCGGGTCTTCCGCCCCTGCGGTTCGGCGACCACAATTCCGCAGTCCCGTAGGCAAGTGAGGTGGTTGGACACATTTGACCGCGTCAGTTCCAACTCCCGGGCGAGAGCGGCCGGGTAGGCCGGGCCACCCAGCAGGGTCAGGAGAATACGGGACCGGGTGGGATCGGCCATCGCTCGACCCAATCGGTTCATCACGTCCAAGCGCGAAGCAATAGTCAGCATGCACTGAACTATACAGTGCCTGCTGAACTGTTGCAACGAGAATCGAACGTCGGCCCGACGGTGATGTGTGACACAGGCGGCACCCTTCGGTGCTGCCCGTGTCGAAATCGTTCGTTTTTGACGCAAAAACCCGGTTTCCGAAATGGCCCCATACGTAAAGGTGGGTGCGTTACGTTTTTGAGTATGGGACATGATTTCGGCTACGCCCGGGTCTCCACCGGCGACCAGGACGCCCGACTCCAACACGACGCTCTCACCGCGGCCGGCTGCTACCGGATTTTCGCCGACACCGCTTCCGAATCGTTGGAGTCGCGTCCTGAACTCGACAAGTTACTCGATCAACTTCGCCCCGGTGACACGTTGGTGGTCTGGCGCCTGGATAGATTGGGCCGGTCAATTAGGCATCTGATTGATCAACTCGCCGGCCTCCAGGAGCGGGGAGTGGAGTTTCGGTCGCTGTAGGAAAGCATCGACACTTCCTCCTCCGGCGGGCGCTGCGCAAAGAAACTGGGGTATTACCTACGCGGCAGAAGGACCCCTCGAAGTCCACATAACCGGGCATTGCGACAGGATGACTCTCGGAATCTGTGCCAACGACTTCTGGCTCTGACAGCACACCCAACGCTTACACCCGGTGTTCTGCATCGAGCTCGGCCAAACGATGATTGCGTTGGCGCGCGTATCGCTTTTCGCGACTACGACCGATCAATCTGCATACCGCATAAATGAGGAAGCTGATGGTAGTGACAAACGGGCTGATAGGCACGACGGGCGAACCCAGAGCAATCAGCACACCACCCACCGAGGACACCGTGGCAAACACCACCGACAACACCGGCACCAGGTACGGGTTCGAAGAAATCTGCGTGGCCGCAGCCGCTGGGGTCACCAGCAGTGCCATCACCAACAACACACCAACAACCTGAACGCTCAACGCGACAGCCAGACCCAACACCAGCATGAAGGTGATCGTCAGGAAGCCGATTGGGACACCTCGGGCGCGGGCGACCTCGGCGTCAATAGACGCGAACGCCAACGGACGCCAGATCACCGCCAACACGACAACCACAACAGCGGCACACACCATGAGGACTTTGAGTTGGCCCGGGTTGACCGCCACGATCTGACCGGTGAGCAGGCCAAACTTGTTAGCCGCGCGACCCTGGTACAGCGCCAAGAAAAGAATTCCCAAGCCCAGGCCAAACGGCATCAGAACGCCGATGATCGAGTTCTTATCGGACGCGCGAACGCCACCTGCACCAATGAGGAAAGCCGCGATGAGCGATCCACAAATGGACCCGAACACCACGTCGAATCCCACTAAGAGCGCGAAAGCAGCACCTGCGAAAGACAGTTCGGCAACACCGTGAACAGCAAACGGGATATCACGGATGATGACGAAGTAGCCCACCAAGCCACCCACCATTCCCAGCACCGCCGACGCCAGAATGGAGTTGCGCAGGAGAACCACGAGCTCACCGTAGTGTTCGAACGTAAAAAGTTGAGTCAGCTGTTCCACTACTCGACGCTTTCTGGTTCGGGATGGTGATGTTGATCATAGCCACCAACAACAACCACGCGTCCACCGATGTTGAGCACTTCGACCTTACTGTCGAACAAGTGCGAAAGGGCCTCAGAATTCATCACTTCGTTGGGCGTGCCCACCAAGAAGTGACCGCCCACAATGTAAATGATGCGGTCCACGTAGGGAAGAATCGGGTTGATTTCGTGGGTGACAAACAGAATCGCGGTGTCGTTTGTTTTGCGTTCTTTGTCCAACAGCGACGCCACCAAGTGCTGGTGTGGGATGTCCAGGCTCAGAAGAGGTTCGTCGCACAAGAGCAAGCGCGGGCTACTGGCCAACGCGTGCGCCAAACGCAAGCGCTGCATCTCACCGCCGGATAGGGTGCCCACGGGTGCGTCTGCGTAGTCACCGGCTCCCACGAGATCAAGAAGGTGGTCGATACGCTTCCGGAACTTCGAAGATGGCAGGCGCAGCCCCCAACGGTGCCCGTCTACACCCAGGGCCACAATGTCACGAGCGCGCAACGGCGTAGCCGGGTCAACGGACCGCTGTTGTGGCACGTAGCCAATATCCGGGTCGCCTTTGCGCACTCCGTGGTCGCCCACGCGGATCGAGCCACCAGACAGTTTGTACTGTCCCAGTAGCACTTTGAGCAGGGACGTCTTACCGCTGCCGTTTGGTCCTAGAACGGCGATGAACTCTCCCGGTTCTACCTCAAGGTCGAGGCCATGCCACAGGACGCGCTCACCAAATTTGAGGAGTCCGTCGCGAATCTCCAAAACAGAGGTTCGCGACGGACTCTCGTGCTTATTTGAGGGCACTGTTTACTTCATCGACGTAGCCGGACATCCAGTCGGCGTAGTTTGAGCCCTTGGGCATGGTTTCAGCCATGTCCACGACAGGAATACCAGCTTCTTCAGCTGCCTTCTTCAGAGATTCGGCCTGATCGTTAGTTGCCTGCGTGTTGTAACCCAGGATGACAACCTCTTTGTTCTTCAGCTGGTCTTGAGCCTTCTTGAACACTAGAGGAGGTGCGTCGTTACCTTCTTCAATTGCAGACAAGAACTCTGGTGGGGTCGCTGGTTCGAGCCCCATGTCTTCAAACAGCCACAGAGGAACTGGCTCAGTTGCCGCGGCTTTCTTGCCTTCGTTCTGCGACTTAGTGTCAGTGATCTTTGTGTTCAGATCTTCAAGCTTGCCACGCAGGTCGTCGGCGTTCTTCTTGAACTCGTCTTTGTGCTCCGGCGACTTCTCGCTCATGGTTCCAGCGACTTCGTCCACCAGCTTGATCATGGTGGGCACGGAGTACCACACGTGCTCGTTGAACGCACCGTGGTCATGGCCGTGGTCGTGGCCTTCATGGTCGTGACCCTCGTGGCCTTCCTCGCCGTGCTCGTGGTCGTGACCCTCATGGCCTTCTTCACCGTGTTCGTGGTCGTGACCCTCGTGGCCTTCTTCACCGTGTTCGTGGTCGTGACCCTCGTGGCCATCCTCGCCGTGCTCGTGGTCGTGACCCTCGTGACCCTCTTCACCGTGTTCGTGGTCATGGCCGTGGTCGTGAGGTTCGTTACCCAGTCCCTCCGAACCCGGGAGGCCGGAGATCGAAACTGCGTCAACCACCTCGGGCTTGGAGTCAGAAGCCTCCAACAGCGTGGTCATGAAAGCGTCGTAACCACCGCCGTTTTGCACAACTACGTCTGCTTTGGACAGCTTAAGTTGGTCTTCTGTAGTCGCCTCATAGGAGTGCGGGTCTTTCGACGGGTCGTCAATAATCGGCGTGACATCTACAGCGTCACCGCCAACCGTCTGAGCAATGTCGGCGTAGACGTTGGTCGATGTCACCACGTTGAGCTTGTCATCGCCGGAATCACCGGACTGGGATCCGCACGCGGACAAAATGAGGGCACCTGCTGCAATGATCGCAACTGACGTAGCACGAAGCGACTTCATGGAAGACCTTTCTAGCTAAAAGAAACAACCAGAAAATATCCGCGCACCCCAATTATTGACAAATAGTTATATAAGCATGCCTCTATGCGTGAAGCTCTATTTGCGCTGGTCGAGCAGGGCAGCGATCTGCACTGTGTTCAGGGCAGCGCCCTTGCGCAAGTTGTCGTTCGACACGAACAGGGCCAAGCCCTTGTTCCCGGGGACTGACTGGTCGCGTCGGATTCGACCCACCAAGCTGGTGTTACCGCCGGCCGCCTTGAGTGGCGTTGGCACGTCTTCAAGTTCCACGCCTGGCGCCTGCGCCAAGATCTGGGCCGCCTCGTCAGGTGTGATGTCGCGTTCAAACTCCGCGTTGATGGACAGTGAGTGGCCAGTGACAACGGGAACGCGCACGCACGTACCGGACACCAAAAGTTCCGGGATGCTCAGGATCTTGCGTGATTCGTTACGCAGCTTCTTCTCTTCGACGGTTTCGCCGTCACCGTCGTCCACCATGTCACCGGCGAGCGCCAGCACGTTAAACGCAATCGGTTCGGTGTACACGGTCGCGGCACAGCCGGCCGCCTTACCGTCCAGGGCAAGACCGCGTGCATTGGGAACGGCGGCCTCAGTTTCACTCACCAGCCCGTCGACACCGGCAACTCCGGAACCTGACACGGCCTGGTACGTGCTGATGACCAGGCGAGTCAATCCGGCGGCTTCGTGCAGTGGTTTGAGCACAGGCATGGCCGCCATCGTGGTGCAGTTCGGGTTGGCAACGATCCCCTTGGGGATCCGGTCCAGCGCTTCTGGGTTGGCCTCAGAGACCACCAGTGGCACCTGGTCGTCAGAGCGCCATGCGGACGAGTTATCCACCACGATGACGCCGGCTTCTGCAAAGCGTGGCGCGTGGGCTTTAGACGTGGCGCCCCCAGCCGAGAACAGGGCCACGTCCAAACCTGACGGGTCAGCGGTCGCTGTGTCTTCAACGACAACCGTGCGACCTTTGAATTCCAGTTCCGTGCCAGCTGAGCGGGCAGAGGCGAAGAAACGGATGTCATCAATGTCAAAGCCAGGGTCGTTGGCCAAGAGTTCGCGCATGACACGACCAACTTGGCCGGTTGCTCCGACCACGCCAACTTTCAGGCTCATCGTCCGGTACCTCCGTAGACAATCGCTTCGTTTGAGTCACTGTCCAGGCCATATGCCGTGTGCGCAGCCTTCACTGCGTCGTCGAGCAGGTCTGCGCGCGTCACAACACTAATCCGAATCTCTGATGTGGAAATCATGTCGATGTTGATGTGCGCTTCTGACAACGCATCAAAGAGCGTGGCGGTGACTCCCGGGTGGGAACGCATGCCTGCCCCAACCACTGACAGCTTTCCGATCTGATCGTCATAGCGCAGGTGATCAAACCCGATGCTTTCTTGCACGTCGTTGAGCACTCGCGTGGCAGTCGCGCCGTCAGACATGGGCAATGTGAACGAAATGTCCGTGCGCCCAGGATCGCGCGTGGAAATGTTCTGCACGATCATGTCGATGTTGATTTCGTTTTCCGCGATCACCCGGAAGATCTCTGCGGCTTTACCGGGGATGTCGGGAACGCCCACAACGGTGAGTTTCGCTTCTTGTCGGTCGTGGGCAACACCAGAGATTACAGCCTGTTCCATGCTTGTTTCCTCTTCTTCAGGAGCGAATTTAGGGGGAATGGGCGAGTCGCTAACCCAGGTTCCGCGGTTGTGGCTAAAGGATGAACGCACGTGCAGTGGCACATCGTATTGGCGGGCGTACTCGACGGCTCGCAGGTGCAAGATCTTCGCACCCGAGGCGGCCATTTCGAGCATTTCTTCGTAGCTCAGGTGGTTGACTCGGCGGGCAGTTGGCACGATTCGCGGATCCGCCGTGAACACCCCGTCGACGTCGGTGTAGATTTCACACACATCCGCGTCGAGCGATGCGGCGAGCGCGACAGCGGTGGTGTCCGAACCACCTCGGCCCAGGGTGGTGATGTTCTTGGTGGTGTGTGAGACACCTTGGAACCCGGCAACGATTGCGATGTTTCCGTTCTCGAGAGCCTCTTTCACGCGCATGGGTGTGACGTTGACGATGCGAGCACGGCCGAAGGATTCGTCGGTGATCATTCCGGCTTGGGACCCGGTGAAGGATTGCGCTTCGAAGCCCAGGTTGGCGATCGCCATTGCGAGTACTGCCATGGAGATGCGTTCGCCCGCAGTGAGCAGCATGTCGAGTTCGCGGGCCGGTGGAAGTGGCGAAATCTGGTTTGCCAGGTCGATGAGGTCGTCGGTGAAATCGCCCATAGCTGATACGACTACGACAACGTCGTGACCAGCTTTACGGTATTCGACGATCCTGCGAGCTACTCGCTTGACTGATTCGGCGTCGGCAACCGATGATCCACCGAACTTCTGAACAACTAAGCTCACACTTGTTCTTTCTGTGTAATAGGACGACGCTTGCGCAATGGCTCCATTGTAGAGGAACGCGAATGTGCCGGGCGTACTCGTGTCACACTTGTGAATTTTGCGTTGCCCAAGGTGGTCGCCGGGTTATTCGCTTGTGTGTACTTGCGTACGTCCTTGGAAGGCGCGGCCCAAAGTCACTTCGTCGGCGTATTCGAGATCGCCACCTACGGGCAGTCCGCTGGCCAGTTTAGAGACGTTGACACCCACGGTAGAAAGCAGGCGGATCACGTAAGTTGCGGTCGCTTCGCCTTCGAGGTTGGGGTCGGTTGCGATCACGCATTCGCGCACGTCGCCGGTTTGGAGCCGGGTGAGGAGCTGTTTGATACGCAACTGGTCTGGGCCGATCCCAGCCATGGGGTCGATTGCCCCGCCCAGCACGTGGTAGAGCCCTCGGTATTCGCGAGTGCGCTCAATCGCGACAACATCTTTGGCTTCTTCGACCACACAGATTACGCTCTGGTCACGTCGCGAGTCCTGGCAGATCGCGCACTTTTCACCCTCGGCGACGTTTCCGCAGATTTCACAGAAGTTGACGCGCCGTTTCACCTCAGTGAGCGCGCTGGCTAGTTTTTCGACTTGCTGAGCGGGAGACTGCAGGATGTGAAATGCCAGGCGTTGCGCAGATTTGGGTCCGATTCCTGGCAGTTTTCCCAGTTCGTCGACGAGGTCGGCGAGGACACCGTCGTAGATGGCACTCATTCGTCAACTTCCTCCAAAATCTCGCCACCGATCACTCTTAAGAACACGGGCACCCCAATGTCGCGAGCCTCCGTGATCTCTGGGTCGCTTTCGGTGTCGTAGTCGTCGTAGTTGGTGACGTCCGGCCCCTCGGTCGCGGGGTTCTCGGTTGCCTGCGCGCCTGCCGGTTGAGCGTCAGTGTGCTCTGGGCCTTCCGCTTCCGAAGCGGTGGTTGACTCTGTTCCCACACCCGCTGTCGCCACGGTCTCCTCTCCCGAGGTGGATCCGGGGACGTGTTTTTTCGGTTCACGCTTCCCCAGGTCCGCCCATGGCTCGTTGTTGGACTCCTGCTTGGGCTGGGACTTGGATGCGGGCCCTGGCTCGTCGTAGCCCAGGTTGGGGTCGGCGTAGGCGCCTAGGTAGTCTTCGAGTTCGTTGGGTTCGTCGACCGGAGGCGGGACCACAACCTGTGGCACTTCAACGGCTCCGTGCCCCGCCGAGGTGTCAGATTCGGTGTAATCGCCGTACGAACTGTGGGTGTCGGAAGCTGGCTCGTGTTTCGGTTCCGCGCTCGCCGGTTGGCTGTCAGCTATGTCGCCTGTTCCCCCAGTTTCCCTACCTCCGAAGTTCTCATGACCTGTATCGCCCGTATGGTCGCCCTCCTGTGAATCGGAGGACTCTCGGTTGCGGTTGGCCGGCGTTTCGGCGTCCAAGTTCCAGTATTTTTCGCGGTCTACCGGAGCTTGGTCTACGGCCCGGGGCCCCACGACCGCATCGACTTCTTCTTGCGTTGGACGTGGACGGTTAGGTTGTGGCGCGTTCTGTGGTCCAGGCGCGGGTTGGCGTTGCGCGTGTTCAGGCTGCTGCGCGCGAACCTCCGTATCTACGCCCACATCTCCGATCACCACGTTCGCGCGAATCCCCAGCACCTCGTTGATCGCTTGCGCAAGTTTGTCGCTGTTTCCTGGCCGGTCGAAGCTCGCCACGGACCACTGGTTATTGAATCCCAACACCAGCGCACCGTCGCGGAACGCCTGCGGAACCGCGTTGCCAGACAGGATCGCGCGCACCAACCGACTCTTCCCGGTGAGTGCATCGAGAATGTGCGGCCAGCTCCTGCGGATCGCATCGATTTCGTTGTTGCCAGCGTTCGCAGTTGGTTCCGGCTGTCGCTGTGGCTCTTCCCGCCGAGGTGGTGCAGTCTCACGGCGAGGCTCAGGCTGCTGTTGGGACTCGGGCTGGTTCCGAGTGCGCGACTGTTGCTGTGGTTCCGGCTGTCGCTGAGGCTCTGATGGTTGATCGGCCGTTGCGAGCTCTTCAGCGGCGAATGCGAAGTCTGCAATCGAGTCGAGATCGGCCTGTGGTTTTTGAGCACTCCCCTGAGACTGAGCACTCCCCTGCTCACCTCGCTGAACTGACGCCTGGGCACCCGGCTGAGCTACCTGCGACTGCGCACCTTCCTGCCCCTCTGACTGAGGAACCGCAGGTGACTGGGTAGCAGCGGGGGTCTGGGCCACCTCGGGCGCGTTCCCCTCAGCCTGCGCTGGAACCTCTGGTGGCACGTTGCTTGCACGGCCGGTGGGCGACATACCCACCCGGCGTTCCAAACGCTCCACACGGGACACAACTGCGCGCCTGGCCGACTCCACCGACGGCAGTAGAACCCGCGCGCACATGAGTTCCAGTTGCAAACGCGGGGAGGTTGCGCCCGACATTTCACTTAAGCCTTCGTTGAGCATGTCGGCGGCCCGCGAAAGTTCAGCCGCTCCGTACTGTTGGGACTGTGAAATGAGCCGTTCAAGAAGGTCGTCCGGGGCTTCCGGTAGGAACGCTCGAGCCTGGTTAGGTGCCGTGCCCACCACGATGAGGTCCCTAAATCGTTCGAGCAAGTCTTCGACAAAACGGCGAGGGTCCTGACCCGACTCAATCACGCGGTCGACAACGCGGAACACGGCTGCCCCGTCACCTGCGCTGAACGCGTCGACAATGTCACCCAGCAGGGACTCCGGCGTGTATCCCAACAGCGCCACGGCCGTCGTGTAATCCAAACCGTCAGGGCCTGCACCGGCCATGAGCTGGTCCAAAACAGACAGGGTGTCACGGACCGATCCCCCACCTGCACGCACAACCAACGGCAGGACACCTTTGCCCACCGCTACGTTTTCGCGTCGGCACAGTTCCGTCAGATACGACGTGAGGATGTCCGGTGGCACCAACCGGAACGGGTAATGGTGGGTACGCGAACGGATGGTTCCAATGACTTTTTCCGGCTCAGTGGTCGCAAAAACGAACTTCACGTGCGGAGGCGGTTCCTCCACCAGTTTCAGAAGCGCGTTAAATCCCTGCGGTGTGACCATGTGGGCTTCGTCCAAAATGAACACTTTGAACCGGTCACGCGCCGGCGCATACACCGCTCGTTCACGCAGATCACGCGCATCGTCCACACCGTTGTGGCTGGCCGCGTCAATCTCCACCACATCGAGCGACCCCGGCCCTCCCGTGGCCAGGTCGCGACACGACGCACACTGCCCGCACGGGGTTGACGTGGGTCCCTGTTCACAGTTGAGGCACCTGGCAAGGATTCTGGCCGAGGTGGTTTTTCCGCACCCGCGCGGACCAGAGAAGAGGTACGCGTGGTTGACCCGCCCATTGTCGAGGGCAGCCTTCAGCGGACCAGTGACATGGTCTTGCCCGATAACGTCATTGAACGTATCGGGCCTGTAGCGACGGTAAAGAGCGGTAGACACATTTACTAGCCTAATGCCACCCACTGACACAGTGGAGTCCATAGCCCTCCCGCCCCGCAAAAAGGGGGCGTATGATGTCCATCAGCGAACCACCTCGGGCAAGTACCCCGAAAGAACGCCCACCCAAGGAGAGACCGTGGACGAGCCTCAAATGCTTGCAGTCATCATTGTGGCCGCCTGCTTCGCGGTGGCATTTTTTGGTGGCTGGTACCTCATTCACCGCACCATGACCCGGCCAGACTCCTACATTGGAGCAAAAATGGTCAAGCGCGAAGAAGAGATGCGCAGGCAACAGGAGGGATCAGAGCACCTGTTACCGAACGACCCGCGCGCAGACTTGCCACCCAACACAAACGGAACTGCGGGGAAGCCAGACAGGCCGGACACCTCGGGCTAAAACCGCGCCTGCCCAACTGCACCCACCCACTTATGAGCGCAACGAAACCTGCGCGTGGTCCTTACGTCCGAACAGATACATCACCAGTTCCGACGGCTTACCTTCCAGCACCGCGGCACCCTCGTCGGTATTGCCCACGTGAAGCTCACCGTGCCCGGGAGCGCGCACAATCAGCGGGCCTTCGTTGCGGACGCTGGGCGAGTGTGCCAACGGCTTGCACACGTTCCACAGCTGGGCTTCCAGTTCGGGAAGGATGTTGCGTGGTTCCCAACCTTTGCGTGCGCGGCGAATGTCCTCGTGGTGGACGTAAAACTCGCCGGTGTTGGTCAGAACATCCACCGGAGTCCACCCCATAGGCGAAAGCACGCCCGGCCCGGCGGCAACCATGCCCACCAGCTTCTCCCACGGGAGAGCCTTCAATTCTGATTCGCGCATCGCGGTGCGCTTGGCAAAGAATTCGACTTTGCCCGCTTTGTCACTGGCGTTGGCCGGCAACGCTGCTGGGTAACGGTCGCGGATCACCAGGTGAACCGCAAGGTCCAAGGTGGTCCACCCTTCACACAGGGTGGGGGCATCGGGGCCCATTTCACGAAGTAGAGCGGCGACTGACAGGCGTTCTGCGCGAGCAAAGTTCGTCATATTTCAAGCCTAGAGCCTTACCACAGTGGGAGGAAGTCCTTGACCCGCGAAACTGACCGATACGTCACCAGTTCATCGCCCCGCGTGGGGCCATCAGTGACAACCACGATGGGTTTGCCTTCTTTGAACGCGTTCTTCACGAACCTCAACCCTGACAACACGGCAAGGGAACTCCCTAACACAACCAGGCCGCGACCTCGGCCGGCCAGCGCGTGAGCTTCCCGGTTACGTTCCGCTGGAACGGAGTCACCAAAGAACACGACGTCAGGTTTGAGGTCACCACCGCACACGGGGCACGGCAAGACAACGAAGCCTTGCGTGTCGTCGACAGCCACGTCGCCATCCGGTGCGGTTTCGAGCATTTCGGCCGATACGCCCAGCTGGCGCGCGAAGTCCGGGTTGAGGGCGTGCAGTTCGTCTTGGACCCACTGGCGGTCAAACAGGTTTTCGCACCTCAGGCAGATCACCCGATCCAAGCGCCCGTGCAGATCGATGACATTTTCGCTGCCTGCGGCTTGATGCAGGCCGTCGACATTCTGTGTGATGAGTCCGCCCGGGGCTATGCGTGCGAGTTCGTGGTGCGCCGGGCCGGGGTGTGCGTCCAGGATTTTGTCCCAGCCTAAGAACGACCTGGCCCAGTAGTGGCGGCGGTTACTGGCCGAGGCGCGAAAAGCTTGGATGGTCATCGGGGTGCGGCGGGGAGAGTTGGGGCCACGGTAGTCGGGTAGGCCGGAGTCCGTGGAGACTCCCGCACCAGTGAGGACCGCCCAGTCGCTGGCTGGCATCGAGTGCAAAACGGCTACGATCTGTTCATCGGTGTGGCTTGGGTTTGGCCTGGCGAGCCCTGCTAGCGGGTCCTTGATTCGGGCCATGTGTTCTCCTGTCGCGTGCGCACGTCTTGCACGTCCGTTGTACCGTGGCACTATGCCTAGCACTACACCAACTGTGTTGTTCGTCCACCATTCGCCCAGTCCGCGTGTGGAACAGCTCGCCCAAGCGGTGCGCGATGTCTTCACGCTACCCGAACTCGACGGCGTCACGCTCGTTGAGAAACCTGCGCTCGAGGCAACGACTGAGGACGTTCTGTCCGCCGATGCCTACATTCTGGGCACCACCGCGAACTTCGGATACATTTCCGGGGCACTCAAGCACTTCTTCGACACGACGTACAACGATGTCCGGGAGCCCACCTCGGGACGCCCGTTCAGCTATTTCATCCACGGTGGCTTTGACACCACGGGCGCAGAGCGTGCCATGGAAGCGATCACCACCGGTCTGGGGTGGAAGTTGATTGCAGAGCCCGTGACGTTCACCGGTGAAGTTGAGGAGTCCCACACGGACGCCATCGCCGAGGTCGCCGGCACCGTAGCTGCCACCGTCATGTAACGCTGACGGCTGGGGCGGGTGACTGGGACTGGTTACTTGGCTGGCGTGCCGGGACCGGGAGCCCCGTATGGGTCTTGAACGAACGACACGATCAGGATTCCCACGATCACGGCCGTGAGCACCACACTCACGATGAGGAAGATGATTCCCCAGGTCACGGCCCAGCGCCCGAACTTATTGTCCGGAAAACCGTCTTCACGCGAACGCTTGCGCGCCATTCCACCCATGATGATTCCGGCGATTGGCCCAATGAACGCAAACCCGATCAGGCAGGACAGCGACGCGACGAACGCGACAACCCCCAAGGGCGCGTGGGGGTCAGTTTCACGTGCGTCGAGCTTTTCGGGTGAGTCGTCTGACATGTTTACTCAGCGCCTAGGTCCATGGGGTGAGGACCAATTCGGTTGTCAGTGTTGAGCCCGCTGATCGCGGCCATGTCGCCGTCTGACAGGGCGAAGTCGAACACCTGGAAGTTTTCGCGAATGCGGCTTTCCGTCGCGGATTTAGGGAAGACGATCCGGCCGGCTTGCAGGTGCCAACGAAGCACCACTTGCGCTGGCGTGCGACCGATCCGTTCAGCGATCTGTGTAACGGTGGGGTTCTCCAGGTCGTGCGCCCGGCCCAGTGGCGACCACGCTTGGGTCACCGCACCGTATCGTGCGTTGTCTGCGCTCAGCTCAACCTGCGTGAAGGTGGGGTGGAGCTCAATCTGGTTGACGACTGGGCGAACCGAAGCGTGTTTTGCCAGTTCGTAGAGGTCACTTTCACGGAAGTTGGACACGCCAAGTGACTTCACCAGACCGTCAGCTTGCGCCTGCTCAAGTGCCGACCATGCTTCGAGTCGCTTGTTCTGTTCAGGTACTGGCCAGTGGATGAGGTAAAGGTCTACGTAGTCCAGGCCGAGTTTGGTCAAGCTTTCTTCGAGTGCAAC
Source organism: Brevibacterium sp. ACRRH (assembly GCF_022346365.1). Taxonomy (NCBI): domain Bacteria; kingdom Bacillati; phylum Actinomycetota; class Actinomycetes; order Micrococcales; family Brevibacteriaceae; genus Brevibacterium; species Brevibacterium sp. ACRRH. The sequence goes on from NZ_JAKRMN010000009.1 coordinate 40,670, forward strand.
ACGCGCATCCGAGTGGCGGTTGTTCCACAGTTTGGTGGTCACGAAGAGGTCTTTACGGTCGATTCCGCTTTGGGCAATGGCTTGCCCGACGCCCTCTTCATTCTTATAGATCGCGGCAGTGTCAATGTGCCTGTATCCGGTCTCCAACGCAGTTGTAACGGCCGGAACGATGTCGTCAGTGGAAATTTGCCACACGCCAATTCCCAGTTGCGGGATGGTGTTTCCGTCGCTCAACGTCAGCTGTGGGACTGTCATGACCGTTCCTTTCTCAACGAGATCCCCGGACTTCTCTTTTTACCACTCACCGGCGTTGGTTTCATGCCCTGAGTAACAGTCTGATACTCACCACGAACGTGTCTGTTCGAAAAGCGCAAAGAGTAAACACACTCGTCACTCAATGTTCACCCCTTTCTGTCTTTTGGGTTAACCATCAGCGCCACGATGAGTATGTACTACGAAAGGTTTGTTATGTCTGAATCTGTTGACCAAAAGTCAGGCACGTCAGCCAAACCAAAAACGTCCGGTTTCTTAGGACCTGACCGTTGGTGGCACATCGCGTTCGGTGCTCTTATGGCCATCGCCCTGGTGTCGTTCACTCTCTGGTCGTTTGGCTACGTCGACCCAAGCGCAAACCGCATCCTCCTCATCACCACCATTCTTTTTGGTCTGTTCATGGCCTTCAACATCGGTGGTAACGACGTTGCGAACTCGTTTGGAACCAGTGTGGGTGCCGGAACGCTTTCCATGAAGCAGGCGCTCGTTGTCGCGGCGATCTTCGAAGTGAGTGGTGCCGTGCTGGCCGGTGGTGAAGTCACCGAAACCGTGCGTTCAGGGATTGTGGACTTGAACGCGTTTGACCTTGCACCCATGGACTTCGTGTTCATCATGATGTCTGCTTTGCTGGGAGCGGCATTGTGGCTACTGGTTGCAACCCGTATGGGTTGGCCGGTGTCTACCACCCACTCGATTGTGGGCGGTATCGTGGGTGCCTCGCTGACGCTGGGATTCGTTACCGGCACCGGTGGATGGTCCATGGTGCAGTGGTCAGAAATCGGCAAGATCGTTATGTCGTGGGTGCTCTCGCCGCTCTTGGGTGGGATCGTTGCGTGGCTTCTATTCGGTCAGATCAAGAAGCACATTCTGGTGTTCAACGACCGCATGGATGAGAAGCTGCGCGAGCTCAAGCGTGAACGCGCTGAGCTTCGCACCACGCACAAGCAGGCGTTCGAACGACTGGACGAACTTCAGCAGATTTCGTACACCAACGCCATGGCACGTGATGCTGAAGTGTACTTGCGGGACAACTACGACCCGCAAGAGCTCGAATCCGACTACTACCGCGATCTACACCAGATTGAAGAACGCGCAAAGGAAATCAACGCCCACCGCGCACTGGAAACGTGGGTTCCTCTGCTGGCTGCGTTCGGTGCTGTGGTCATTGGTTCGATGCTGTTGTTCAAGGGTTTGAAGAACCTGCACTTGGACTTGGGTTCGGTGGGTAACTTCTTGATCTTGGGCATGATCGCTGCGTCCGTGTGGATGGCAGTGTTCATTTTTGCTCGCACGCTCAAGAAGCAGGCCTTGTCACGCTCCACGTTCCTGCTGTTTAGCTGGATGCAGGTGTTCACGGCATCGGCGTTCGCGTTCAGCCACGGATCTAATGACATCGCAAACGCGATTGGACCGTTCGCAGCGATTCTGGACGTGCTCAAGACCAACAGCATTAACGACGAAGCGGGAGTGCCCGCAGCGGTGATGGTCACCGCCGGTGTGGCGCTGATCGCGGGTCTGTGGTTCATTGGTCGATTCGTCATCAAGACCGTGGGATCGGGACTCACCGAAATGCACCCTGCTTCCGGTTTCACCGCGGAGCTCTCTGCTGCCGGTGTGGTCATGTTGGCCTCGGTGCTGGGTCTGCCGGTGTCGTCGACTCACATCCTCATTGGTGCAGTTCTGGGTGTGGGAATCGTGAACAAGGCAGCGAACTGGAACCTCATGAAGCCAATCGCGCTCGCCTGGGTGATCACGGTACCTGCAGCGGCTGCAATTGGTGCGGTTGGCGTTCTGACTCTGCGCGCAGTCTTCGGCTAAAACGCACACAAGTAAAAGCGCACACAACCAAACACGTACGCGCGGGGGTAGCCATGTGGCTATCCCCGCGCAAAGTGTTTGAGCAGATGAGCCGCAACGACCTCGGGCGCTTCTTCAGGTAACCAATGCGAGCGCCCGGTGAGTTCCACGAACTCATACGGCCCTTCCACATACTGGCCGGTGAGCTCAGCGGAACTGCGCGCGAACGCCGCATCCTCACTCCCCCACACGTACAGCGTGGGGACCGTGATGGGTTGCGTGGGCATGTCCATTCCCAACCCCAGCGCGCGGTAATACTTGAGGCTGGCGGCTAACACCTCGGGGTCATTGAGGCGTTGCACGTACGCATCTTCGATGTGCCGCGGAATCGCACCTTGGTACACGGCCCGAAGTTTCACGGCGTCATCCCGCAACATACTGGTCACGATCTGCTCCGGGTGGTGGCGGATCTTGCGCAGGTATTCCATGCGTTCGTACTGGTCGGGGTCGCGCGCGATCATCTCGCCGTGGGCCCGCGTGTGCGCCGAGGCCAGCGACGTGAAGGTCTGGATCCGGTGGGGCATGTGAGGAACAGCCGCCCAACCCATCACGCCGCCCCAGTCATGGCCCACCAGGTGAAAGCATTCAATGCCGGCGGTATCAGCAACGGCGGCGAGGTCGTTGACCAGTTTTTCGACCGTGTATTCTTCCAGCGCATCGGGGCGCAGGCCGGGTGAGTATCCGCGCTGATCGTAGGCCAGGATGGGGTGGCCCGCCTTGAGAAGTTCGCTTGCGATGGGCTCCCAGCATGACGCGAACTCCGGCCAGCCGTGGACCAGGATCACCGGGGTTGAAGCGCCGAGGTCGCCGGCCGTGTAGCCGGTGAGTTTGCCTTCCGGCGTGTTGAAGGTGGTTGCGTGGCCGCCGAGCCGGGCGGCCAGGTCGGCATACGGGTGCGCTTGGCTGGTCATGTCTCCTCCTTGAGATCGTGACGGTACAAAAACAAAGCGAGCGTTACTGCACTCTATAACGTGCAGTAACGCTCGCTTTTATGTATCCAGTTGTTTAACTGAACAGCTTAGGCGCTACTTCTTTCGTTCGAAGCCGCTACGAGTACGACTGATTCGGTAGTCGATCCGTTCGTCAATACGCGCATCGACCGGGCGACCGAACTTCTCGTCGAAGTCGTCCACCAGCGATTCACTAATGCTGCGGTAGACCTCACGTAGACGTTCGCGCTCAATCGCCGACACATCAGCCTTGAAGCTGCGCAACGTTGCCACGCACATGAACAGCAGCACAACACTGAAAGGAAGAGCCGTAGCGAGCGCGGCTGCCTGCAGGGATGCCAGACCACCGGCCAGCAACAGCCCGATCGCAAGCGCACCTTCCAACACCGCAAACAGGACTCGCGACCACACCGGCGGGTTGGGGTGACCACCCGAGGCCAACATGTCCACAACCAGCGAACCGGAGTCGGAGGACGTGATGAAGAAGATCGTCACCAAAATGATCGCGATCACTGACAGGATCGAGCCCAGAGGCAGGCCAGACAGAACGTGGAACAAAGCCGCTTCGGCAACAACTTTACCTGCTTCATTCACCAGGTCACCTTCGCCAAAGAACTGGCGGTAAATACCCGCCCCGCCCATGACGGAGAACCAGAAGAAGCCCACGATCGACGGAACCAGGAGCACACCGGCGATGAACTGTCGGACGGTACGACCTCGGGAAATGCGGGCGATGAAAACACCTACGAATGGTGCCCAGGAAATCCACCAACCCCAGTAGAAGATGGTCCACGATGAGTTCCACGTGGCACCTTCTTCACCGGTGTACGCGCCCACGTCAAAGGTCATGTTGAGCACATTGGCCAAGTACACGCCGATCGACTCGATGAAGTTTTGGAACAGGAACAGGGTGGGACCCACCAACAGCACGCTGATGAGCAGGATTCCCGCGAGAGAAAGATTGATGTTCGACAACCAACGAATACCTGCTCCCAGACCACTCACAACAGACATGGTGGCTAGGAACGTGATAGCAACGATCAGGATGACGAGGAGGCGGTTGTCAGCTTCACCAACAACACCGAGTTCTGCCAGACCGGTTGCAATCTGCTGAACGCCCAGACCCAGCGAGGTGGCGATACCGAAGATGGTTCCGAACACCGCGAGGTTGTCAATGACGTCACCCATCCAGCCTTTAACGCGTTCACCCAGAAGAGGTTCAAGTGCCCAGCGAATCGAAACGGGACGACCACGACGGTGTACCGCGTACGCAAGCGCAAGACCGATCACGGCGTAGATTGCCCACGGGTGGAGTCCCCAGTGCACGAAGGTCTGTGCCATAGCGAGCTGGCCACGCATGGCCTGGTCTTCTGGCCATCCTGGCTTAGGGTCAACGGTTGCGTAGATGAGCGGTTCACCCACACCGTAAAACACCAGACCGATTCCCATACCAGCTGCGAACAGCATGGCAAACCACGACAAGAGACCAAATTCTGGCTTGTCGTCATCTTGGCCCAGTTTGATGGAACCGTACTTGGAAAACGCTACGGCCAGGGAAAACACAATGAAGGCGGCGATCACCAGCATGTACCACCAGCCCAGTGTGCCTACGATCCATCCCTGCATGGCGCCGAGTGCGTCACCGGTGGCTTCAGGGGCAGCGATTGCGATGATGGCAACCGCAAGGACCACGATGAGCGAAGGCCAAAAGACGAAGGGGGTCACTCCGCCTTTCGAGATCCGCACACCCTGGCGCTTCAGTTTTTCAATGATGACTTCGTCCGAGTCACCCTCTTGGACTTTGTTCTTTACTTGGTCCTGAACTTGATGCTCAATTTCGTGTTCTTCACCGAGTGCTGAAGACATAAACTCTTCCCAGTTTGGAGTCACAAATAACCCATCGAGTCTAACGAAACCTTGGGAATACGCTAAAAAAACTGCTTCACTCACTGACGAGGAGCAGTTCACGGCCCTAAAGAGGTTCTATAGATTGGCGCAAAGTGAGCAAAAGCCGCACGCCACCTCGGACCCCGAAGCGCGTTTAGCTACAGTCAAATCTGCCGACTGTAGCTAAACGATGAAAACCCGAGACGTGACCCAGTGGCATACCGAGGCGCCCGCCAAACACGGTCCTTATGAGGTCCTATAGAGGTGCTATAGATGGCGCAAAGCGAGCGAAACTGCGCAATATATTGCGCAGTTTCGCTCGCTTTGCGCCGTCTGGACCTGGCCAAATCACCCGGAGTGCTTCACTTGGACTGCTCTTCCGAGCAGATGTGACACACCAATCAGATACCACGTCGCCACGCGCACAAAAACCGTTTACCCACCACCCCTCGAACAGGGTTGGTGGGTAAACACCCTTTTTGTTCGTTTTGTTCACTTTTTCGGCTCAAAATCGGCCAGTTACACACCACCCCTATGCGCAAACCTCGTACTTGTGGTGGGTAACTGGGGGGAGGCATGCAAGGGGGGACGATGACCCGACACATCAACGGCGCAAAGCAAAAGTCTCGGGACATCGAGTGAACGATGTCCCGAGACTTCACAACGCGGAGGATAGGGGATTTGAACCCCTGAGGGCGTTAACCCAACACGCGTTCCAGGCGTGCGCCATAGGCCGCTAGGCGAATCCTCCGCAGAGTAGCTTAACGGACTCATGCGACTTTTACTAATCGCACCTGTCTCGGCTACACTATCGGTGGCCCTTCGTGTGGCGTTTATCCTGCGAATCCCCCAGGACCGGAAGGTAGCAAGGGTAAGGAGGCTCTGGCGGGTGCACGGAGGGTCCTTCCTATAAACACGAAATGTTTCCTGATGCATTCCGGTATGCTTATATCTCACGCCCTCCTAAATTCGAAGGGCAGTCGAATTTTCAACAGCTCTACCGAAGGTTCAAGCTCGTGTTTCGTCGTCTTCTCGTCTCGTCGACTATCGCTCTGAGTCTCGTGGCCGCTTTTGCTTGTTCCGTAAGCGCGCCCGGTGGCAACAACTCTGCTCCAAAAGAGAAGGAACCCGACCCAGAACCGGTTGTCAGCGTAGTTTCCGAGGCCGCTCCTGGCGAGAAGCTCCAGCTCTCTGTCGACAAGGGCGAGTTCGTCTCTGTTGAGCTCACCGATGACGACCACAAAGAAATCCCAGTAGACGCTGGCACCTTTGAAACCACCTCGGCATCCGCGGACCCATCCGACCCCGCGACCGACTCTGCATCCGACCCCGCGACCGACAACGCAGACAGCGACGAAGACGCCGACGACAGCGCAGAAGCCGGTGGCAACATCGGCGCTAACTCACAGGACAGCGAAAACTCAGAAGACGAAGCAGCTGAGGAAACAGATCAACCAGAGGACACCTCGGCGACTGACGAACCTGCGGACGACGCAACCGACGAATCCAGCGACGACCCGTCAGCTGACCCCGACTCCACCGACGACCCACAGGACGGCGCACAAGGTGGCGCGGCCGACAACAACCCCAAGGGCACGTCGTGGGAGTCCAACTTCACGCTCGCAGGCTCCTCGTCCTACACGTGGAAAGCCACAACCGTCTCACCCGACGGCAAGACCCACGAATCCACCGGAACCGTGGACACTCCTGAACCTAACGGCGAAGGTGCACGCATGCGTACCCTTCTCGACGACGACATGAAAGTGGGCGTGGGCGCTCCCATCATCTTCAACTTCGCGCACAAGATCCCCAAGGAATACCGCCCGGGCATCGAAAGCCGCCTGAGCGTGGAAGTCACCGACAAGGACGACAAGCCACGCAAGGTCGAAGGCTCGTGGGCATGGTTGCCAGACGACGACGGGCACTCCCGCATCCACTACCGCCCCAAAGAGTTCTGGCCAGAACACTCCAAGATTCACGTCGACGCACCTGTGAAAGACGTGCCGTTCTCCGACGACACTTTTGGCGCGAAGGACATGACGCTGGACTTCGAAATCGACCGCGAGCAGATCACCGTGGCCGACGCCAAGAAGCACCGCCTCACCGTGAAACGCTCCGGTAAGACCGTCATGGACTTCCCTGCATCGCTGGGGGCTGCACGCTCCCCGTCGTACAACGGCATGCACATCGTGATGTCCAAGTCCCGCAACTACACCATGAAGTCCGAACGCTGGGGCTACTCCACCCCCGTCACCCACGCCGTCCGCATCCACAACAACGGTGAGTTCATCCACGCGGCTCCATGGTCAGTAGGTTCGCAGGGACGGGCAAATGTGTCCCACGGATGTGTCAACCTGTCTACGGCTAACGCCACGGAATATTTCAACTCCGCACTCTTTGGCGATCCGGTTGAAGTGACCGGCTCCCGCGTTTCCCTGACCACCAGCTCTGGGGACATCAAGGACTGGGTGTACACGTGGGAAGAGTGGCAGAAGATGAGCTCCATCAAGAAGTAGCGGGCATGGGGCCAGCCCCGCGCAAGCAGGCACCCCAACTCCGCCATGACACCAGGTCACCTGGTGTTTGCCTTGGCCTGGTACCTACACAGTCATGATGTCTTCTCTTAAGCGTTCGCTCACTTTAAGCGACGCGATCATGATTGGCCTAGGTTCCATGCTGGGTGCCGGCATTTTCGTCGCCGTGGCCCCCGCTACTGCTCACGCCGGGTCAGGCATCTACATCGCCCTGGGACTGGCCGCTCTGGTGGCCTTGTGCAACGCCACGTCCTCGGGTCAACTGGCCGCCCAGTACCCGGTCGCGGGCGGCACGTACGCATACGGGCGGGCACAGCTGGGCCCGGCGTGGGGGCTTACGGCCGGGTGGGCATTCCTGTTAGGGAAGACCGCTTCAGCCGCCGCGATGGCCATGACGTTCGCGCACTACGCTCTGCCTGGCGCTCCCCCGCTCGTCCTGTCCTGTGCGGCGGCGCTCGCGTTGATCGCGCTCACCACCGTCAACATCCTGGGTGTGTCTAAAACGGCGACTGCCACCAAGGTCATTGTGCTGATCGTGCTGGCCGGGCTTGCGCTGTTCGTGGCTACGTCGTGGTTGGGCACCCCCGCCGAGGTCGCCACCCCTTCCGCCGCCTACTTACCTTCCGCTCCGTTGGGTATCTTGCAGGGTGCAGGCATCTTGTTTTTTGCGTTTGCTGGCTATGCCCGTGTAGCGACCTTGGGTGAAGAGGTAACCAACCCCACCCGCACAATCCCTCGAGCCATCATGTGGGCACTGGGCCTGACGTTGGTCGTGTACGTTGTCATCACGTTCACGTTGACCCACATGTTGGATCAGGAAACCCTCGCGCAGTCCACCGCCCCGATTTTTGATGCCGTGCAGGTGCCGTGGATGGAACTGGTTGTCCAGGTCGTTGCGGCTCTGGCTTGTCTGGGCGCCTTGTTGGGGCTCATGGCCGGTTTGGGCCGCACGTGTTTGGCGATGGCTCGGGACTCGCGCCACTTCACGTTTTTCGCCCATGTGAGCGAGCGCTACTCCACCCCTGCCCGCGCCGAAATCTTGTTCTGCGTCCTGGCCATCATTCTGGTCTTTTCGGTCGACGTAACACGGGCCGTTGGCTTCTCGTCTACGGGCGTGTTGCTCTACTACGCGATCGCCAACTTGGCCGCGTTCACGCAGGACCGCGAACACCGCATGTACCCCAAAGCCCTCCAGGTTCTGGGTGTGGTGTTGTGCGTTGCGATCGGGTTCACCGTTTCGCTGCCCGGCCTGCTCCTGGGCGCAGGCGCGGCTGTGGTGATCGCAGGGGTGGCGTTGGTTTCCAACCGCCGAGGTCGTTCGTAGTTGGTTATTTTTGGACCGTCCGAGTGTCGGCGGGTGCGACTGGTGTGCGTTTGAGAATGAGCGCAAGGATCAGAAGCAGGGCCATCTGGCTTCCGATGATCGCGGTGACACCACCCCATCCGGCGTGTGTCCAAGCAAGTGGCGTGAGGTTCCCGGTCACGGACGAACCCAGGTAGAAGCACACCATGTAAATGGAGGCGGCCTGTGCGGGCACGCCTACCGATCGGCTTGCCCGGCCAGCGACCCAGGACGCCGCGATGGAGTGCCCTGTGAAGAAACCGATTGCAAGAATCGCCAGGCCCGCGACGATGCATACCACGTTGGGGATCATCATGAGCGCGACACCTACTAGCCCAATGAGCGGGCCAAAGGACATGACCGCGCGAAGTGACGTGCGGTCAGCGATTTTGCCGGCTATCGCCGATGCCCACCCGGCCAACGGGTACACAAAGTAGATGAGCCCAATGAGCCCAATCGGAATGAAATACGGATCGCCTTCTAGGCGGAAACCCATCACGTTGAGCGCACCAATGAACGAGCCCACACCCAAGTACCCCACGACGAAAAGCCCCAGCAGAACAGGGTCGGTGAACGCCCGCCCAAATTTCTTCACCAGAACGCTAAACGAGTCGCGGTGTTGCACGAACCCTTGCGCCGGTGGCAACAAGAAAAAGCACGCAAGTCCCGCCAAAAGCCCCACAAGTGACGCAGTGAACATGGCTGAGTGCGACTTATCTAGACCCAGAATCCCTTCGATCCCTAACCAGTCGAACACCTCGATCGTGGTGGACGGGATAATGCGGGCTCCCAAACCACCCAAGGTGTTTCCAAAAATGTGCACCCCAATGACTGAGGACACGATCGACGGGTGGATCTCTTCACGCAAGTACACGGTGGCAGTCGCGGGCAGCCCCGCAAGGATGAACCCCATCACGAACCTGGCCACCAAGAACAGGTTCCAATCCGAGATGAAAACCACCCCAGCGGCCATGACGCCAGCGACAATGACAGACCAGCGAATTAAACGACCTCGGCCGATCCGTTCACTAATAGGCACCGCAACCAGCAGCCCTAACCCGACCCCAGCAGTGGCAATGGACACCGACATCGCGGCCTCAGATGGGGTAATTCCGTAGTCGCGTGTGAGGTCCGGCAAGATTGCTTGGGTATTGTAGAGCAGTGTAAAGGTAGCGAGACCGGCTAGCATGATCCCGGCCTTGATTCGTCGAGTGCGTGGATCGCCTGCGCCAGTACCCATGTATTCGCTCACCCTTTCACCATAGACCTCGACAGTGCAGGAGAAAGTTTTGGGTGCCGAAGACCTCCATCCCGGCTACGTCCCAGAAGCAGAATCACCTAATCATCTGTGGGACTTTGTGAGCCAGCCGGAACCCTTGACGCTACCGGATTTTGACCGCATCACCCCTGAACTCGTCATGGATGCTCTGGCCAGGGCCATCACGTTCCAGGAACAGTCCATTGACGCGGTCCTGGAAAACTCTGAGCCGGCAGACTTCAACAACACCACTCTGGCGATCGACGCGGCCCGTAGCTTGGTGTTCCGTTTGCAGCCATTTATTCGCTTGTACGAATCAAGCTTGTGGTCCGACGCCGTGGAGTCCATGGCAACAGACGCGGCCGCTGTGCTTACCCGCGCGGAACTTGACGTGTTCCTCAACGCTGAGCTTTTCGCCCGTCTAGAAAGCGTCAGCACCGCCGCCCTAAACCCAGAAGACGCCCGTCACCACGACCTCATGGTCGCCGACTTCGCCCATGCTGGTGCCCGCCTTACCGAAGACAACCAAGAGCGCGTCGCGGCGTTCGCGGAAGAAATTTCGGCGCTGGAAACAGAATTCGGCCAGTGCGTGCTGGCAGAAACCCAGGAGTCGGCCGTCCACATTCCACACGGGTCAGAGCTGTCGCTTCAAGGCTTGTCTGACGCGAAACTGGGCACTGTCGAATCCCACGCGGCTCAGCGTGGTCTCACGGGGGCACTCATCACCCTGGAGTCAACAACGCAACAGCCCATCACCTCGGACTTGGACGACCCGGAAACCCGCACAGCGGTGTTCCACGCCTCCACCAACCGAGGCGCGCGCGGAACTGAAACCGACACCCGCGGGGTGGTCTCCGACCTCACGGCACTGCGCGCTGGCCTGGCGGGCCTCATGGGATACAAGTCGTACAAGGACTACGTGATTTCCCAACAGGACGCAGGCAACGGCGAAAACGCGACCGCGCTGGTCGTGGACTTGCTGGAACCAGCGCTCGCGCAGCTCGAATCCGAGCTGGACACGATCCGCACCACCTACCAGCCCCAGCGCTTGGAAGCTGAGGACGTCGCGTACTACCTGAAGCGGTACAAGCAGGATACGTACCAGCTGGGTTCGGTCGCTGAGTACTTCGATCTGTGGAAGGTGTTCAACGACGGCGTGCTGTTTGCGGCAAGTCAGCTGTACGGTGTGCGTTTTGAGCGCACGGATGAAACCGCCTGGCATCCCGAGGTGGTTGTGTACCGCGCGTTCGACGGCGACCGCCCGTTAGGCGTTATCTGCGTGGATCCGTTTGCGCGTTCGTCAAAGCGTGGCGGGGCGTGGATGGACCAGTTGGTGTCCCCGGGCCGAGTTTCCGGCTTGGGCCCAGTCATCAGCCTCACCATGAACATTCCCAAACCAGCCGCCGGCGAACCTGCCCTGCTCAGCCTGGACAATGTGCGCACGCTGTTCCACGAATTCGGGCACGTGCTACACGGGCTGTTCGCTAACTCGACGTACGAAACCCGCTCAGGCACCTCGGTGCCCAGGGACTACGTGGAGTTCCCGTCCCAGCTCAACGAAATGTGGGCGTTCCACCCGCAGGTGCTCCCCCACTATGCCGTCCACGTTCACACGGGCGAGCCGATTCCTGACGAACTCGTTGAGCGCATCAAGAAGTCCCAGGTTTTTGGGCAGGGTTTCGCCACGGTTGAGTACCTCGCGGCGGCCCTTCTGGACCTCAGCTGGCACTCGTTGGAACCTGGTGAGCAGGTGGAGTCGGTGCTCGACTTCGAAAGCGACGTGCTCTCAGGCACCGGTTTCAACCCGCTGGTGCCACCTCGGTATCGCACGCCGTACTTCCAGCACACGTTCGCGTTGGGATATTCTGCCGGCTACTACTCGTACTTGTGGTCGGAGAAGCTCGCCGCGTATGTCACCGAATGGTTCAACTCCCAGGGCGGGCTCAATCCTGACGCGGGTGACGCTTTCCGCACCGCGGTTTTGGCTCCTGGGTACTCGACAGACCCGGGCGAAACGATCGTAGATTTCTTTGGCGAGCAGCCGGGTGTGGGGCCACTGTTGCGGCGTCGAGGTTTGCCAGACAACCAGCCCGAGGTGGATGGTGACTTGGTAGAGGGTGCAACCTGACGTGGGTGCCGGGAAATCGGTGTTGAAGGCCGGTTTAAAGGCCGCCACGGCTGTGGGTGGTGTGACCCTGGGTCTGGGGGCCGGTTACGGAATCGCGGTTGTGCGTGTGCGTATCCAATCGGCGTTGTTCCCAAAGTTCTGGGCTGAGTCTGCACGCACGCAGCTTGAGCTGGACGAATCCTTGCAGGAGCTTCCGCCGCTGACGGTCAACGTTCTGGGTGATTCGGCGGCGAGCGGCGTGGGTGCGTCCAAACCCGAGCGCGCATATGTGGGCCTTTTGAAACAGCGGCTGGAAGAAGAGACCGGTCGTAGAGTTTCCGTCACGAACATATCTGTTCCCGGGGCCAGTTCCTGGCTACTCATGGAAAAGCAACTGCCGCTCTTGGACGACCTGCCTCAAGCCGACATCACCATGTGCGTTATTGGGGCTAATGACTTGATCGACCCGGCCTACACGCTTGAGGGGTTCGAGTGGACGGCAACGCGCCTGTACAAGCGCCTTCCTGCCGGCACCGTCGTGTCAACGATCCCCAGTTTTGGCCTTCCGTGGCTTGAGCCGAAAGTGCGTGCCGCCAACGCGATCATCGAACGTGAGGCACGCCTGTACGACTTGGAACTGGCGGATCTGTTTTCGACCACCCACGAATTAGGGCTGTGGCGCTACCTGCTGTACACGGGTGGCGACATTTTCCACCCGTCAGAGCGTGGGTACGTGGCATGGGCCTCTGCCCTGTGGCCGGCCGTGCGCCGAGCCGCAAAGCGCGCGCTTGCACAGGAAGCGTGCGAGACTGAAAAGGCCCAAGAAGCCCCGGCCCCTAGCCCAAGTGCGAAAGCATCTTCCCAGGACTGAAGATCCCCTGCGGGTCCAGCGCCTGTTTGATCGCCACGTGCATCTTTTGCGCTGACGGCGACAGTTCGCGTGCCAACCACTCAGCCTTCAGAACTCCCACGCCGTGTTCCCCGGTGATGGTTCCGCCCAGGTCCAAGCCAGCCTGCATGATCATGCCAAACGCTTCTTTCGCGTGCCGGGTCGAAACTGGGTCGCTGGCGTCAAAAATGACGTTGGGGTGCATGTTTCCGTCACCCGCGTGACCGCACGCGATCACCAGAATGTCGGGGAACTTCTGTGCAATTTGAGCTTGGCGTTCAAAGAACTCAGCAAGGCGACCCCGCGGAACGCACACATCGTCGACCAGCTCGCCACCACCTCGGGAGTGGGCCAACTTTTCGTTCGCAGGGGCGACCGCGCGGCGTGCGGCGACCAAGGATTCGGAGTCGCGTGGGTCATCCGAGTACATCACGTCTGTTGCGCCGTTATCTTGCGCCACCTGTTGGAACAGTTCCAGGTCTTCCTGAGCGCGCGTCATGGAGCCCGAACCGTCCGACTGCACGATCAGCATGGCGCCCGCACCGCTTGGCAACCCGAAGTTCTGGTACGCGTTGACCGCTTCGATGGTGCCACCGTCCATGTACTCCAGTAGCGACGGGGTGGCGCCCTTGCCCAAGTAATCGGTGACCGTGCGGGCGGCGTGGACGGGATCGGAAAACAGCGCCACGGAGCTGAGCGGGTCGGCCAGTTTGGGCACGGTACGCAGCGTGACTTCGACGATCACGCCCAGCGTGCCTTCCGAACCGATGAACAGCTGCGCGAGATCGAACCCGGCGACACCTTTTGCCGTGTTCCGCCCCACCGTGGTGACTTCACCGTCTGCGGTCACCACCTTGAGGCTGCGCACAAAGTCCCTGGTCACACCGTATTTCACACAGCACATACCGCCCGCGTTGGTGGCCACGTTCCCGCCAATAGTGGAAATCGCCACAGAGCCGGGGTCTGGTGGGTACGACAGGTTGAACTCGGCTAGGTGCTTCTTCAGATCCAGGTTGATCACGCCCGGTTCCACCGTCACGGTGCCGTCCAGCGTGTTCACTTCCAGGATCCGGTTCATTTTGGCAACGCTTAACAGGATGCACCCGTCGAGCGCGTTGATACCTCCCGAAAGCCCAGTACGTGCGCCTGAAGGAATGATGGGGATCGCGTGTTTGGCTGCGAACCGCACCGTGGCCTGCACGTCTTCAACACACGTGGCACGCACTAACGCGAGCGCGCTCCCCACAGGTGAGAAAAGCGCGCGGTCACTGGAGTGGGCTGCGATGACGTCAGTGTCCGTGACCAGCGCGTTGGGGCTTAGTTCGGTTGCGAGTTCGTTGAGGTCTGGCAGTCCGGGGGTGCTCATGAGTCCTGGCCCGAGGTCGTCTCCCCGTTGGCGTGTCCGCGGGCAACCATTTCGCCGGCTACATGGGCGACACGATCCATCGCTTCTTCTTCGCCGATGCTCACACGCACTCCCCCGGTGAGTTGGCGAACAGCCACACCCACCTCGCGAGATGCGAGTTCAAACTCTTCTGCTTTGTCTTCAAGAGGGAGCCACAGGAACCCGCCTTGGGACTCAGCCACCGGGACACCGATTTCCCGCAACCGCGCCTGCATGTCGTCACGAATCCGGGCAACTTCCTTTGCCCGCACATCCACATCCGAGGCCAAACGCAAGGACGCAGAAGCAGCGGCCTGCGCGACTCGCGACACACTAAACGGCAGGATTGCGGTGCGCATAGCACTGATGACATCGGGGTGGGCGACTGCCCATCCCACGCGCAGACCCGCCATACCGTGGGCCTTCGAGAACGTGCGCACGACCACCAAGTTGGGGTGCGACGGCAGCGCGTCCATTCCGTCGAAACCACCTTCGACCATGTACTCGAAGTACGCCTGGTCCAGGGCCACCAGAACGTCGCGGGGAACCTTGGCCATGAACTCTTCGAATTCCTCGCGCTCCACCGGGCCACCGGTGGGGTTGTTGGGGCTGCACAGGATCACTAGGCGGGTGCGGTCGTTAATGGCGTCTGCCATCGCGCCGAGGTCGTGCCCCAAGTCATCGCGCAACGGCACCTTGACCGGGGTGGCCCCTTCGAGCAACGTCAGTGGCACATACATTTCGAACGACGGCCAGGGGAAAACCACCTCGGTACCGGGTTCTGCAGTGATGTGTACCAACGCAGCCAGGATCTCAGAGGCACCGGCCCCAAAGACCAGCTGGTTCGTCTCAACACTCAGGTGCTGCGCCATCTCTTCAGTGAGATCGAAAACACCTGGGTCGCCATAGAGGTTCATAGTCTCCAAGGACTTCGCGGCCGCTTCGACAACAGCGGGAAGCGGGCTCATGAAGTGTTCATTGGATGACAGTTTGTACGCCTTCTGTCCAGCCACGGGAGCAGCAGGCTTGCCGGGCACATACGCGGGGGTGTCAGCGACTGCTGACCGTACTCGAAACTCCATACGACCATAGTAAACACCGTGGCAAGTACGTTCCCAGAACCCTGTTGCGTAGTTGTCTCACCTGGCACAATAGGGGCATGAGCCCCAACCCACCTACGCAGTCGCAGTGGCTGCCGGACATTCTTGGCCCAGGGTTCGAATCCCTGCCCCTGGAACTGCCCAGCGGGGACCGGGCAACCCTGGTGAGGTATCTGCCCCAGGTTGATAGAAACCCCTCCCGAGGTGTCCCCCACCTGGACGGCGCCCATCCCGTGGAGCTGCACAACACTGCCGTCCTCTATATTCACGGGTGGTCCGACTACTTCTATCACCGTGACTTGGCCCGGTTTTGGGCGCACATGGGCGCCAATTTCTACGCCGTGGACTTGCGAAACTACGGCAGGAACCTGGACCTCTCCAACCCCGAACGAACTCCGGGACTCATTGACGACCTCGGGGCGTATGACGAAGAAATTTCCGCCTGCCTGAACGTGATCGCAGAGCTTCACCCCCACTGCCGAGTGATAATGAGCGCACACTCGACGGGCGGGCTCACGGCCGCGCTGTGGGCCGCGGACAACCCTGGGCGAGTCGCGGGCCTGGTGCTGAACTCGCCGTGGTTGGAGTTTCAATACTCCGCCAGTGTGCGCAAACTTTTAGGGCCACTCATAGCGGCGAGGAATCCGGTGAGCCCGCTTCGTATTGCCCTACCTAACTACTACGTGTTGGCGGTTGCGCAAGCCCACGGGGATACCCCGTTCGATCTTCGGCTCAAACCACCCGAGTCGTTCCCCGTGTATCCGCAGTTCCTCCGGGCGGTGTTTGATGGGCACAAGCGGGTCGAACGGGGGCTTGGGCTGGACGTGCCCGTGCTGGTGCAGATGTCACGAGCCTCCTTGCGTTCCGTGAACTACGCGCCACAAATGGCGCACGCCGATGTTGTGCTCGACGTGGACATCCTGGCCAAACGGGCTCTTGACCTTGCCGACACCGTTGTTGTGGACCGTGTTCCAGGCGCCATGCATGACGTGTATTTGTCTGAAGAGAGCGTTCGCGACCAGGCGTTTAAGCGCATCGTGCAGTTTGTCCACGGCTACCTGGGCTAAGCGAAAGTGCGGAAGCTGATGAGTTAGAAGCACCCAAAATGTGGCTTAGGTTACCCTGCACGCAGGCGGAAAAATCCCCAGCGCTATGGTGAAAACAACAGGGAAACCCTACCCCCAGGAGGCACGAGTGAAATCGGATCAGCTCGTTCAAGAATGGCTCGAAACCTACGCTGCAGAAGACGCAAATGCTTCGTATCTTCTGTGCGACCGTCACGACCCACAGGCCACGGCTTTCACGTTCATTGCTCACGACGGCAGCGTGTCCAAGCTGACCTACGGTGAACTGTCGGACAGGTCTAAGCGACTTGCCACGGCGCTCAAGGACAAGGGTGTTGAGAAGGACGAGCGCGTGGGTGTCCTGCTCACCAAGTGCCCCGAAATGCCCATCACGCTGCTAGCGCTGGCACGGCTTGGAGCCGTGTACGTTCCGCTGTTCACAGCGTTTGCCACCGGCGCGATCAAGGTGCGCATGGAGGGTGCTAACAGCAAACTCGTCATCACCGAACCGTCGCAAGAAGACAAGGTGAAGCCTCTCGACTGGCTCAACGTCATCACGATTGGTGAGGACTACGACCGCATGCAAACCGAGCCTGAACCGTTAGAGGACTCGGTGGCGCTGGGTGGCGAGGGGACGCTGGTACAGCTGTTCACCTCGGGCACCACCGGCAACCCCAAAGGGGTTGCAGTCCCGGTACGCGCGCTCGCCAGCTTCCACTGCTACATGCACTACTCCCTGGACGTTCGCCCCGAAGACGTGTTCTGGAACGCAGCCGACCCAGGCTGGGCGTACGGCTTGTACTACGGAGTGCTGGGGCCGCTGGTCATTGGCCTGCCCAACCTCATGCAGCAGGAGAAGTTCTCTGCCGAATCAACGTTGCAGCTCATGCGCGACCAGGGCGTGACCAACTACGCGTCCGCGCCAACCGTGTACCGCACGCTTTCTAAGTCTGGGCTGGAAACCGGGTTCACGTTGCGCCGGGCATCTTCCGCGGGTGAACCGCTCACGGTCGACGTGATCGACTGGGCTAAAGAACAGCTGGGCACCGAAGTCTACGACCAGTACGGCCAGACCGAACTGGGCATGGTGATCTGCAACCAGTGGAACGACGATGTACGCGAAGAACTCAAACCCGGATCCATGGGTAAACCGATTGCGGGGTACCAGGCTGACATTCTGAACGGCCAAATCGTCATCAACGTCCCTAACAGTCCGCTCCTGTGGTTCACTGGCTACCACGACGACCCGCTGAAATCGGCTGAGCGTTTCAGCGAAGACGGCACGTGGTACCTGACCGGTGACGCGGGGTATAAAGACGACGACGGTAGCTTCTTTTTCGAAGGCCGCGATGACGACGTGATTCTTATGGCCGGTTACCGCATTGGGCCATTCGACGTGGAGTCCGTGCTGATCACGCACCCTGACGTGGTTGATGTTGGGGTTGTGGGTAAGCCCGACCGGGATGGCGTCCGAGGTGAACTCGCAGAAGCGTATGTGGTGTTGCGTGACGGCGTTGAGGCCACCCCTGAACTGGCCGAAGAGCTCAAGCGCTTGGTCAAGGAGGGGTACTCCGCTCACGCGTACCCACGCAAGGTTCACTTTGTGGATGAGCTGCCTAAGACGCCAAGTGGCAAACTGCGTCGCGGGGAGTTGCGCAAGCGCGAAGACTGAGGGCGAAACACGAAATCGCGCGACACTGAACAATCTGTGTCGCGCGATTTTCCGACGCGGTAGCGGTGGGATTTGAACCCACGGTAGGGGGTTGCCCTACACAACATTTCGAGTGTTGCACCTTCGGCCGCTCGGACACGCTACCGCGGAATACTTTATTGTGAGCGCTGCATTCAAGTCAAACCCGCTCACCTGCGAGTAGCGAAGAATTCCTCCAACACGTGAGCAGTTTCATCTGCCATGACACCTGCATACACCTGGGGCCGGTGCAAGGAACCGCGGTCACGTGGCAGATCCCACTGGGACCCGCAAGCCCCCGCTTTTTCGTCAAACGCACCAAAAACAATCGCGTCCACGCGCGCACCTACCGCTGCGCCCGCACACATTGCGCACGGTTCAAGAGTGACCACCAGGGTCGCGCCATCCAACCGCCACCTCCCCAACCGGGCAGCCGCAGCGCGCAGAGCTACGACCTCGGCGTGGGCGGTGGGGTCCCCGTCAGCTTCACGACGATTCCTCCCCAGCCCCACAACTTCACCGTCCACCACAACAACAGCACCAACCGGAACATCGCCGCTGGCGGCACATGCGCGGGCTTCGTCTAGCGCGATCTGCATCCACGTGCGGTGGTCAGACCGACTCTGCAGGGGGCTCACCAGGGTCTTAGCGGGCCGCCTCAAGGGCTTCGTCGAAGCCCACGATTTCACCTACGTGTGCGACGATTCGGGCTGGGTCCGCAGAGTGCTTTTCGCACTGGTCCAGCAGGTCGCTAGCACTGACCCCGAGGTCGTCGAAAATGTCCGAGTCACCACCCCACGTGGAGTCCTCGTCAGGGAACATGGCGGACTCGGCTTCGTCATCGTCACTGGGCTCTTCGTAGTCATCGTCAAAGTCGTCGCCGTCTTCAAGCTCATACTCATCAAGAGGCGAGTCCAGGTAGTCCTCGAAGAGATCGGCATATGGGCTGGCCTGCGCGGCTTCGATGTCAGAAATAAACACTTTGATGTTGTCGACTTCGGTGAGGCGCACAATGGCGAACCATTCGTCTTCGCGTTCGACAATCGCGACAACTTCGCAGTCCTCACCTGCAACAGAACGGAGGGTTTCGGCCAGTTCGTCCAGGTCTGACCATTCTTCAACGTCGATATCTACGGGGCGGTATTCGTCGCCTGCCTGAGCAACGGCTGCAGTGAAATATGACATACCCCAATTGTTACCCATGATTCTGCTTGGCGCACCCCCGCGAGTGACGCGAATTACGCAATGCATATAAGGCATAATTTTTGACATGGAACTTCATGTTGCCGACCACCCCCTGATTGCCCACAAGCTCACTGTTCTGCGCGACGAACGAACCGATTCCGCACGTTTTCGTCAGCTCACCGACGAACTCGTCACGCTCCTCGCATACGAAGCGACCCGCAACATTCGCGTGACGGACAAGCATATCCGCACACCCGTTCAAGAAACTGTGGGTGTCGAGCTGGCCACCCCACGCCCACTGGTCGTGCCAATTCTGCGCGCTGGGCTGGGGATGCTCGACGGCATGATGCGCATGATCCCCACGGCAGAAGTGGGGTTCCTTGGCATGGTGCGCAACGACGAAACCCTCGAAGTGACTACGTACGCGGAACGACTGCCCAGCGACCTGAAGAACCGTCAGGTGTACGTTGTCGACCCCATGCTGGCCACTGGAAACACGCTGATCATGGCCATTGAGTACTTGTTGGAACGCGGGGTGTCCGAGGTGACAGCAGTGTGCCTGGTATCGGCACCTGAGGGAGTGAAGGCTGTCAGCGACCGCTTTGAGGGACGCGCAAACATCTCAATTCACACCGCCGCATATGACGAGGGCCTGAACGACGACGCATACATCGTTCCAGGGCTGGGCGACGCCGGCGACCGCTTGTACGGCGTCGTGTAACCACACCCGCAGCCAACACGCTCAGGGCGCGCGCCAGACCTACCCTGCACCACCTCGGGATGTCACACAGTGTCATAATTCTTCATACATTCGCCATTTATGACATGGTGAATGAGCCTCGGATCCTCGTATGAAGAACAATTACGATATGACACAGCAACGGAACAGCGGACCACTCCCCCAGCGTCGTCCCTCATCAGCAAGCGCAGCGCACCCTCGAAGCGCCGTTGCGATGCGCCGCCAGGGGTCACGCCTTGCACCGGTCGACGCCGAACAGGCACCCCGCACGTTCGGCCCTGCTGGCGTCACTCAAACCCCTCACGCTGCCCGAGGCATCGCCATTTACATCGGCCTGGACGAAGAAAAGGCCGCACAGGACGGAACCAACCTCACCCAGATCGCGCAGGCCCTCCAGGACTACGCAAAGGAGCTCGCTTCCCAGGCTGAGACCTCGGCGGTCATTGCGTTGGCCCCTGAAGGCCGAGGTCGTGACCTGGAAGCGGTGCGCGCCGCCTTGAGTGGGTCCCCAGCGGCGACTGGCGGAACGGCCGGTCGGCACGGGCCCCTTCGTA
Source organism: Brevibacterium sp. ACRRH (assembly GCF_022346365.1). Lineage (NCBI taxonomy): Bacteria > Bacillati > Actinomycetota > Actinomycetes > Micrococcales > Brevibacteriaceae > Brevibacterium > Brevibacterium sp. ACRRH. The sequence goes on from NZ_JAKRMN010000009.1 coordinate 61,483, forward strand.
CGCGTATCCCATCCCGCATCCAGCCCCCAGCCACGCGCGAGGACTTGGGTCTGCGCGTCGACATTCCCCGTCGCGAGATCTACGTGGACGGCGAGCCGCAGAAGATCACGGCTAAAGAGTTCGACCTGTTGGCAACCTTGGTGAGCCACCCAGGTGAGTCGCTGTCGCGCGAGGAACTCATCGAGAAGGTGTGGGCTGGCCAGGACACCGACGAACGCACTGTTGACGTACACATCCGCCGCCTGCGGAACCGTCTGGGCCCTTACTCCGGCGTGGTGCGGACCCTCCGAGGTGTGGGTTACCGATTCGACGAGCACCCGGATGTTTCCGTGTGGCTCGCAACAGCAGTGAAGTAATCGTCAGCGAGGTGCGAGTGCCGAGCGCCTGTTGTTGCGCCGGCCAACCTTTATAAACCCTGCAAAAGTTCTTATAACCGCGGTCAGAGTGTGGCCGTAGAGTTGAAGGGCAATGCGCAAAGGGACTGTTGTTTTTCTCATCGGGGCGGGGCTCACGGCCCTGCTTCTGCTCCACCATCTAATTCCCACCACCCGTGGGCTCGCTTTGGTGGTGGAAAGCGTGCTCCCGTGGACGGGAGCTTTGATCGTCATACTTCTGATCGTGGGGCTCATCAGGTTCTCTGTGTGGTCGATCATTGGTGTGGTGGTTCCAGCGCTTGTGTGGGGGCAGATGTTTGGCGCGTACCTTAAGCCTTCCAGCGAGCCCGAACACACAGACATTGTTGTTGCTACCCAAAACGTGGGCGCGCGCTTGCCAGAGCCGTCAGCGACAGCGCTACGCATTATTGAACGCAAACCCGACATCGTGACGCTCCAGGAGATCGAGTCGCTTTCCGGCAAGATCATTCGAGAACAGATGGACAAGAACTTCAAGCACAACACAGTGAGTGACACCGTGGGCCTGTGGTCCAAGTGGCCCATCAAGGACACCGAAGAAATCGATTTGGGCTTGTCCTGGCCACGCGCGTTCGCCGCCACGGTTGAAACGGACCACGGGAGCGTGCGCGTGTATTCGGTTCACATGCCGTCGGTGCGCCCAGGTCGGGAGTCGTTACGTAACGCTGCCCTCCAGACGGTGGCGCAAAAAGTGTCGGAGGACCCGGCCCAAAGGGTTATTGTTGCTGGCGATTTCAACTCAACCAGCACTGACCGCTACTTTGCTGACCTCAACAATTCGCTCACCGATACGCGGCGCGCAACCGGTGGAGGTTTCGGATTTACGTGGCCGGCCACGTTCCCGGTGGCGCGCCTTGACCACATCATGGTCCGTGGCATGGACCCAGTGTCGGACACGGTTTTGCCACGCGGGACGTCAGATCACCGAGCAATCGTTGCGGGCATCAACCTGAGCAAATAACCCGCCGGGCCAGAAGCCATCAACCTTTCCCCTTCACCAAGGGGCATTTCCCTGACGGGACGGGCTTTTCCGCATCGCGCCCGTCACGCAGAACAGATTCGACCTCGCCAATTGTCAGCGCGTAGCCCGTCTCTTTGTCGTTCAGTGAGGTAGCAAAAACCATTCCCACGGCTTGCCCCTTGTCGTCCAACAGCGGGCCACCTGAGTTCCCTTGGCGAATGATCGCTCTAAGCGAGTAAACATTACGAGTCACTGTCTCGTCGTCGTAAATGTCTGTGCCGCGGGCCTTCAACGTTTCACGCGTGCGCGCCGGCGAGATCGTGTAGGCCCCGTTGCCAGGGAAACCAACAGCAACTGCGTCGGCACCCGCGTTGAGGTCTGCGCCGGTCTGCAACGGGGTCGCAACCAGACCAGGTGCCCGCAGAACAGCGACGTCACGTTTGGCATCAAACGCCACTAGTTCAGCGTCGAACACTTTCCCTTTTCCGTTCACCTGGACCGTAACCCCAGACGAACCCGCAACCACGTGAGCATTCGTCGCAACGTGTTCCGGCGCGAACACCCAACCAGTCCCGGACTGCAAGTTGTCACACGCGGTCTCTTCAGTTCTCACTTTGACAACAGATCCGCTAACGGACTTACCCACATCAATCATTTCAGGGTTGGGCTCACCGATCCCGCGGATACGCTCCGGTTGCCCCTTGAAAACCGTGGGGAACCCATAGTCCACAAGAGCCTTGTCCAGCGTGCCAACAACCACGTTCGGATCTGCCGGCATAATCCAGTCAGCGATTGCAACAATGCGTGATTCGGCCACAGCGCGGTTCAACTGCACAAATGGTGTCGTTCTAATCCACGTGGCCGCTAACCACACGCACAGCAAAAACGCGACGACGCCAACAAACGCGCCCAGCCCTGCATCTACCCATTTCCCAGGGGTCTTGTGCAAAGCACGCCGTAGCCACGTGCCAAGCCCACTTCCAACACCGGCGACCACAAAACCCACAATCAGCGGGGCCAGTGGAACAACCCAGGAGGGAACGACCTCGGCGTTGGAACTTTCATTCACCCAACCGATAACTGGACCTGCCAGAACCCGGCCCAGCACAAACCCGGCCACGAACCCGACAAGGGAACACAGCGAAACAACCAGACCTCGTCTCCACCCTCCGAAGGCCATCAAGATGCCCATGATGGCGAGGATGACGTCAGGCAGGTGCAATATCAGAAACTTCCGGGCTGACCGGAAGCGTGCATAAGTGCCGAACGCTCCTGCGTGAACTGATCCAGCAAGTAACGTTCACGTTCCTGCTCGCCAGTGCCACCAATTCCGCCAACAATACGCATACGCGTGGTTGCCAGGGCAGTAGACAATTTGATCATCTTCTTCATGTGTTGCTTACCCGACGGGTATCGGCCCGCCCAACGCTTACCAGCGCGACGGCCCTTCCACGTGCCAAGCATTTCCACCTCGGCGTGGGTGAGCCAACCAGCGTTTGCGTAGTCACCCAAGTTAGCGCGCGTCTGCTTAGTTTCGTTGAACTGCAGGAAGATCGCCAGAGCGAACCAGATCGAGGAAATCAGCAACGACGGAACGATGATAAAGATGATCGCCAGGATGAACGATGTGGGTCGCAGGAAAGTGGCCAAGCCATTCCACAGAGCGTGGAGCATCATTCCGGCGAGCAGACCAGGAATCCACATGAGGATGATCGCCCACCATTGCCCACGACGGGCCGCCAACCCAATTGTTACACCCGCGCACATGGTGAAGGTGGAGTGCAGGAGCGGTGACAGCAAACAACGCACAACGAACGTCATGATGAGGGCAACCGTACCTATGCCCTGCTGCGCACCTTCCGCGTACGACCTTGAAAGGTACAAAATGTTTTCGGTAAAGGCGAAGCCGGCCCCAGCTAGCGAACCGTATACCCAACCATCCAGAGGACCTTCAAAGTAGCGGCGGGCCGCCAGCGCAATCGCCACCAAGATCATGCCCTTGGTGGTTTCTTCAAAGATCGGTGCCATGACAACCGCGCCAATCGCACCGCTGTCGTCGGTAACACCTGCGCCCGCCATCACGACTTGTAGTGGGAACTGGAAAACCAGCGTCAGGATGATCGCGGCCACGCCACCCCACAGAACGCACAAGCCCATTGCGACTTTAGGCTGTGGCTTCCAGCGGTCAAACCACAACACCATTCCGATGATGAGGATCAGCGGGAAGAACGACAGGAACATCGCCACAAACGTCACGAGACCCGACGACAGAGTCATGAGCAAGAAAATGATGGCAAAGCCCAGCAGAAGCAGGCCACCCAAGGCTAGCGCGATGACCAAACGGACAATGTCGCCGGTGTCGCTGGGTTTTTCTACAACGCTTGGGGTGACGCTGATCGCCTGCGTGGTCCACGGGGCTTGCGCGGGTGCCCCCTGGTGGGTCTCAACGCGGTTTTGGATACGGAGAGCCTGCGTGTGTGAAGGTGCGAAGCGTCCTTCGTCGTATGTGCGTTGGTGTACCTGGTCCGAGGTGTGATCCTGGAACCCGTACTGGTGACCGCCGTACTGATTGAAGTTGGCCGGCTGCTGTTGCTGGCCGCCGGGGCTGAAGCGTTGGTTGTCAGCTGGCTGGCTACCGTACTGCTGACTACCGAATTGCTGGCCACCTGGCTGGTTACCGAACTGCTGGGCTGCCGGTTGCGAACCGTACTGCTGGCCACCGTATTGCTGGCCACCAGGCTGCGAGCCGTACTGCTGACCACCGGGTTGGTTGCCGAACGGCTGGTTACCGTTGCCCTGGTTTCCCTGACCGTAAGGATCGTACTGGTGCGACATTCATTTCCTTCACGTTGGTTGCTGACACAAGCATAAGTGCTTTCACCCAACAAGCCGTGAACTGGGAGGTAACAGGTCCGCTACTTCTTTTGCCAGAAGAACGCCGAGGTCGTAGCGGTAGTCGCTACGACCTCGGCGTGATCTGTAAGTAGGGCCTACAAATTAGTCATTGTCAGGTGACTGGATCTGCAGGGTGCGGGCGGTGTATTCGGACACCTCGTTGAGCAGGGTTTCGTCCTGGTGCAGTTTGCGACCCAGCGATGGAATCATCTGCTTGAGCTTAGCTTCCCAGCCGGTGTACTGCTGTGGGAAGCAACGATTGAGAAGTTCCACCATGATGGGTGTTGCGGTGGAAGCACCTGGGGATGCACCCAGCAGTGCGGCGAGTGAACCGTCGGCGGCTGCGACGGTTTCGGTACCGAAGCCCAGTACGCCACCCTTCTTGGGGTCACGCTTCATGACCTGAACGCGCTGACCTGCCACCAGCATCTCCCAGTCGTCACGGTTGATGTCTGGGGTGAAGTCAGCGAGAGCTGCAAAGCGTCCCTTCTTGGTTTCAGCCAGCTGAGTGACCAAGTACTTGACGAGGTCGAAGTTGTCCTTGGCCACGTTGAGCATGACGGGCAGGTTGTTGCCACGCACGCTGAATGGGAGGTCCAGAATCGATCCGCCCTTGAGGAACTTGGGGCTGAAGCCGGCGTAGGGGCCGAACATGAGGTACTTCTTGTCGCCAACCACGCGAGCGTCCAGGTGAGGAACCGACATGGGTGGAGCACCGACCGATGCCTGGCCGTAAACCTTAGCGTGGTGGCGTTCAACCAGGTCTGGGTTTGAGGTGCGCAGGAACAAACCGGAAACGGGGAATCCGCCGTAGCCGCGGGCCTCAGCAATTCCGGACTTCTGGAGTAGCGGAAGTGCTCCACCACCAGCACCAATGAAGACGAACTTGGCGTTAACGACGAAGGATTCTGCGCCGGTGTGGTCGTGAACGCTGACTTTCCAGCCGTCGGCGGTGCGTTCGAGGTCGGATACGGAGTGACCGGTGCGGATCTGCGCTCCGCGCGTGCCCATGTGAGTCAGGAGCTGACGGGTAAGCGACCCGAAGTCAACGTCGGTACCTTCCTTGATGCGTGAAAGACCGTTGACCTGCCCTGGGCCACGGTTTTCAAACATGAGGGGTAGCCACTCGGCCTGTTCAGCAGGGTCGTCGGTGAACTCCATGTCCCGGAACAGTGGGTTCTGCACAAGTGTTTCGCGACGGGCGCGGATGTAGTCACGTCCCTTTTCGCCACGGCCGTAGGACACGTGTGGAACTTGGTTGATGAAAGACGACGGGGTAGTCAGAACGCCTTCGTCTACCAGGTACGACCAGAACTGGCGTGACACGTGGAACTGTTCGTTAATGTTGACAGCCTTGGTGATGTCGATGTCACCGTTTGACTGCTGTGGCGTGTAGTTCAGCTCGCACAGAGCGGCGTGGCCGGTACCCGCGTTGTTCCATGGGTCTGAGCTTTCGCGCGCGACGTAGTCGAGGCGTTCGTAAACACGAATAGACCATTCGGGCTGGAGTTCGGCAAGCATTGTGCCCAAGGTGGCGCTCATGATGCCACCGCCGATCAGCACAACGTCGACGTTTTCTTTCGTGTAGGACATGTTTACCCTTCTCAAGCCGGGTGACCCTGTGTATAGGGCTTGCTTCCTCAACAAACTCTACTCCTTTAACGCCACGGGCTAAACACCGGCTCAGGTCTGAGGGTTCCGCCGCACATCTTCATGTGTTTACACTGCAAGAGCAAGCAGTTCACTCTGCACCGCTACGTGGAAGGACGTAAGTCATGGCAGACCATGGACAGTTCGTACTCGACACTCACACTCAACTGTTTCACCAGCACGACACGTCAGTTCTAGACACGGACTTCACGGACGATTTCGTGGAGCACTCACCACTTGTGGCCGGTGACCGTGCGGGGCTTAAGAAGCTTGTGGAGGATGCCGGTGAGGGCCTGAAATACGAAAACGCACGTGTGATTTCAGACGGTGACTTGGTTGCTTTGCACGGCAAGTTCACGGGACTTGATGAAAACGTTCTTGTGGGCTTCGACATTTACCGGGTGAAAGACGGCAAGATCGCTGAACACTGGGACAGTCTGGTTCCTGAAGCTGCCCCCAACGAATCAGGGCGCACGCAGCTAGACGGTCCAACTGACCCGGATACGTCTTCTGACACGGAAGCGAACCGCGCCCTGGTGGTCGAGTTCTTCGAAAAGACCCTGGTCGGTGGCGATTACTCCGGCTTTGAGACGTACAGCAAGGACGGGCGCTTTGACCAGCACAGCCCCGACATCGCCGACGGCGTCCCAGCCGTTATCGACTTCCTAGAGAAACTCCGCGACGCGGGCGAAGGTTTGGAGTATGACAAGATCCACCGCACGGTAGCCCAAGGAGACTTCGTACTCACACACTCTGAAGGCAGCATCGCCGGTGCTCGTCACGCGTACTGCGAACTGTGGCGCGTAGAAGACGGCGCGATCGTCGAACTGTGGGACGCAATTAGCGAGGTCCCAACCGACGACCAAGCTGTTCACAGTCACGGGGTTTTCTAACCCATTCCCGCACAAACCCAACGGGCCCGAGGTCGGAGCAACGACCTCGGGCCCGTTCTTCTATGCGCGGTGTTGGTTGGGGCGGCTGAACGCCGGGGCGCTGTTAGGCGCCTTCTTCGCCAACCCAGTACAGGCGCTTGTTGACGAATTCGTCCATACCAACTGGCCCCAGTTCACGTCCGTATCCAGAACGCTTCACACCACCGAACGGAATGCTTTCGCCTTCAGCGGCGTGGGTGTTGATCTTGGCCATACCAACTTCGAGCTGGGAACCGACCTTCTCTGCGCGTTCCTTGTCCTGCGAGAACACGGAACCACCCAGACCGAACTGCGAGTCGTTGGCGAGTTCGAGGGCTTCTTCGTCGCTGGAGACCTTGTACACCACGGCGATTGGGCCAAAGAACTCTTCGTAGTACACGTCGGAGCCGCGTGGGATGTCGGTGACGACAGCGGGGCTGATGTACGCGCCCTTGTCGGAGAGCTCACCGCCCACGCGAATGTTGCCGCCGGCCTTCTTGACGTCTTCCAGCTGTCCGGCCAGGCGCTCAGCGGCTGAGCGTGAGGACAGTGGCTGGAACACGGTTTCGTCGTCCGAGGTGTAGCTGCCTGGGGTCATTTTGGAGGCGAGTGCTTCGAGTTCGGCGACGAATTCGTCGTAGATGTCGTCCATGACGATCATGCGCTTGTTCGAGTCGCAGGCCTGACCGGTGTTGTACATGCGGGTAGCCCACGCGTTGGCTGCTGCTTCCTTGACGTTGTCGGTGTCGAGAATGATGTATGGGTCGGAGCCACCGAGTTCAAGCACGGCCTTCTTGAGTGCCTTACCGGCCTGCTCAGCGATGATGGCGCCCGCGCGCTCCGAACCCGTGAGGGAAACGCCTGCAACACGGTTGTCAGCGATCACGGTGGAAATCTGGTCGTGGGTTGCGTACAGGGTTTGGTACACGCCCTTTGGCACGCCGGCGTCGTCCATAATCTGCTGGATTGCGGCGGCTGACTTGGGGCAGATTTCAGCGTGCTTGAGCAGGATGGTGTTACCCAGCACCAGGTTAGGTCCGGCGAAGCGGGCGACCTGGTAGTAGGGGAAGTTCCACGGCATGATGCCCAGGATCGTTCCGATTGGGCGGTGTTCCAGGACCGCGTGTGCGCCGTCGACTTCGAGGTCAAGGTCGCCGGTGAGCTTTTCACCGTTGGTGGCAAAGTAACCAAAGATGGCGGAGCAGAATTCGGCTTCTTCAGCGCCTTCAGCCTTCCGCTTGCCCATTTCTTGGCCGATGATGTCGGCGAGTTCGTCTTTTCGCTCGTCGAACAGGGTGGCTACTTTAGCCACGATGTCAGCTCGTTCTGACATGGGGCGTGCCGACCATTCTTTATACGCGTCGTGCGCGAGGGCGAGAGCTTCTTCAACCTGTGCGTCGGTTGCGTTGTCGAAGGTCTCAACAACATCACTGGTTTCGGGGTTTTCTACGCGGTAACCGTTAGCCATCACATCTCCTTGAAGGTTGACTCGCATGTACGGTCAGGCTAACACCGCGGTTTAGCCGTGTGGAGGGGCTGAGCCTTGGTTCTGAGGCTTCTTTGAGTGGGGTGGTTTTCTGCGGGTCTGTGATACCACCACGCACAGGACGCTAGGCGTGCGATAGCTGTCGCTCTTGTATTTTTACTTCCTGCTGGTTGTAACTGTTGAAACTCGGCAACTTTACTCCGGCACCATCTTGACTAGCTAGATACTCCACGAACAGTCCCACCGGAGCGTCGAGTGAAGGGCGGTCGTCGCCAGTCATATCGTCTGCATTACGAGCGTCGATAGCGCAAACGCTTTGCACGGAGGTTATCAGCGTGACGTAATCACCCATGTCAATAAAAATGTTTGCGTTACCGCCAACATTTTCCACGCGCTTAAACAGGTGAAACAGCTTCTCCTCAGCAAGCGCGGTGACTACTTTGCTGTTGCCGTCGTTGCCTACGACTGGCAAATCCTTATCCGCCCACATCCCGAACGCTAACTGTTTATCAATTTCGTGGGTAAACTTTTTCAGTTTTTCAGCAGCCTTACTAGTCATCGCTTCCCTCCTCCCCTTGCATTATCATATCTGCGATCTTGTGTATCTCTTTTAAGGCTAGGGCCATCGCTGTCTCAACGTCCGTTGCTGAATTAAGCGTCAACAGATGCTTCGACGCCGGAGCATCATCACTGTAGTGGACATGGCAGGTTCCGTGTGCACAGTCTATTCGTGCGGTATTTTCCCACGCTTCCCAAGTCCTTTTCTGAATAATGAGTGCGAAGTCTACGGTGCTACCTTTATGCCGCCAAAACATTACGAGGAGTTGCAAGAGCCCTTCGTCACCAATGGGGCGCTCGTAGCGCCTTTCCGCACAGTCCTTCCTAGGTGGCGGCTGGTACGTGCCTCGAGTTTGGCTAATTTGCTCATCGGCTACTTTCTTGGCGCGTCGAAGGTCACGCTTCTTCTGCTGGCCACGACGGATCATGTTGCCAATACTAATTACGTTGAAACACAAATCGCGCGATACAGTCGGTGCTGTACAGCGCGATTTCAGTTGGCGCGCCACGAGGGATTCGAACCCCCAACCTTCTGATCCGTAGTCAGATGCTCTATCCGTTGAGCTAGTGGCGCCCGTTGGTAAACCAACTCGGACTACTTTACACAACTTCCCCCAACTTCACAACGCGCCCCAAGTGACGTTCCGCACACCAACCCACGCACCCCTCACTCGCAACGCGCCACATACCCAGAAAGGGCGGGCAACCTCGGCGGGAAAGCCGTGACCCACAGCGTCTGTGACACAAATATGCCAGCTCATGAAAAAACACGTCACACAAATGATTCACATACGTCATAACCCACCACATTGTGATCTAGCGCTCAGCCACACAGCCCTCAAACCAGCCATCCCCATTCTCTCAACTTCGTACGGTGAATAGGCAATATTTCACAACTCAACAGTTTGGAGTCACGTATGACCGTCCTCGACCCTGGCTCAGTCGAAGACCTTCTCAAGAACGCACCAACCCAGAACGAAACGATCCTTCAGTTCGTTAAGCGTGTAGCGTCGCTCAGCACCCCAGACCAGATCGAATGGATCACCGGGAGCAAAGAACAGCGCACCGAAATCGCTGACAAACTGGTCGCAGCTGGGACCCTGGTAAAGCTCGACAAGCAAAAAGACTCCTACTACGCGGCTTCTGACCCAGACGACGTCGCCCGTGTCGAAGACCGCACCTTCATCTGCTCCGAAAAGGAAGAAGACGCTGGCCCGCTCAACCACTGGATGGACCCAGCCAAGATGAAGGAGATCCTCAACGACCTGTTCACCGGGTCCATGAAGGGTCGCACCATGTATGTGATCCCATTCGTCATGGGACACACGGAAGCTAACCAGCCGATGTTCGGTATCGAGGTCACCGACTCCCCATACGTGGTCCTGTCCATGCTGGTCATGGCACGTTGCGGCAACGAAGTTCTGCGTGCGATCGAGAACCACGACGGCAAGTTCGTGGAGTGTGTCCACTCGGTAGGTGCGCCTCTCGAAAAAGGCCAGGAAGACGTCAAGTGGCCATGCAACTCAACCAAGTACATCACCCACTTCCCGCAGGATCGTGCGATCTGGTCTTTCGGTTCCGGTTACGGCGGTAACGCTCTGCTTGGTAAGAAGTGCTACGCGCTGCGCATCGCTTCGGCAATTGCCCGCGAAGAGGGCTGGATGGCAGAACACATGCTCATCATCAAGCTCACCAACCCTGAAGGCGAGTCCAAGTACATCGCCGCTGCGTTCCCAAGCGCGTGCGGTAAGACCAACTTGGCCATGATTGAACCCACGGTCCCTGGCTGGAAGGCTGAAACCCTGGGTGACGACATCGCGTGGATGCGCTTTGGTGAAGACGGCCAGCTGTACGCCGTCAACCCTGAGTACGGTCTGTTTGGTGTTGCACCAGGAACCGGCTACTCCACTAACCCAACCGCTATGCGCGCAATCGAAGCGGGCGGAAACGTCTTCACGAACGTCGCACTCACCGACGACGGTGACGTGTGGTGGGAAGGCATGACCGACGAAACGCCTGCACACCTCACTGACTGGCGCGGAAACGACTGGACCCCTGAGTCCGAAACTCCGGCCGCTCACCCGAACTCACGTTTCTGCACGCCTATCACCAACGTGCCAACGCTGGCTGAGGAGTACAACAACCCCAACGGTGTGCCAATTTCGGCGATCCTGTTTGGTGGACGTCGCAAGACCACGATGCCGCTGGTCACGGAGACTCGCGACTGGCAGCACGGCGTGTTCATGGGGTCGGTCCTGTCATCTGAAACCACCGCTGCCGCTACCGGTAAGGTCGGTGTGGTTCGTCGCGACCCAATGGCAATGCGTCCGTTCATCGGGTACAACGTCACCGACTACCTCCAGCACTGGCTCAACATTGGTCAGACGGAAGGCGCGAAGCTTCCTAAGATCTTCTACGTCAACTGGTTCCGTCGCGATGAAGACGGCTCGTTCCTGTGGCCAGGGTTCTCGGAGAACTCGCGCGTGCTCAAGTGGGTATTTGAGCGCATCGACGGCAAGGCTGACGCTGAAGAAACCCCAGTTGGAAACACTCCTTCCGCTGACGCTCTTGACCTCGACGGCCTCGACGTTACACCTGAACAGATCGCCAAGGCCGTTGCGATCAAACCAGAAGAGTGGGCTGACGAACTCGAATCGATTGAAGAGTGGTACGCCCAGCTAGGCAATGACGTTCCTGCAGAACTGCAGGGCGAAGTCGACCAGTTGCGGACGCGCCTGGGACTGTAAGGCCCCTGCGTCAGCGCTGATCGAAGAAGCGGGCACTGTTCTTGAGCCAGAACAGTGCCCGCTTCTGTGTTCCCGGGGCGGCTTTGCTGCCCCGTTGCGCCCGCGCTCCCCACTCCCCCGCCGAGGTCGTCGCGAGTTTCGCTCGTCAGTTAAAGAGGGGCATGCGCCGTGTTTGATAAGCGATAGCAGCAACCGCCCCAATACAACACGTGAGCCACGCCCACGGGTTGGAAATATCACGGTCAACAATCCAGCACCAGGCACGTATTTCACCCAACCGATCACGAGCAAATGCGCCTGCGACGATCACATATGTAGAAGGGATCAAACTCGCGTAACGGCCGTTGATCATTAGACGCCCTACCAGCGCCAGCGCGGTAAGACCAACAAAATCGCGCAGGATCAATACTGAGTTTTGGGCAGAGAAGCTTGAAGACACCACGCCCACAAGAACCGCAAACACAAGCGCACCTACCACGACCGCGTGAGAGTGCGCGAACGTGTTACGAACCGATGCACAACTCCAGGACTCCTCAGCCCGGTGGACACAAGCGGACACGACGATGACGAATCCAAGTGCAGGAAGCACCGGTTGCGGTAAACCAGCGACGCTTAATAACGGCAGTGGAATATCGACCTCGGCGAAACCTCCCGCAATCACACCCGTAATTACGCTGATGACAAGCAGAACTGGCCACTGGCGAGCCTTCAGAAGGTACGTCACGATGCGAATGGCTTTGGACGTTCACAGTGCGTGGCCGAATCAAAAGTCCGGGCAACCCACGCACCTGCCTCTGACTTGCTAGCTTGTAAGAGTCGCTGCAAGGTTGTTTCAGCGGATGGATCAAGAATTGCCTTTGCATCCTCAACATCTGCGCGAACCCCTGAAGCCTGCAAACCTTTGATCCACAACCAGGCGGTCACCACACTCATCTGAGCGTGCACGTTGTCGTCAGAACAGTCGGTGTTAACAACATGCGCGGCATAAGAACTTGCCGCTGCCAGCGCAGAGTCATAAACGTCAAACGTTGGTTGAGCGACAACGTTCACCGTCCAGTCGCCGTTCGGACCAGCCATCAAGATTGAGGGGTCCGCGGTGGATTCGATGCGCACCACTTTCGGTAGCCCCGTCTCATTCGCCTGACTGAAAACATGCGCGTACACCGCGCGGTTGTCGTTTCGTGAAAACTGCCCCGGAAAGAAACACACCTGTGGCTCGGACTGGTCACACACCAGTTCAGTTGTGGGTCGCGGGCTATCTGGGTTAGGGCCCACACCAGCGGTCAAACCTAAGCCCAGAACAAGTCCTACTATCAGCACAAGCGCCGAACCAGAGGCTCGAACCCACGTGCGCGGAAGGTCGCGTTGTCTTGAATACCGGTGACTATTGATCGCGAGAAAGCACGCTACGGTCGCGACTGCTGAAAACACTATGAAGCCCGCCACGGCTTTGGTATCTAATACCGAGGCGGGAGTACAACATCCTTCAAACGCCAGTCCCGCTAAATACCGGATTCCAAAAAAGTCAATTGACCACGTTGCCCCAATCCACACGTATGGAACCACAACGCTGAGTGGAATTGCTAAGACTGGTCGGAGCCAAACTCCAAGCGCATACCCCAACATTCCGTGCATAACCACAGCAAGAACCTGCCCCACAACGAGAAACCACGGGATTCCCCGGTCAGAACTGCCTGCAACTACTAGAAGAATTGCGACGCCAGCAACTTGAACTAGTACACCGGAAAGAAATCCTGGCCAGGTTCTTTCCAAGATCTGCGTGATGAACGGTCGGCGCGAATTCTCGAAAACACCTCGGCTTTCGCGTTCGCGTCCCGCTTCGATCGCGCTTGACAGGGAAGCGGTAGCGCAGGAAAACAGCAGAAGAAATGACCCGGTAGTCACGGACGCGATGCGGTTAGCAACGAGAAAATCCCTGTCCGCATACGCCAACAGATACAGGGTTGCCAAAACTGCGGCGACCCCAGCAATCCACCATGCTGGCCTTCGCTTCAGCCTGAGCACTAGAGTTCCCTCTGGATGATGGCCGCATACGACCGGCCAATGTCTTCGGCGTGAGCATTCTTCACCGTCAACTCAGGTTCGGAGGCAACGCGACCACGCTGAAGAAACTCATGTATGTTTCCTTGAAACTGCAAGTTGCCTGATTGCAACACCGCTACATGGTCAAAAGTTTGCGCAACGTCGTCAGTTTGGTGCGTTGAAAGAATGACTGTTTTATCTTCAGGTAGCTCGCGAAGTATTTCCATGAATCGTTCGCGACTGGCCGGATCCAAAGCGACAGTTGGTTCATCGAGTAAAAGAACGTCTGCACCAGTGGCCAGAACACCAGCGAGACCCAACCGTTGTTTCTGACCACCTGACAGAGCGGTCACAGGTGCAGTTTTCATCCCTTCTAAACCAACGAGATCACATGCATGCGTTGCGCGGGGCTTCGTTTCTTGACTCTGCGCACCGTGCAACCAAGCGACATACTGAACGTGTTCTTCAACGGTGAGCCCTCGGACTGGCGAAAAGTGCTGAGGCATCCATGCAACAGCCTGCCGATAGCGACGCACATCGTTCTTTATGCTTATCGACCCTTTGGACGAAACAAGCGAAATATCACCTCGCTGGGCACGTAGCACGGTCGCGAGAATTTCAATGAGCGTGGTCTTCCCGGCACCGTTCGGACCCAACAACAGTGTTTTTCCTGGTTCGAAGTGAGCGGAGAAGTTTACGAAGACCTCACGTGAACGCGACCGCGAAAATGACAGTCCTTCAATGCCAACAGCCACCACAGGAAAAGAATACACCGACATACGAAGGAAAAAGGCCGCGCAACTTAAGCCCAGTCCCACTTGGGACCACCTCGGGCAACTAACACGTAGCCGTGCGATTCCATTCGTCAAGGAACGCGCGTTCAGCACCGTCAGGTTTGCGTGGCGCGCCACTGAGCGCGTTCCGCGCTTTCTTCGCTTTGCCACACACGGTAGATACAAAGTTCAGGTGGTTACCCTCGTTCACGCTGATGTAGGCAACCCCGTCGTACCCGCTTGCGCGCAGGGCTTGGATACCGGCGCGTGCGTGGCTCGGCCTCAGGGCCGGCCCGTCCACTGGAGTCTCGAAATCCACGCTGAACTTCGCATTCAGCTCGCCACGCGCAGACAACGTGAAATCGTAGAACCCGGTATCCCACATGTTCGCAACAACGGATTCATACTGACCCCATTCATCGCGGTTCAGATACGTGTCCCTGTCCGCACTCTGATCCTTGTGCCGCACGGACACGGAGCCCACGCCCACTGGAAGTCCGTTCACTTCCGAAAGTGTTGTTCTTATCTGTTGCGACGTCTCTAGAGCAACCTCAAACCGCGCCTCTGACAGGTCAACTATCTCCACATTGATGTTTTTTGCTGTCAACTGGCGATACACGCCCAGCGCCTGTTCGGAGCCGATCTGTTTGCGGTAACTCGGCAACGAACCTTCAGCACTCTGGATAACCTGGAGGCCCGAGGTGGTAAAACTGGTTGACACGTCCTTGTGGTCCTTCGCGAACGCCCCGCTCACTTTGTCCACAGCTTTCGCATCTGGGAAGCTCGCGTTCACGGACGCATGATCGGAGCTGGTCTGGGGTTCAAATCCCACTGCGAGCTTCCGCAACTCCCCGCCGTTTTTCTTTACCTCTGCGTGGATCGCGTCTGCGAGGCGTTGCTGAGCCGCATCATGCGGGTTCATGGTGACAGTGGTGAGTTTTGCCTCTTCCTTCTCCCCGTTCGTCGCGGTGAAAACACCGTCGACATCTTTTACTTCAGTGCGCATCCAGTCAAACGGGTCCTTATCCACAGTTGCAGACACGCTTTTTCCTTGGATCGTGCCACTCGTGATGTGTTTGTGCCCCGCAAGCTTATGTACCAGGTCGAATG
The DNA here is from genome assembly GCF_022346365.1 of Brevibacterium sp. ACRRH. Lineage (NCBI taxonomy): Bacteria > Bacillati > Actinomycetota > Actinomycetes > Micrococcales > Brevibacteriaceae > Brevibacterium > Brevibacterium sp. ACRRH. Next base: position 77,030 of record NZ_JAKRMN010000009.1, read on the forward strand.
AAGGAAAAGCACGGCGCGGAATGGACGGGGAGCTCGTTGGGTCAACGTACGTCACCTTAGCTTCAAACACGCCACTCACAATCACAAGGTTCACATCACTGCCGATACTCGCATTGCGATACTTTTCCTCAAGCTTGTCCATGGTTGACGAAAGCTCCCCCGGCGAAGCCTTCTCATCGACCTCAATGCGAATGTGGTCACCCTTGACCTCGGCATCTTTGATGCCCTTCTGCGACTTCGCAAAGTCGCGGAACTCTTCACGGGTCATGTTCTGAGGCGCGCTCGTGGGCACTGGCGGCAGCACGGGTCCAGGATCACGCCCCGGCACCAGCACGTCACATGCCGTCCCTGCCGTGGCCACGAGAAAAACACTCATGATGATCGTGACGATTCGAGTTCGTGCCCACAGTTTAGCTCTCATATGTTCAGATTACGGCGACTCTGGCCACGATCTGTGCCGTCGCCTGTTCCCAAACGGGCACGCATGTCATCAGGCGGGTACACCTCGGGCGCACCCATCGCCCAACCACCGTCCAACCAACGCAAAAAGGCTCGCCCCGCACTACTAACCCAGTGCGGGGCGAGCCTTTAAGCGTTACGCCTGCGCGCTACTTACTTCTTGCGACGCGCGAGGAGCACAGCGGCCCCACCAACTCCCACGAGGAGGGCAGCGAGTCCCAGGCTCACGGCCACGCTCACACCCGTGCGTGGAAGTGGCTTGCCGTCGTTGCTGTCTCCCTGGCCCGAGGTGGCATCATCGTCAGAGCCGTCACCCGGCTGGGCAGGAGCTTCCGAAGGGTCTTCCGATGGCGCTGGCTTGTCGGTTGCGTCTTCAGACGGCTTGTCGGTTGCGTCATCGCCCGGTTCTTCACCCGGGGTTTCAGATGGCTTGTCCGTTGCGTCCTCGCCCGGTTCCTCACCTGGAGCTTCCGAAGGTGAGTCGGAAGGTGCGTCGGAAGGCTCTTCTGCGGGAGGCTCCTCGGCGTCAAAAATCTTGCCCAGACGCAGGAACACGGTTTCACCGGTCGCGTCGTCAAGTCCGTCATTGTCAGTCACAGCATAGGCCTGGCCGTCAGCTGTGATTGTGAACCCTTCGAGCTTTTCCTGCGTCCAACCGTTTGTGGCCTTGAGGTATGGCAGGACGTCAACAGCCTCAGCCTTGGTGACCGGCTGTGCTGGTGGGATGTCGCCGGCGTCCGCGTCAGGAACGTCTGGCAACGTCACCTTGACAACGCGCTTGACCTTGGCGTTTGGACCGTTGAGCTTGTCGCGTTCGATGACGGCCACGGTCTCGTCGTCGATCACGGTGATCTCGGACAGTCCCATCCAGTCGCCCTTGGTGTCGGTGCCTTCGAGTTCGTAGCTGAACCAGTCGAACTCCTTAGTCTTGACGTTGTACTTACCAATCCGCGTGGTGTTTTCACCTTCGAGCGCCTTGCGGTCATCAGCTTCCGGGTCTTCCCACAGCGGACGCTGCACAGCGAAGAACACTTCTTCTTCGCCAGCCGCGTTGACGTGGCTGTCCACGCCTTCCAGACCCCACTTGCCGATGTGCTTCGAGATCTCTTCCGGAAGCGACACACGCTCTTCGATGTTGAGCTTGTCGTCAGTGCGGATCAGCGCGTTTTCAGCACCGGTCTTACCTTCGGATGCCAGCCAGAATCCGCCGTCCTTGCGGGTTGCCAGGCCTTCGATGTCCAAGCCTTCAGCTGGCTTGCCCTGGTCCATCACCGTACGGGCTTCGGTGATGCTCGCTGGAGTCTGCGAAGCGTCAACGGTGTAAACCTGCCCGTGTGACAGCGCGGAGTCCGAGGCGGCAAAGAGTTTCGTTGCATCCTTCTGATCTGCGGTCAGAGCGCCCAGCGCGGTCCAGCCAATGTACTGGCCTTCCGCCTTGTCCGACACGATGGATGGCTGCGGAACTTCCGGCTGGTCGCCGTCCAGCTGGTAGATGCCCACCGAGGAGCGCACGGCGTTGTCAGCTTCGTCCACCTCGGAGGACACGGCGAGCATGTTGCGTTCTGGGATAGGCAGGATGCCTTCTGGGCCGTTGGTGGTGAAGAGCAGCTGTACGAACTTTGGCTTAGCTGGAGTGTCAACGTCGTACACAGCGACAAAGTTGGAGCGTTCCGAACCGACGAACGCGTAGCGCTTACCGTTCATGGTCGCCAGTGCAATGCCTTCAGGCTCTGGCCCCTTCTTTTCTGCGCGCTTTTCGTTGTGCAGACCATGCTGGATCGCAATTTCAGACAGCGAGTTTCCAGCGTCCCACACGGTGTTGCCCTCGGTGTCGAACACGGTCCACCCGCGGGTTCCACCCTTCCAGTCACCTTCGTTTGCCGTGGCGATGTGCGAGTCGTCGATCCATCCGATTGCGTCAGGTTCGCGTGGCCCTGAGATGGAGTCTTTTGCCTTGATCAGTCCGTCTTTGGTTGCGTCGACGCTCCTGACAGTGGCGTCGCCTGCGCTGAATACTGACTCGATTTCACCGGTTGCAGCATCCAGGATCGCGATCCCGTTGTTTTCCTGGAGGGTCACTGCCACCTTGGTGCCCGAGTTGAACGAGACGTATTCAGGCTCCAGGTCTTCTGGGGTGTCGAGGCCGGCCTTTTCGACGATTGGGAGTGGCTTACCGTCCTCGTCGTTGAACATGACAGGTGTTGCTGCCCACGAGCTTGGGTCGCCGTCCAGCTTCAGGGTTTGAACGAATCCGCCGGGGAGCTGTGGAAGACCCCCGTCGACTTCTTCATTTTCCTCGTCACGCTGGTTCTCCATTGCGATAGCGGCGTGCTTACCGTCTTCACTGATGGCGATGGAGTCAGGCTGTCCCTTGAGGTCAATCGATGCCACACGGGAGTGGTCGGAGAGTTTGACGACGTCCAAACGACCCTTTGGTTCGGTGAAGTTTCCGCCGGTTTCGTCAATAACGACCAGCACGTAGTCGCCGGCTACCGCGACCGAGGTGGGTTGGTCATCCGCGTTGCCCAAGGTTGCGAGGTCGAGGCTCCCCTTACCCTTAGGGTTAGCCGGGTCGGAAATGTCGAGGAATCCGATGCGCTTCCCCGCAGCATCGGTGTAGATCATGGTTTTTCCGTCGCCACTGACGCTTGAGATTTCAGCTACGGTTTCGTCTGCAGGGTCTACACCCTTAGGCACGTTCTGGTACACAGGGTAGGTTGCGGTGCGCACGAATGGGCCTGCCATTGAGTTGTTTGCACCGTTCTGGTCAACAATCTCTGCAAGAGCTGGGGTGCCAAAAGCAACTCCCGAAGCAACAATTCCGCAGGCCAGTCCGCTGGCCACTAGTTTGGTGCTGATTTTGCGCGACATCTATGTGCTCCTTCTACAGGCGTGTGCGCCCTACGTGTTAGCTGGATCCGTGTGAGCGACGCGCCTCACTGTGGACACACCGCAGTCACTTCATCACACGTTTTTATCTAGCGACGGTGAACGGTTCCTTGCATAGATCTTGCACTGGGGTTAACAGACTCGGATTGGTGCTGGCACCACGCGCACAAAAACCGTTTACCCACCACCCCTCGAACAGGGTTGGTGGGTAAACACCCTTTTTGTTCGTTTTGTTCACTTTTTCGGCCCAAAATCGGCCAGTTACACACCACCCCTATGCGCAACCCTCGTACTTGTGGTGGGTAACTGGGGGGGATGCATGCAAAGGGGGGACCGATGACGTGACACATCAACACCCTGAACACAAAAATCTCGGGACATCGAGTGAACGATGTCCCGAGACTTCACAACGCGGAGTCGGTGGGATTTGAACCCACGGTCCCCAGTTCAAGGGACTCCACCTTAGCAGGGTGGTGCTTTCGGCCGCTCAGCCACGACTCCAAGTGCCACAACGCCCATCAACACGGGGTCGAAAAAGCGCGTAACCACATAAAGGTTACCCAAGGGCTCCGCATCGAGCAAAACGCGCGATGCCCACAGCACCTCGGACATGCCCCATCTTCACCCCATCCGGCACCCCCAGTCACCAAAATGGACGCTTTGCATCCACACGGAGCGTATTCATACAGTTCGCAATAAAAGCGACTAAAATACCCGTGGACTCAAAGAGCCTAAAGTAGTTTGAGTTGTGTTTTGTCAATCGAGGAGTACGTGTGACGAAAAATAGCGAGGAACAACCTCAATCGGGCACGTCAAAACCCGTCAAGCAGTTCCGCGCTTCGTCACGGCCCAGCTTTCGCGGTCAGCATTCGGCATCAGCAAGCCAGAGTGCAGGCAACAACCCCAACCACGGCTCAACATCAAACTCCACAAACAACAACGCGTCTGCAAACTCCGCTGGCAACAGTGGCGCTACGCCTCAGTTCCGCACCCGGCGCGAACGGCTGGCTAACGAAAACCGCCGCTCGGCCCACGCACCAAACGCGCCTAGCGCACCACCCACTCCCACGACACCGCCGCCGGCGTCTCCCCCGCAGGCCACCACAACGCCTGCCGCCGCACAAACTGCACCACAAGCATCAACCCCCCAAGCACCTAGTGCGCCCCACCAACCGGAACCGCCGGCACCGCGCAACCGACCACAGTCTGTAAACGCACAGGACCACGTCAATGCGCAGCAGCCACGTCCCTCTGCAGGCTCACGTGCCCGCGCAACAGTAGGCAACCTGCGCACCCGCACGCGCTCCACGCTGGACAACTTGCGCACTCGCAAACCCACGGAAGGCGAGCGCCACACGAAACAGCGTTACGACGCATTCCCTAAAGTTGTGGGATGGACCAGTCTGGGAACCCTGCTTCCTGGTCTCGCGATGATCCGTAAGAACCGCAACAGCAAACTCGGCTGGTTCTTGCTCATTGGGTTCTTCGCAGGAATCCTCGTTACCGGAATCATGACCTTGGCGCTGGGACCAATCCGCGTCGTCGCACGCGTCATCTCCAGCCCTACTATCCTGAACATCCTGGCGTTCCTGCTTCTGGCGGGACTGATCATTTGGGTGCTGGTCATCATCCGGTCCTACATCGTCAGTTCACGTGGCACCAAGATGTCGGATCAGCAACGGATCTTGTCCGGCGTGCTCGTGGTGTCACTCATGCTGATCGTCGCGATCCCCCTGGGCGTGGGTGGCGCTTACTCAAAGGTCTCCAGTCACACTGTGTCCAAGATCTTCGGCAACGGCGGCGCACCAGTGGGACCAAGCAAAGAACAGATATGGGCTGACAAACCACGGATCAATGTGTTCCTTATTGGACGAGACAACGGTGAAAACCGCACCGGAACGCGCCCAGACACCATGCTGGTCGCATCGATCGATACTCAAAGCGGCAAGAGCACGCTCATTTCCGTGCCACGTAACCTCACGTACCCCGTCTTCCCGGAAGATTCGAAACTGGCGCAAGAATTCCCTGACGGTTTCAACGCTCTGGGCGAGGAAAGCCTTATCAACTCGGTGTGGTCGTGGGCAGAAGACAACCCTGAATCAGTGGGCGACCCGCACGGACTGGAAACCGGCATGTGGGCAACCATGCAGGCAGTCGAAGGCTCGCTAGGCATCAACCTGGACTACTGGGCTTCTGTAGACATGCAGGGCTTCCGTGACCTGGTCAACGCAATGGGCGGGGTCAAGATTGACGTCGAACGCCCCATCCCCATGGGCGGTGGCGAGAACCAGCACACGGGAGCCAAGAACCGGATCTTCGGCTGGATCGACCCTGGCGAACAAAAACTCAGCGGGATGCAGGCCCTGTGGTACGTGCGTTCACGTGACGGCTCAGACAACTATGACCGCATGTGCCGCCAACAACGCATGCTCAAAACCACGCTGGAGCAAGTCAACCCGTCCGAACTCGCACTGAAGTTCCCCCAGCTGGCGAACTCCTCCACGAAGAACGTCGCCACGGACGTCAACCAGAAGGAACTGGGCGGTTTTGTGGAGCTGGCGTGGGAAATGAAGAACACTAAGATCAAGTCCGCGCAGATCAACAACGAGGTCACCCCCACGTATCGGCCGGATTACGACAAACTTCACCAGTGGGTCAAGGACCAGATCGACCCACAAAAGCCCAGCCAAAAAGAAGAAACCAAAGGCGGCGGCGACAAGGAAGAAGAAGAGCCTCAACCCACCGAGGAACCCACTGAAGAAACCGGTGCCCCAGCACCAGGTATCGAAGACAACGAGGGTAAGTGCTACCCGTCCGGCTACAACCCCGGTGACCCTTGGCCCGGCTACCCTGGGCCAGGTAACCACGGAGAGCACTGATGGCACATCTCAGCGTCGCTGTGATTGGTGCCGGTCCACGCGGTCTGTCCGTGTGCGAACGCTTGACCGCGCTGGCACCTGAGTACAAGCACCCCGTCACGATCCACGTGATCGACCCGTATGCACCGGGTCCGGGTCGCGTGTGGGACACCGAGCAGTCCCCTGAGCTGCTCATGAACACCACCATCAGTGAGCAAACCATTTTCCCCGACAACTCGTGCGACGTCTCCCCCACCAACACCGGGCCGTCCATGCGCGAATGGTACCTAGCCACGGACGGAACAGACGACCCTGACACCACGTTCTGTTCGCGCACCCTGTACGGCGAATACCTGGCTGACGCGTTCACCCGAGTCCGCGAAAACGCGCCCCAAAACGTCACCATCCAGGTCCACCGCGCACAGGCCCTGCGTATCGCTGACCCGGGGTCCCCAGTGGAGGTGACCCAGATTGTGCGCCTGTCCGATGACACCTCGGTAACGGTCGACGCGGTGGTGCTGTGCGTGGGTCACATTCCGTCCCGCCTCACCGATGAGCGCATCCAGTTGGAGCGCTACGCCGCGGACAACGACCTGAACTACTGTCCGCCCTCACTCCCGGCAGAAACTCCCGTTGACCGGGTACCCGCAGGTGAGACCGTGATTTTCCGCGGGTTCGGGCTCAACTATTTTGATTTGCAGGCGCTGTTTACCCACGGCCGAGGCGGCACTTTCGTCCCGCGCGAACCCTCCCCTGACCGTCCTGGCAAGTGCGAGCCCTGGGAGTTGGAATATGTCCCTAGCGGCCGGGAACCTGTTCTTGCGCCCAGTTCACGACGGGGTATTCCGTACCGGTGCAAACCCGTCACGCCCAACCACCCTATGAAGCCGTACCCGTTGCGGTTTTTCACGGAAGACAACGTCACCAAACTTTCCAGCGGTAAGCTTCTGCACTTTGACGATCAGCTGTGGCCGCTCATCCTCACCGACCTGCGGTATGCGTGGTACGCGGCCCTGTACCGCAGCCGGCCGGAGTTGTTCTTGCGTGACCCGGCCCCACTGAAGGAGGCCCTGACCGAGGCGGTCGACCGTCACCTTGCCCGTCGGTCTGGCGCGGAAACCCAGGGGCGTGCCACTGGACGTGAGACTCATGAGGCTCCCGCGCTTCACGAAATTCTCGATTCAGTTGTCCCTCTCGAGCACCAGCTAGACCTTCAAGCGCTCTTGCGCCCGCTCAACGAAGAGCAGTTTGCGAACCGAGAGCAGCTGACCGCGTGGATCGACAGTTTTCTGGAACAGGAGCTTCGGGACGCGTATGCGGGCCCGGACCTCGCCCCAAGTAAGGCGATTTTCGCGGTTTTGTGGACCGCACGCGGTTTCTTGAAGGAACTCGTGGCTGACGGCCGGATTAGCCCCACTAGTTTTGCGACCGAGGTGCGTGGCTGGTTTGAGTCCTTTGTTTCCGGCATCTGTGATGGGCCTCCACCGCAACGGTTCGCCGAACTGCTGGCGTTGAGCCGAGCAGGCCTCGTCACCTATGTGGGCCCGCAGGTGAAAATCGCCACCAGCGCTGACGAACCTGCGTTTATTGCCTCGACACCGGTCGTGGACGGGGACATCGTCGCCCGGAACCTCATCGACGCGGCATCGCCCACGAACCACATCCGGTTAGCCGACGACAACTTAATCACGTCCATGCTGGACCGCGGGCAACTCACTGTCGCCACGATCACCAGCGATGAAGGAACCCTGTTACCCACCTCGGGACCGTTGATCGAACGGGACACCCTACGCACGGTCGACTCCCGTGGCCGGCTCCACCCACACCGGTACGTCATGTCGATTCAGTTGTCGTCACTGCAGCTGGGCTTGGCGATCGCGGCAAATCCGAACACGAACGCCCGGACCCTCCGCGATGCCCACAGCATTGCCCGCCACATTTACGGGCTGGCCGATCGTTAGCCCTGACCAGTAACGCCCGGCCACTGTGCCCCGCAACCGCGACCCCGCAACCGCGACCCGGCCCCGGGACCCAAACGGCCCCGGCAGCCCGGCCCCGTAACCCTACGCGTGAGCGATCGACGCTGCTGACTTCACACTGCGGGCGCGCGCAACTGCAACAATCGACGCACCAACACCCAGCAGTAGCCACAGGAACAACGTGCCCCAAGCGCCACCGGCGCCCGGTGTACCGGTCACAATCGCAACCGCACCCTCAATTCCTGTGGCGGGCGGGGTGAATCCTGCCGAGGTGGTGAGCACCTCGGGCGGGGTAGTAAACAAGTGTGCCGCCACGGCAACCACAATCATAAACAGTGAAACCATCTGCCCAACAGCGCCAAACAGTCCCACGAGCGCGAAGTTCAGCACCGTAAACACCACGCTGGCAAACAGTGCAAATGCGAACAGGTGAACGCCGTTTGAAAGCGGAATGTCCATCACTGGAACCGCGAGCGCCGTCACCAGCAACGCCTGCACGACAGCAATTGCCAGGCCGGGAACCAGACCGCGTAGCATGATCGCCACGTTGCTCCGGCGCGAGGTCAGTGCGGTCGCTGAGACCGCGCGCACCACTGTGTAAGTGATGAGCGAGCCCACCCACAGAGCAAGAATCAGCATGAGCGCAACGGATTGGGCCAGTGCCGCGTTCACGAACTTGGTGCTAGACCCGTCGATCGCAGATGACACTGCAGCAGACAGCTTGTCGCGTTCCGGCGCGGTGTAGCTTGGGATTTTTTCCTTACCTTCTTCGATTCCTTCAGCGAACTTGCCGGTGCCGTCTGAGAGTTTGTCAGCACCGTCGGCCAGTTGCCGTGCTCCGGTGTTGAGCTTCTGCGCCCCGTCGGAGGCTTGCGAAACACCAAAGACATACTGGCGCAGACCTCGGGACAGTTCGTGGCCACCGTCTGAGAGCTTGTCCGCACCATCGGAGAGTTTCACAGCGCCGTCTGACAGCTTCTTAGACCCGTCTGCGGCCTTTCCGATTCCGTCTACCAGCGGGCCGGTGCCCTTCGCGAGCTTGTCGGTTCCGTCAGCCAGTTTCTTGGAGCCGTCCACCAGCTTGTCGCCGTTGTCGGACAGTTCGTTTGCACCGTCAGACAGGTCGCTGGCCCCCTTGCGCAACTTCTTGGAACCGTCCAGAAGTTTGTCGGTGCCGGCCTTGAACTTGTCCAGTTTCTTCTCGAGTTCGTCCAAGTTCTTGCCGACCTTATCCAGGTCCAGCTTCTTGTACTTTTCGAGCACCTTGGTGATCTCAGCGACGCGGTCATTGATGCGTTTAGCTGCCTCGTCCAAAGAGTCACACCCGTCGATGATTGACTCGCCTGTTGACGGGTCTTTCTTGTCGAGCGCGTCTGCCGCCGATTTCAGTCCCTTGACGTAACCAGTTGCCAGACCAGACACGTATGCGCCTTCAACCACATCGCAGGCAGGGTCCTTGGTGCCGTCGGGGAGTTTCTTACAGATCTTGCCGCGAATTTGCTTCGCTTGATCCTGCGAAATCATGCCCAGCTTCACAGCCTGGTTCAGGCTCGCAACATCGCTGGACTCGATTTTCTTCGCTTGAGCGCGGAGTTCCTTCTGGTAGTCCTTGACCTCACGTTTGAGGCCCTCCACGCCTTTCTTAAACCGATCCAGGTGCGTTTCGGTGTCTTCGAGCTTGTTAGCTTTGTCAGAGCCCCGAAGCTTACGTAACTCGTCCAGGTCGATCTTGTCGAGCTCATTGGTGAAGTCACGGACTTTGAGCACGACTTCGTCGATGTTGCCGGTGTACTCGTTCACTCCCTTTGACAGTTCGCCCGCCCCGCCAGCGAGTTTGTCTGCTCCACTGGTGTATTTCTCAACACCGTCTGACAGGTCCTTTGCACCGTTAGCAAGTTGCTTGCTTTGCTTGGGTAGGTCCTGGGTTTTGGTCTTCATTTCGCCGAGGCCGTTGGACAGTTCCCCTGCCCCGTCGGCGAGGCTTCCCGCACCTTTGGAAAGTTCCCCTGCACCGTTGGCAAGCTGTGTCGCACCACTAGTGAGCTTGCCGCCGTTGGCGTCAAGTTTGCCGAGGCCGTCAGACAGTTCCCCTGTCCCGTCAGCGAGTTCTGAAGTCCCGTTGGACAACTGCCCGGCACCGTCGTCGAGCTCACCTGCCGCGTCACCCATGGTGCGCATCTGGTCCTTCATGTCGTTGAAACCGACGAACACGTTGTCCAGGAACTTTTCGCTCATGTCCGTGTTGAACTTGGTGCGTGCCGCGTCTACCAGAGCACGCGAAACCACTGCGTTGTTCACCGGGGACACGTCCGAGGTTTGCACCTGGATCGTTGCCTGTTTGACGTCCATGGGGTCGTCTTTTGCGGTGGAGAGAACTTCGCGTGAAAAACCTTCTGGGATCGTGACGACTGCGGCGTACTTACCGCTTTCGAGCCCTTCTTGGGCGTCTTCGTCGGTTGATTGCACCCAGCGGTAGTTCTCGGTATCCAGGTCGACCAGTGCAGCGGAAAGCTGACGCCCCATGGGTACCCGCTTACCGTTGACTTCGGTTCCATCGTCGTTGTTCACAATGGCCGCCGTGATCTCGCCAAAACGGGTGTCGGCGCCGCGAGTGGCCAGAACAAAGCCACCCGCAATGAGTACCGGCACAAGGATGAGGCCAACAAGCGACCACAGGGTCACTCGTTTCCCTGAAGCTGCTCTTTCTAGGATTGGCATTACTGTGTTCCTCCAAACGCATGAGCGGGAACGTGTTCGGTACGGTTGTGATCGTCCAAATTCAACAAGGTGTAGTCCATTCCACTGGGGATCATCCAGTCAACGTCAGGGTTGTGTAGCCCCAGAATCACCGCGGACCCACGGGCGGCCGCAACGTCCACCAGGTTCTTAATTGCTTTCGCGGTGGCGTGGTCGTGCGGGGTATCAGCGTGGTCAATGACAACCACGGGTGGAAGTTTCTTAATGAAGCCGCGGATGTACTCCGGCTTAGGCACCAGAGATTCCTCACTGTGTCGCAACGTCAAGAACGGGGTAGAACGACGAACCTTGTTCGCCTGCTCCGGCAAAACATACTCGCCTACCTTCAGTTCCCCATCTTCCAGCGGCGCACGCCCGGCGAGTGCCAAAAGCAAGGCGGAACGACCTCGGCCACTGACCGCCAACAGCTCACCCGGTTGCAACGCCACATTCACGTTCTCAAACAACGGTCCACCTGTGCCGTACACGCTCAAGTTTTCGCCGTAGATCCGGTATTCGTCGCCGGTTTCTGGCCAGTTCTGCAATTTCACCTGGTGGTACAGGCCCTCACCTTCCACGTCGAAGTGTGGAAGGATGCGTTCGAGCCACTTGGGCAACCACCACGCGTGTTCACCCAGCAAGGTCATGACCGCCGGGACCAGGGTCATACGCACAAGGAACGCATCGACGGCAATACCAACGGCCAGTCCCAACGCGATCGACTTAATGATCGCCTCACCAGCGGGCACGAACGCCGCGAACACGCAGAACATGATGACCGCAGCGGCAGTCACCACAGACGCCGAACTCATGAAACCCTTCTTCACAGCCTCACGAGCAGGCGTACCGTGCGCATAAGCCTCACGCATACCCGACACCAAGAACACTTCATAGTCCATGGCCAGACCAAACAAGATACCCATGAGAATAATGGGCAAGAAGCTGATGACCGGGCCAATGTGGTCCAGGTTGAAGGCACTTGCGCCGTGGCCCTCAATGAACACCAGCTCCACCACACCAAAGCCGGCGACCACCGACAAAAGGAACCCTGCGGTGGCTTTAATGGGCACCCACAGCGACCTGAACACCATCATGAGCAGCACCAGCGACAGCCCCACAACGAACAGACCAAAAGGCACAAGCGCGCGCCCCAGCTGAGCTGACACGTCAATCGCGACAGCCGTCGCACCGGTCACCGCTGTTTGGTACCCGTATTCGTCTTTAATCTTGGGCTCCATGTCACGGAGCGCTTCAACGATTTTTTCGGTCTCAGGGTCGCTGGGGCCGGTTTCGGGAATGATTTGGAACATGGCCGTGTCAGCGTTTTCATTAGGCACGGCCAGAATGACCTGCTTGACCCCGGGGATCTTCTTGATTTCGTCTTCGATCTTTTCGACATCGTCCAGCGGGTCGTCACTGGTGACGATCTCAGCGGTCATGACCAGTGGCCCGTTGTGGCCGGGGCCGAATTCCTTGTCGATCAAGTCAAAGGTTGTACGCGCCGGGGTCCCCTCTGGTTGGCCCCCGTTGTCCGGCAGCGCGAGTTGCAGTTTGGACGCCGGAATCGCGAAAACGCTCAAGGCACCCACGATCACGATGATGGTGATGAGTGGGAACTTGGTCGCCACCGTCACCCAGCCCCGGTAGAACCTGGTTGCGAAAGTTTCCTTCTGGGCGGTGTGTGATTCCTCCGCCGAGGTGGTTGCCGGGTTGGCGTACTCGTTCTGGCGGTTTTGGGTGCCGTTGCGTTTGGCCGCTTTCTTCTGGGCTTTCTTCTGAGCCTTGCGTAACGGGTTGATGCGTTCGCCAATGAAGCCCAGGATTGCGGGAACAAGAGTCAGAGCCACTCCAACCGCAACCGCCACCGTCGCAGCGGCACCGAATCCCATGACTGCCAGGAATGGCATTCCGGTGAGCGAAAGCCCCACGAGCGCGATGATCACGGTGATCCCCGCGAACACCACGGCCGATCCAGCTGTAGCGTTTGCGCGCGCTACTGACTCTTCTGCGTCGTGGCCTTCGAGCATGAAGGAACGGGCGCGGGAAATGATGAACAGCGCATAGTCAATACCCACCGCAAGTCCCAACATGAGTGCCAGCATGGGGGCGGTGGATGACACGGTTGAAAACGCTGTGAGCCCCACGATGCCCAAGAGTCCGATCATCACACCTACGACTGCGGTGAGTAGAGGAACACCTGCAGCCAGGGCTGAACCAAAGGTGAAAAGCAATACGAAGAACGCGATCGCTACACCGATTCCTTCTACCCACGAAACGTGAACGCTGGTGGTTTTGAAGACTTCTCCACCTGCACTGACTGTGGATCCTTCAGGGAGCGCGTCGCGGAGTTGGTCGGTTTGTTTGTGCAGGGTTTCACGGTCTTCGTCTGTGAGCTCTTCAACAGGCGAGTCGTACGACACGTTAATGATGGCCGCGTTCTTATCGTCATTGATATTGCCATGTACGTGTTCATTGAACGGCGACGTCACGCCCTCAACGTTGCCCACGTCTTCGAGCCGCTCAACCGCGTTTTCGATCTCTTCTTTATAGGTGCCCTGATCCACGCGCTCCTTGTTTGCGCTCACCACAATGATGTCTCCGCGAGCACCGGACGCTTGCGGAAACGTCAGTCTCATCGAGTCGAGGGCTTCCTGTGACTCCGCGCCTGGCAGTTCAAACTTGTCGTCGAACTTGTTGGCAAAGAGCCCAACAAAAGCACCCATCAACACGATGATCAGCAGCCACACTCCGGCAGTTGACAGGCGGTGCCGGAATGTTGCGCGACCTAATCCATAGAGAAAAGAAGACACAAATTCGCTTTCGGTTGCATGGGGAGATCGAGCCAAGCGGACTCGACCACTGGTTGTGAACTTTAAGATTCCACTGGATACAATACTGTATCGAATACATTTTTGTTTTGAAGAATCACTCAGAAAGAACCCCAATGACCATCGCCCCTGACGCGGCACCAACCGCCCGTCGACAGCGCACACGCGACCGCCTTCTGGGTGCCGCTGTGATCGCTTTCGCCCGCCGTGGCATCGTCAGCACGCCCATCGAAGAACTCTGCGAAGAAGCAGGTATGACCCGTGGGGCGTTCTACTCGAACTTCAAATCGATCGACGAATTGGTGGTCAATCTCATTGACTGTGCCGTTGAGCACACGATCGCCGGAATCCGCGGAATCATCGCGACCACCGAAGACACATACTCAACAGACCGGACTACAAACACCTCGGACCCACACTGCCGATTCACCAACCTGCGCCAATCCGCCAAAACCGCCTCTGCCACACAGCGCCTGGGCTGGACCACCTCGGTCGCGTGGACGATCACGGAAGCGGAGATCGAACTGTACTCAATCCGCAACCCAGACGTGCGTTCCCGCTACCTGGAGCTGCAGAACGCACAGGTGCGCGCTGTGGGAGTGGAAGTTGAACAGCTCCTTTCAAGGCACGGGGCACGCACCACGATCCCAGCCCAAACCGCAATCCGACACCTCGCCGCAACCGATATACGGGCAGCACGGCAGTCCATTCCACCTCGGGCGGTTGAAAACGCACCAACGCCGGACGCCAGCGAACTGATTGCCCAGATCATGAGCCAGCCGGGGGCAGAGTTCGATACGTCGAAGTTGCCTGAAGATTCGCTTTTGCACCCGGTCGAACGCGAACTGGGCCCCGTTTTGGACCTGCTCAGCATGATGGTGGAGTTTTAGGCGCGCGGCGCAAACCCGCGTTAGGCGCGCAACCCAGTTAGGCTGAAAACATGAGTGATCACGCGAATGAATTTTCGGCCTTCATGGCAAGCATGCCCCTGCGACTTTCCACGTTCATCGAGTCTGACCTACCCGAATCGGTGACGCTTGAGAACGACGAAACGCGCGAGTTCCGCAAAGACCTCTCCCCTGCCTCGCTCCCGTGGGTCGAGGCATTCGCCAATTCTGCATTGGCTTCACCCGCGGTGGCCGTAGCGCCGGAAAACCAGAAGTTCACGGAAAACCTCATGCGGTATGTGGGCGAAGTTTTCTTGCGCGGGCTGGGCGGCGCGTGGGACTACGACGAATCCGGCGAGGTGGGCGAAGGCTTCCCGTTTATTCGCCCAGATTCGCAAGACGGGGACTGTGAGGGTGAACCGATTTCGATGATCGGCCTGGTGATGACCGCGCTCCAGGCGCGCAACGGGCAGGTGTTCGTCAGCCGCTACGCGGAAGAGCTGGAGAAGTTCGGGGAAGACGGTCCGCGTCGCTCGTCTTCAGCAGTGGACGACAGTGCCGCCGGTGGGGCCCCCATGGAAGATGAGGAACGCGAATTCTTGGGCACGTTCCTCCCCACGGTTGAGTCCGGGGTTGCCGCGTGGATTCAGGATCAGGCGACACCGAACGAGTGGTCGTATGACGGCGACGGCCTGCTCAAACTCAGCAAGCAGCTGGTGGCACGGTACTCAACGGTGAACGAGATGCTCGCCGACCGGTCGGACTTCTACATTCAAGGCGCCCTGCGCTTTGCGGGCGAGACCTTCCGCCGAACCGGCAAGGGCACATGGCGCTACGGAACACGGTTTGACAACGACGACCCGCGACAGAAGCAGCCGTACGTCCACTTCTCCCAGATCGAGGTGGACGTGGTTCCGTGGGCGATTCTCACCTCGGCGTTCAAAGACACGCAAGCACCCGCCGAGGCCCTAGACGCACTGCGTTCGCAAGTGGGCGGCGCGGGGGCTTAGTTCTGCGGGGTTTTGACCTGTGGACTTTGACCCTGCGGCACGGTGAAGCGCACGGTCATGGCCGATGCGTATTGGGGTGCGCCCGGGCTCATCTCGATTGTGTGGTTTGCCGGGTCGATCCGGACGGTCACCAGCGTGGCGCCTTTGTTGGGCGCGGCCGGGTCCGGGAGCACGCTCACCAGGCCGTCTTCCAGCGGTGAGCACAGAACCTGCAGCATGTCGTTCGGGTCGGTAGGCTCCCCTGCCGAGGTGGTTGCCGACTCCAGGTAGTCCATGCGGTCGTGCGTGTTGGAGTCGGGTGTGAGGAGTTGCGCGCCGTCCGCTTGGCTGGGGCATGCGAAGTGGTTGGTGCGCAGAGCCCACCCGTCGCGGGAGTTGAGGGCCACCTGGTGTGGGTTGATTTCCATGTTGACCGCCCGGTTGCGGTCAAGGACGGTGATGATTGAGGACGCCGAGGTGGGCGCGTCCTTGGCAATGCTGATAGCTTCGTCGACTGAGCTGGCGGTGCTGAGGATCCGGGCAAGCACGGCGTGGATGGGCACGCCGCCGGGAGCGTCGTCAGTGTTCTTGAGGATGTTGAGGTGGACGCCTATGCCGGCGGAGTTGAGCCCGATTTTTCCGGTCATTCCGTGTTCTGCGAAGCCTGCATAAGCGTGGCCACCTGGGAGTGCGGCTACGCGGTGGAAGTGCCAGTTGCGCACCAGCTGTGGTTTCCAGTCCCAGGTTTGGGCAGACATGGTGCGGCCGGGTTGCTGGAACGTCACGGTGCTGCATTCTTGTGGTTGCTGTTGTGCAAGCGTGAGGATTTCGGTCCGTCCCACAATGTGGCCTAGGTCTGTTGCGGTGATACCGGATCCGGCGGCAACGCCAAGAAGTTCAAGGTGCTGATCAGGGTCCCAGTCACGGATTGCGTCCATGGAGGTGCGCGCGGCTGCGGTGGCGTCTGATTCGGAGATACCGAGCGAGGAGTAGAGCTCGCTGTACGCGCGCACAGTGGAGCGGATGTGGGGAGCAATCTGCGATGCCCTGGCCATTCCCCGTTGCCTGGGGTCATTTCCTTCTACGTAGATGGACTCGGTTCGAACCAGGTGCGGTTGGTTTTTCTTCATTGATCCTCCCAGTGGCACTTTGGCTTACAGCCCGTAGAGCCTGTCACTTTCTGGACACGATACATGGGAGGCACACGCGGTGCCGAAACGGCGCACGAAAGCCGTTTACTCTACACAGCTCGATCCAATGTGTTGAGTAAACACCACTTTTGTTCGTTTTGTTCACGTTTTTGGGTGGAAAACGGGCCGTTACCCAACACAGCAAGGACAAAACTACTCACGTGTGGTGAGTAACTGGGTTGCGGACCAAAACAGAGGGCACGATGACCCGACACATCAACACCCCAAGACACAAAAAGTCTCGGGACATCGAGTGAACGATGTCCCGAGACTTCACAACGCGGTGAGTGTGGGATTTGAACCCACGGTAGGGGGTTGCCCTACAACGGTTTTCAAGACCGTCACATTCGGCCGCTCTGTCAACTCACCTAGGCGCCACAAGTACGCGACGCAAAAAACGATTATTCCACACTTCGCGCGAGGGCAACAATCTCGCCGGTTGAACACCTCCTGAATGCAGTGTCAAAAATCGTCTCTTACACCACAGTGGCACCGGTTTACAGGTATCGTCGTATATGGCTGTCGATGAAAGGGACACTATGAGCGGACACCTCAACAGAACAGGTCGCAACCGCTGGCGCCCAACATCGATTTACCGTGTGCCGGTCGACCGCAACGTCACTCTTTTTGACGTCACAAACGTAATCCCGGACATCGCTGAACTCGGTTTCACCGCTATTCGCATCAGCCCCATTACGGCCTCCAGCACCGCCAACGAAACCGGTGCCCCTACAGATCCAAACGCAACTGACCCACACCTCGGCGGAATCGAAGGGCTGGAAGCCCTCTCAACAACCGCGCACAACGCGAACATGGGCGTCATCGTCGACTTTGTGCCGGGCGCACTCCACGTCGCGCACCCCAGCATGAACCCCTACTGGTGGGATGTGCTGCTGCACGGCCAGGAGTCCCAATTCGCCGACTGGTTCGACATCCAGTGGTCACAAGGCAAAGTCACGGTGGTGGTCGACCAGCCCACGAACACGGCAACCCTGACCACCAACCCCGCAACAAACGAACCGGTACTCCAGATCGGCTCCTCGATCTACCCGGTCAACCCGGAAACCCTGCAGCCCCAAGACCCACAAGAGCCCCAAAACCACCAAGACCCCCAGCAGCTCCTGGCCGCACAAAACTACACGTGCGTTGAAAAGACCACCACACGCACGCTCAACTACCGTCGCGTCAACGCCGATTCGCACGTGGCCACCATCCGGGTGAACGACCCGCGCGTTTTCACGGAAACGCACCGCGAGCTCGCCCGCTGGTTCGACACCGGCCTCATCGACGGGGTGAGTGTGCGCCACATCGACTCGATCGCGGACCCCCAGGCGTACCTCGACCAGCTCCAGGACCTCACCGGCGGCTACATCATCACGGAGAAACGCTTCACGCTCAACCCTGAAGGCCAGCGCGAAGTAACTCCCTCGTCGTGGCCAGGTTCCGCGTCCACCACGTACCCGCTCATCTCGGCAATCGACGGTGCGCTCACGCACCCTATCGGCTTCTACGAGCTCGAATCGTTCCGCCAGCACTTGGCTGCAGACCTGGACCCACGGGACCGCCGCGAACTGTCCACTACCGCAAAGCAGCTCCGCTTCAACCCCACCTCGGTGACCGGGCTGCTCACGCTTGAGGAAGCGCGGTGCAAGAAAGAAGTCACCAACACGCTCATGCACAACGAAATGGTGGACCTTGCTATCACCACCAAGAACGCATGGGCGAGCCTGGACGAGTCCACCCGCGCCAGCATCCGCACCGACCCCACCGCCCAGGTGGACGTGGATACGCTGGCTCTGATTTTGGGGATCGTTGTAGCGTCCGTGACCGTTGCGCGCCCTGAACTCGGTTTGGATGAAGATGCCGAGGTCGTTCGCGAGGGGTTCCTGTCAGCCCTGTCAGAGTCGGATCCGGACGACTTCCTTGGCCGGAACAGCACAGGTGAAGTCCCAGTGATGACCGCGGGTTCCATGGTGGTGCCGAGGGCGTTGGCGAAAGTGCGGTCAACAGTGCCTTCGGGTACGGCTTCAGACCGCCTCCTGGCCTATGTTGGCCTGTTGCTCACCACCCCGTCATGCCCCGTGAGCACCCTGTTTTCGCAGACCACCAGCGAGGTGCTCAACCTGGGTGTGACGGAACGTGCGCACTACCGCTACTGCACGCTCGCTGCGCTGAACGAAGTGGGTGGATTCCCGTCCGAACCCGGCCACCCCGACCGCATTCTGGATGAGTTTAAAATCCAAACTTCTACCACCTCGGCGCCGGTCATCAACGGGCTCACCAGCCCGGTTACCAAATACTCACGGGCGGAGCGCTGCCGGATCCTCGCCCTGTCTGAGATCCCCCAGAAGTTCATGGAGTTCGTTGCAGACATGCGGGAGTTGGTGCCGCTGGACTACACGGTCACACAGCCAGACGCCTCCGGCACCCCAGGTGGCGCAGGCAACTCAGACGCCCCAGCCACCGCCACCTCGGACACCAGCTTCGACATTCTGCTGTGGCAGTCCGTGATGGGCGCGTGGGACTCGCACTTGAACGTGGACCGGCTGATCAAACGGTCGGTTCGAGCAGCCCGGCGGCATGGTGGCTCGGATGAGCGGTTCGTTGAGTCGGTGCGCAATGCCGTTCACACGGCGCTCACGACGCCCGAGGTCGTTGCCCGGATCGACCACATGGTCGCCATCGTGCGTCATGCTGGCGACCGCAACAGCCAAGTGGCACGCGCGTTGCAGCTGTTCTCCCCTGGCACCCCCGAGGTGTTCGACCCGCTGTTCTTGAGCCCACGCGAACGGCTGATCGACAACAACCCTGGCGACCTGTTGCTTCGAGCGGGCTTGGCAGTTCGCGCGCGCCACTCGCACATCTTCACAAACCCTACTTCGCCCACCCGCGTTGCCATCACCGGCGAGCGCGCTGAACACGCGTTTGGGTTGGCGCACTTTGGCGACACACAGTTCCCCGAGGTCGTCGTTGTGGTCGAACGCTTGCCCATCACCTTGCGCGCCACCGGCGGGTGGGGTGACACGCGGTTCCACATACCCACCTCGGTCAATGACGAAGAGGAGCCGGCGCAGACCGCATCTACGATGCAAACCATGGCCTTGCCCGTGATCCGCGAGGAGGTTGAGCCCACGTGGCGTGACGTGCTTTCTGGCCGCACGTGGACGGGGTTGGATTTCTCCGTCGCCGAGGTGTTTGGCACCCACCCTGTTACCGTCCTTGAGCGGGTGAGAGAGTAGGCCGCGGAGCTAGCGCAAGGTGCGAGCGGATTTAGGCGCGAAGGGCGGCTCGATTTCTCCGTCCGTGTCGTCCACAGGGTCGTCCGCTGGATCATCGGCAGGGTCGAACGTTGCAGGAACCGCCGTGCTTTCGTCACCGGACGTGGGTGTAGCGGGTGTCTCGGAAGAAGGCCGAGGTGTCACTGCGCGAGAGCCACCCGCCCCTTGGGGCTCTGTGGTGGGTTCCACTGAATCCGCCACCTCGGCGGGCACAGTTTCCGCGGTTTCGGCCACGCCAGCTTTGCGCTTAGTGACACCGACTGCCACCTCGGCGTCCTGCACTTTCGTCTCAGCGTTGCTGGCAACTGGCGCCTCAATCCCGTGGCCGGCCTTCTTCGCGACCTGTGACGCTTCGACAAGTCTGTCGTTCTCCTGTCGCGCCTTGGCCGCAGCCGCCCGCGCGTGCGCAACCTTTTCTTCTTGTGCTTTTCGGTGTTCGGCTAGGCGTTCTTCAATTCCAGCGCGCGTCGCCTCGGTGGACGTGCGTGGGTTGAGACGTGCCGGTTCGGTAGCCACTTCAGTGTCGGTGGTCAGAAGGCGCCTGAGTTCGGACAGTGGCACGATCAGCCACGTGGGCCGGTTGCGCAACTCGCTCACGCCCTCAACGAGCAGGCGGTCAATGAGCATGGCCCGCAACACGGGGTCCTTCATGCTGAAATCGGCGCCGCCAACATGTGAGTACCCGGCCAAGAGAGCCTTTTGGGATTCGTGTGACCAGCGGGCTTCGGGCGCCCCGTCGACTTGAGCAATCAGGTCGTCGTCCACCAGTCCGGTCGCACCCAGGGTGCTGGGCGTGGCCTTGGGGTCAAGGGCTCCTGTGCGAGCCAAGAATGCGTACCCTGCCGCGTAGTCCAAACTACGCAACAGCGCCACTAGGTCGAATGTTGGTGGACGCAGTTCCGAAGTCTCCGAAAAGTTTGCAACCGTGTACCCGTGGACCGGTGCTTTCACCACGTGATTGAGGGTGAGCCCGCCGTGAATCCGTTGCAGGTTCCCCACTGATGACATGTCAGCCAATGCCCGTTTGTGGGCGCGCAGCTGCTTCTCTAGAGGCTTGAGTGCCAGCGTGGCGCGGGCCAGCGCCCAGTCCACGCGGTCGGACCACTTCTTGATCCAGTTCGCGGTAGGTTCGCCGGTGCCTTCAGCCTTGCCAAGTTCACGGCCCAGGTCTACGTGTAGGCTGGCAACCCGGCCACCGAGGTCGTGCGCTTGTCGCGCGTACCCCGTCGCCTCCGCAGCGTTCCGCGCCGCTCCTACGGCTTCGTTCCATGCGCTCACCGCGCTAGCTTCCGAACGGGTCAGCATAGCAACTGGAGCAGTGTGCGTGTGTAGGTCAGTGCCGTCGAACCACCGCGACGCCATCCACCCCAGAACGGGCGCAACGGCTTGTGATTCGGCGATCGTGAGCATGATGGGCAACCGCACTGATTCGGGCACGTCACTGATGTCGAGTGTCCTGAAAAACGTCAGCACGCTAGGGAATGCGTGGTCGTCGATCAGAACCGCGGTTTCACCCTTGCGCGAATTGTCGAACTTCAGCTGTGTGGTGGTGGCGCGGTGCCACAGCACCGAAATGTTCGTCAGGTCGTTAAAGTCGCGCCCGCCACGCCCCACGCGCAACGCAGTCAGCTGCGAGTGGTCGGAGTTCTCAAACTGGCTGTCAAAGGCCTCGCTGACACTCACCGGCTCCGCACTCAGGTCCGCGTCGGCACGCATCCCGGCGGCCGCCTCGGCCATGGGGTCCTTGTGTTCTTCGCCATCCTCAGAAGGCGTCCCGAGGTCGTCGAAAGCCGCCTCGCGCCCCAACGCGAAGCTGGCGTCACCGGTGGCCATGGCGGTAGCGGCGAAAAGAACGAAAACAGGGTCGGCGACCGCGTCGTATACGTAGCACGGCCCCAACATGAAGTCGTCGATCTGGCCAATAAGATGTTCGCGCAGAGGCCCTTCCTCGCGCGTGCGCAGGGTCAGCGGAACACTGATGCGGCGAACGTTGTCACCACTCCCAATTCCCACGACTGCGATCCAGCCCTGGACGGTCAGCGTTTCATCGTCCTGAAGCGGGAAGTCCAGCTCAAAGACCTGGGTGTCGGACATTGGGACGACGTCCGGTGTGCCGACCAGCTCAAAAGACGTCACTGGAAACCAGGCCTGGCGTGGCAACCATTGCGCAAGCAGACCTTCGAGTTCACTGCTCATCGCCATGAGCGAACCCTCTTCCTTGATATCGAACGATGACGGTCACGTCACCACTTTATCTGCCCTGGTATTCGATTAGACGAACATCCTGAACAGCGGCGAGTCCTGCGAAACGCGTTCGATTTCGAGCAGCGATTCGTCCATGCGTTCGAGGAGCCCCGTGAGGTCCTCAGCGCGACCCAAGGTGATGCCCACGAACGCGGGACCAATTTCGCGGTCGGATCGTTTCACGTACTCAAACATGGAGACGTCGTCGTCAGGGCCCAACACATTGTCCAAAAAGCGGCGCAGCGCCCCGGGTTCTTGTGGGAAGTTCACGATGAAGTAGTGCTGTAGCCCCTCCCACACCAGGGCACGTTCGAGCACTTCAGCGTAGCGGGACAGGTCATTGTTACCACCACTGATGACGCACACGACAGTTGATCCGGCTTCAATGGGCACGGGAACGTCGGAGTCAGCGGGGCCAATGGAGGCAGGCGAAATCGCCCCGGCGGGTTCAGCGATAATCCCGTCGACCTGGTACAGGTCCACCATCTCTTTTGCCACGCGGCCTTCGTCCACGGTGGTGATGGGCAGGCCGAGGTCGCGGACCATCGCGTACGTCAGGTCACCGGCCCGGCGTACCGCGGCACCGTCGGCGAAGGAGTCCACAGTGTCCAGTTGCACGGGCGCCCCGGTTGCGAGCGCCGCTGTCATGCACGCCGCCCCTGCCGGTTCGACGCCCACAACGCGTGTGTTTGGGGTGCGGTGGTGACAGTATTCGGCCATTCCAGCCAGCAGGCCACCACCGCCCACCGGGACCACCACGGTGTCCGGGGCAAAGCCCAGTTGGTCGGTGATTTCAGCGGAAATGGTGCCCTGACCGGCGATGGTGCGCGGGTCGTCGAACGCGGATACGACCAGCGCCCCCGAGGTGGCGGCGTGTTTCTTTGCAAGTTCTGAGGCGTCGTCGTAGGTGGAACCGGCTACCGTGATGGAGATCCGGTCGCCGCCGAAGTGACGGATCCGATCGATCTTCTGCCTAGGCGTGGTCTTAGGGACGAAGATGCGCCCTTCGACGCCCAGCGTGTTGCAGGCACGCGCGAATCCTTGCGCGTGGTTACCGGCGGATGCGCAGACCACGCCGTGTTCCCGCTCTTTCGCGTCGAGTTGCAGGAGGAAGTTGAACGCGCCTCGGATCTTGTAGGAGCGCACCGGCTGCAAGTCTTCGCGTTTGAGGTACACGGTGGCGCCGGTGAGGTCGGAGAGTCGTTCGGAAATGTGCAACGGGGAGGTGATGACGCAGTCAGCGATTCGCTTGGCGGCGTCTTCGATGTCAGACACGGTGGGTGGATTTGTCGTCTTCTGTCCCTCTACTAGCACTCCTCCATTGTGCATGAAAAAGGCGCGTTTGCCGGTCGCGTCCGCCAATCGTACAGGTAGGGTGGTTCGTATGCGCTCGATTACAGCTCCTCAGCCGGGCGGTCCAGACGCCCTGAAACTTTCCGATTCCCCCGTTCCTTCCGCCCAGCCTGGCGAGGTTGTTGTGAAGGTGGAGGCCGCTGGTGTGAACCGCGCCGATGTCCTCCAGCGCATGGGCTTTTACACTCCTCCCGCGGGCGCCACAGACATTCTGGGGCTCGAGGCGGCCGGGACCGTCCACCAGGTTGGTGACGGGGTTGAGGAGTGGCAGGTGGGTGACCGGGTGGCCGTGTTGCTCACCGGTGGCGGGTACGCGGAGTTCGTGCCGGTCCCAGCCGGGCAGGTTTTGCCTGTGCCTGAAGGGATGAGTTTTATAGAGGCGGCGGCCCTGCCCGAGGTGGTTGCCACCGTGTACTCCAACGTCGTCATGGCGGCGGGGTTGAGTAAGGGTGACTGGCTTTTGGTCCACGGGGGCGCGTCCGGGATTGGCACCATGGCCATCCAGATTGCGAAACAGGTGGGGGCGCGTGTAGCGGTAACAGTTGGCAGTGACGACCGGGCACGCAGGTGTGCTGATCTGGGCGCCGACGCGGTGATCAACTACCGCGAAGAAGACTTTGTTGAGCGGATTCGTGAGATCACAGGTGGCGGTGCAGGTGCGGACGGTTCTGCGGCTGCGCGTGTTCCGGGCGCGGATGTCATTTTGGACATTATTGGAGCCAAGTATCTGGAGCGCAACATTCAGGCGCTTTCGGCTGACGGCCGTTTGGTCATCATTGGCATGCAGGGCGGAACCAAGGCCCAGATTAACCTTGGTGACCTGCTCCCCTTGCGGCGTTCGGTCATGGGGACCACACTGCGCGCGCGTCCCGATGAACAAAAAGCCCATATTGTTTCTGAGGTGCGCAAACACGTGTGGCCGGCGGTGGCCAGTGGCAAGATTCGCCCCATTGTGGATCGCGTGTTTGCGCTTGATGACTGTGTGCAGGCGCACAAACACATGGACCAGCCACACTTTGGCAAGATCGTTTTGGAGGTAAACCCGTGAGCGAGCACCCTGAACAGCAGGACTACCCGGACATCGAACTACCGGATATCCCCGAAGACGAGGAACAGGCGATCCTTCCGGACCTCACGACAGCCGAGGCGGGAGAACAGCCGGAACCACCTCGGGACGATGAAGGTGAGGCGGTAGCCGAGCCGGGCGAAGCCCAAGGTGACACCACTGACGAGACCGCGCAACCCGACGATGCCGGGGACGCGGACAGCGCTGGCGAAGCTGACGGCGACGAAAACGACAGCGACAGCAAGGACGCTGACGACAAGAAGGACGAGCCGGACATTACGAACCCGGGCAAGCTCGTGCGCTTGGGGCACATGCACGCGAAAATCTTGGAGGAGCTCAAGTCGGCGGAAACCGACCCGGCCGGGCGCAAACGCTTGGCACAGATCCACGAGAACACGATCGAGGCGATGAAAGAAGCGCTCGGGCAGGATCTTGAGGACGAGTTCTTGAGTTTCACACCTAGGTTGTCGTCCTATTCGACGCCAAGCCACAGCGAACTGCTGGTAGCGCAAGCGGGCCTGGTGGGGTGGATCGAGGGGTTGCTCCAGTCGATCCAGACCGCGATCATGGCGCGTCAGGCGATGCACGACGACTCGCCTGCAAACCCTGAACACCCGGCGAAGCACAACCCCGAAGGCGCTTACGGCCCGGGCAACTACCTGTAATCGCGTGGGCTTTGCCAAGTTTTTCCAGGGGTTGCGGAAGAAGGAACCGCAACCCGACAACCTGTACGGAACGGGTGTCTGGCGGCAACACCGTGACCGGTTCAACCGTGCGGTGGACCGGTTTTTTGTCACCGCGAGCCGGTTGCATGAGGAGGTTCACGCGGGCGCGGGCACCCAAGAGGCGCACGTACGGGCCACTGAACAGCTGGCCGCGCTCACGCACACGCTGAACCAGGTGGCGCACAAGGTGGACGACTGTGCGCGCACGCTTCACACGCACGTGCCCGTCAATGAGCAGACGATTCCCGCGCAGGTGCGCACACAGGTGGGTACGCTCCCGGAGCTTATGTCTCGCGCGGCCACCAAGGTCGCCGAGGCGGCCCAGGCTGCGGCGATGGTGCGCGCCCAGGTGCGGACGACCTCGGGCGGGGTAACTGAAAACAGCGAGACAGACGAAACCAGCCAGGCAGGTCCGGCCGAGGTGCCCGGGGTGAACGCGGCCCGCAGGTACGTCGACGACGCGGCCAGGTTGGCGGAGGAATGTCACCGCATAGCGGAGCGGATCGCGTCCTCTGACAGTTCGAAGTAATCCTGAAGCGCCGTGGCCAGACCGTCTTCCTCAACGGTCCCGGTGATGACCGTTCCCAGGTCTTTGAGCTTCTGGCCGGCCTGTCCCATGACGATCCCGTGAGCAACCCACTCCATCATTTCGTGGTCGTTGGTGCCGTCGCCTGCGCCCACGGTGTGTTGCTTGTCAATGCCCAGCATTTCTGCGACCCGGGCGAGTCCGCTAGCTTTGGAAACGCCTTCGGGGGCGATGTCCAACCAGTTGCTCCAGCCCACCGAATACGTAACGCCGTGTAGGCCGATCTTTTCGACCGCGTCTGCGAACTCTTCGCGCGACCCGTGCAGTTCACGTAACACGATGCGAGTTGCGCGCAGGGTTTTGAGTTCTGCGAACCGCACGATGTTGAGGTCGTCGCCGGCGGCCAGGTCACCAACGGGGAAATCTGCCGACGCCCAGCGCTCCAGGTTCGCGTCTTCCACCATGCACAGGGACGTGGGCAGGGCGTGGTTCATGCGGGTCAGGGCCGGGCCAGGGTTGAAGGTCTCCACGTGGACCAGTTCGTAGCCGTTGTCAGTGTCCGGGTTGAGGGAGGCGATGACGGCACCGTTGGACACCACGACGAATCCTTCAGTGAGGCCCAGCCTGTTCGCTACGTCGAGAGCACCAGAGAGCGAACGACCCGTGGAGATCACAATGTGGTGACCTTGCGCCCGGCAGGCCCGCACGACTCCGCGGACACGATCGGAAAGTTTGTCGTCATAGTCGACAATCGTGCCGTCGATGTCGAGCGCAATCAGGTGCGGTGTCACAAAGCCTCCTGGGGATGAGTGGGAACTAGAAAATTTCGCCGTCGGGGCCGTATGCCTTCATTCCACCCAGGTATGGCTGCAAGGCGGCGGGGATTGCGACAGAGCCATCGGCCTGCTGGTGGTTTTCCAGGATAGGGACCAGCCAGCGCGTGTTGGCCATGGTTCCGTTGAGTGTGGCCACGGGAATGGTCTGCCCTTCCGAGGTGCGCTCACGGATCTTGAGGCGACGCGCCTGGAACGTGGTGCAGTTCGAGGTTGAGGTGAGTTCACGGTACGTGTTCTGTGTTGGGACCCAGGCTTCGCAGTCGTACTTGCGAGCAGCGGAGTCACCCAAGTCACCGGCAGCGATGTCGATGACGCGGTAGGGCAGTTCGCACGCCTGCAGCATCTGTTCCTGTAGCGACAGCATGCGGAGGTGCTCGGCTTCGGCGTCGTCCTGGTGGACGTAGGCGAACATTTCCACTTTCTGGAACTGGTGGACGCGAATGATTCCCCGGGTGTCTTTGCCGTAGGAGCCGGCTTCGCGACGGTAGCAGGACGAAATGCCGCCGAACCGAATGGGCCCGTCTGACAGGTCGATGATTTCGTCCATGAAGTAGCCGGCCAACGGAACTTCAGAGGTTCCAACCAGGAACAGGTCGTCGGCTTCCAGGCGATACACTTCGTCGGCGTGTTCGCCCAGGAACCCGGTGCCACCCATGACCTCTGGTTTCACTAGGGTGGGCACAACCATGGGAGTGAACCCAGCACTCAGCGCGGTGTCCATAGCGAGGTTGAGGATCGCCATCTCCAAGCGCGCACCAAAACCGGTGAGGAAGTGGAAGCGGGAGCCGGAAACCTTGGCTCCGCGAGTGGTGTCGATGGCGTGGAGGCGTTCGCCGATTTCTAAGTGGTCGGCAGGCTCGAACCCGTCAGCGGAGAAGTCGCGGACAGTGCCTTCCCGGCGCAGTTCAACCGAATCTTCTTCGCCACCGGATGGCACGCCGTCGATGATGAGGTTGGGAAGCTTCATGAGGATGCGCTCAAAGTTCTGCTGAGCTTCATCGTTGTCAGCCTGCAGAGCTTTGACACGGTCCGACATCTCTTTAGCTTCAGCGACGAGCTTGGCTTTTGCGTCCTTGTCTTTTTCAGACGCGACCTTCTTGCCGAACGCTTTTTGCTGAGCACGGATCTCTTCAAATTCCGCAATCGCGGATCGGCGCGCTGAATCGGCTGCCAAAATCTGGTCGACGAGTTCGACACTGGCCCCACGCGCACGCTGTGAAGCTTTGAAAATTTCCGGGTTCTCTCTGAGCTGCACTAGATCGATCACGTCTTTAGCCTACCTGTTCAGCACATACGCCTGGTGACCACATCACAAAAGCCCAGGCAAGTACTCAGACAAGTCTGATGTACTAGCGACTATGACCCTCACTGCATGGATCGTTCTGGCTGTTGCTGTTGTTGTTGCGTTCGTCGTGGGCTACCTCGTAGGTGGCACGCGAAACAAAACCACCCACACCACACCCCAGGAGACTGGAGAGACCACACCGGCGACCACCTCGGCGGCGGAAACCCCGGACACCGCACCCCAGCCGCCACGGCGCAGGGCCGCCATCATTTACAACCCCACAAAAAACGAGATGGACACGTTGAAGTCCGTGGCCACGACCGTGTGCCGCAACGAAGGGTGGGACGAGCCGCTGTTCATTGAGACCACAAAGGATGACCCCGGAACGTCCATGGCGCATGAGGCGCGTGAAAAGGGCGCCGAGGTGGTGATCGCGGCCGGTGGCGACGGTACCGTGCGTGCGATCGCGGAGGCGTTGGCCGACACCGACGTCCCCATGGGCATCATTCCGATGGGAACGGGCAACCTGCTGGCGAGGAACCTGTCGATTCCACTCAACCGGTTCGAGTGGGCCATGCGTGTGGCCCTGTGGGGGCAGGATCGGGTGATTGATGCGGCGCGGTTGCGCACGTCGCCGGACGGTGAGGACACGCTGTTTACCGTGATGGCGGGGATCGGGTACGACGCCACGGTGATGTCGAATACCAGCGAAGATGCCAAGTCGCGCATGGGCTGGTGGGCGTACGTCCGGCAAGGATCGCGTCAGCTGTTGGGCAAGCCTACCGAGGTGCGCATCCAGTTTGATGACGGGGAAGAAGAGACCCGGAAGATTCGGTCCATCCTGGGTGGTAACTGCGGAAAAGTGCAGGGTGGAATTGAGCTGATTCCCGGTGCGGTGATCGATGACGGGCACTTGGACGTGCTGACGGTGACGCCACGCAATGTAGCGGAGTGGGTCAGCGTGGTCACGTCGATTGCTGGGCGTTCACGCAAGGGCATGCACGCCGATGTGACGAAGTGCGCTGCTGTGAAGGTGCGCGCGGAGAAGGAACTGGATGTGCAGGTCGACGGGGACGTGTTGGGCGAGACCGACTACCTGGAGTTGTCGGTTCTGCCAAACGCTTTGACGGTGCGCACGCCCAGCCCTGAGCAGGAGCGTCACATCAGGTTGGATTCGCTTTCGTTAGGCATGGCCCGACGGGACTAAAGGCATGGCCCGACAAGACTAAGTAGCGCTGGGCGTTCGATCTTCGAACGCCCAGCGTTTTGCTATTCACGTGCTTTGTCGTGTCAGCGACATCGATTGCACATTTACATAGCCCGCCTATATAGTGACGCTATGAATACTGGCCAGCAACCCACTGAACATGACCAGGAAACACTGGACAACCTCGCTTATGCCCTCGTCGCCAACAGCTGGAGTTTTCGACGCGCGTACGCTCGTGGGCTTGATGGACGACGCTCCCTTATCGCAATTCGCGTTCTTTCCAACCTGTCGCACGGCGGACCACTCCGCGTAGGTGAACTCGCTGCACGTGAGGCGGTCACACAACCCACGATGACCGGGATTGTCAACCGACTGGTGGCCGATCATCTCGTAGAACGTCGCACCGATGCCCACGATGCACGGGCAAGCGCGGTCACGCTCACGGATGCTGGTCGGAAAGAACTTGAGCAGGTTCGCACCGCAGCCGCACGATCCGTACGCCCCGCTCTCGAATCCCTCGACTCCGACGATCTCGAAACCCTTCAACGCGCAACAATCCTCCTCGGCAAACTTGGCGCCGCACTCGCCGAATAACGCACGCCACTCAAAAACCACGCCGCACTAGGCGCCACCCATTTCACACCTCGGCCGACAGCCAACCACTTCGATTGGAGACCACATTCATATGCCCACCACACCGCCCAACCCACAGAAGGCAGACGGCACTGAACTCCGCGACACAGAGACTCAACAGCAAGGAAAACAGTCGTCAATCTTCCACCAACCAATCGCGGTGTGGGCGATTGCCTTTGCCTGCATGGTGTCGTTTATGGGGATCGGCCTCGTCGACCCAATTCTTCCCGCGATCAGTCGAGAGCTGAACTCGACTCCCTCACAAACAATGCTCCTGTTTACGAGTTACCTACTCGTCACTTCCGCTGCAATGTTCTTCAGTGGATTTATTTCGAGTCGACTCGGAGTGAAACTCACACTGATCGCAGGGTTGGTCCTCATTGTGCTCTTCGCGACACTCGCCGGTACCGCAGGGAGCGTCGATATGATTATCGGATTCCGTGCTGGCTGGGGGCTTGGCAACGCGCTTTTTATTTCAACTGCGCTTGCTGCAATCGTTGGCGCCGCTTCGGGAGGCTCGGGCCAGGCGATCATTCTGTATGAGGCAGCGCTCGGGGTTGGTTTAGCAGTTGGGCCGCTTGCTGGAGGAGTTCTCGGTTCGATCTCGTGGCGAATGCCGTTCTTTGGCACAGCAGCCCTCATGGCAATTGGGCTCGTAGCGATTATTGTCCTTCTACCGCGCCCCACAGAATCCACTGCAAAAGCTTCCTTGTGGGCAGGGTTCTCAGCGCTTCGTCGCCCGCCGTTGCTCCTTTTGAGCGCCGTCTCCCTGTGTTACAACTTTGGGTTCTTCACACTGCTCGCTTACTCTCCCTACCCGCTTGAAGAAGCTGCAAAGAGCGCCGGAATTCAGTTTGGCGCACACGAACTTGGACTGGTTTTCTTTGGGTGGGGCCTTGCGCTTGCCATCACCTCGGTGCTCGCAGCTCCGCGCTTGACCCGCAGGTTCGGACTTATTCCGGTGCTCTCAATCACCTTTGCAATGCTTGCCGTGTGTCTCGTCACCATGACTTTCGGAGTTAAGAGCTTGCCAACACTTGCCAGCGCAGTCGTCGTGGCTGGGCTGTTCCTCGGCATTCTCAACACTTCCCTCACTGAGGCGGTCATGGAGGCGACCGACCTTCCGCGCAATATCGCAAGTTCAACCTACTCCGGCGTGCGATTCCTTGGCGGGGCTGTCGCGCCCCTCGTGACCGGCCCACTCGCAACAGCAGCAGGCGCGGGAGCACCGTACTGCATTGCAACGATCGCCGTACTGGGGTCAATGATCATTCTCGGCAGTGGACGCCGACTTCTTTCGCGCGTCAACCGCCCGCATGTCACCTCACAAGAAGAGGCCTCTGCTATTACGACAGGCGACGAGGTGTGACGCGCAATCATCGCCCTACAACTGTGCAGCCCAGACGCATGTAAATCCTCAGATATGACCAAAATGATCACAAGTTGCGCGGATCTCGTGGTGGGTAGATTCTAAGTGTGAGAAGTCACTTCAGACCCCTCGAATTAACTACTCATTGAACCTAAGGATTCGCATGAAGAAGCTCGTTCTTGCACCTGCCGTTGCTGTTGTTGCTGGTGCACTCGCATTCGCAGGCACCCCCGCCTTCGCCGCCCCCACCACCGAATGCTCCAACAACACGCTGAACGCTAAGCAGGGCGCACAATGCACCATCACGCTTGACGCCGACAAGGTTAGCGCTTCCACCAAGGCAGTTATCACCGTTTCGAACCTTCCTGCTGGAGCTAAGATCAAGTCAGTAGAAGCACTCAACAACGCTGACAGCAGCATCAAGCTGTACACCCGCGTTGACCAGCTCGCTAAAACACCGACGTTCGAGGTTTACGGTGTCGATGGCCTGACCGGTGGTGACAACGTCAAGAACCCTAACGGCGACTACACCGTCAACATCACTCTCGAAGACGGCACCAAGGTCAACGCCGGTGTTATTCGCTACATCGACAAAGACAACGCAGTAGCTGGCGACCCTGAACTGTCAGCTCAGTTCGACAAGTACCACGTTTCCTCCTTCCGCGCAGTCGGAATGTTGGCGTCCTACAAGAACCTCGAAGGAAACGAGGACTTCACCTGGGTTCTCAAGCACAAAGAGTCAGGAAAGACTTCAACTGGAACTTTCCACTCGAATCGTTTCTCAAAGGATGGTGGCACCTTCTACGCAAAGGTAGAAGGTGCTGACAAGATGTCCGACTCTGAGCTCATGGGTGCATACACGCTCACGGTGAAGGACAAATCCGGTAAGACCCTCGACACATCGCTCTCGTTCTCTGTGGTCACTGACCGCGAAGACGTGGGCACACCGCAGCCAAACAACCCTGAGCCTGGTGAGGGTGGCAAGCCTGAGCAAGAGGCCGCTAAGTACGGTCTGAAGGTTTCGCCTAAGGAAGTTACCCCTGGTGACTTCGTGAAGAAGGACAAGGGTGTTCAGCTTACTGTTACTGGTCTGAAGCCAAACGAGAAGTTCCGCTACTCGGTGTCTAAGAAAGACGGCGGTAAGGTAAAGACCCTCTTCAAAGAGGTACAGGCTAACAAGGATGGTGTCTGGTCCTTCACGGTTTACGGTCAGGAAAGTAGCAACGGGCTGTCCGGCTTCCTGGGATCCTACAAGGTCACCGTCAAGAGCGAAGAAGGCGTACTCACCGACAGCTTCAAAGTCACCAACACCCCTGGCAAGAAGGACAACGCACCGAAGCCAGAGAAGCCAAAGCCTGAAGAAGAGGCACCAAAGCCAAACAACCCTGAGCCTGGTGAGGGTGGCAAGCCTGAGCAAGAGGCCGCTAAGTACGGTCTGAAGGTTTCGCCTAAGGAAGTTACCCCTGGTGACTTCGTGAAGAAGGACAAGGGTGTTCAGCTTACTGTTACTGGTGT